>JAPUDQ010000032.1 GCA_027493025.1 Candidatus Saccharimonadota bacterium | reverse complement strand
GTAGATAAGCAAAAAGAAAAATACCTCAGGCACGCTGAGGTATTTTTCTTGGTGAACCTATCAGAGGCGGACTCTCAAAAATATAAAATACTTATGAGCTATACGGATGATCTGTAACGACTTAATTACACGCTGCTGCTAATTTTTTGGGTGGACATCTTGTGCACTATGGTCTTTATTTAGTATTCGAGCCTCTCGATGATCCAGTATTCTCAAAAAGTATTGGAGTACGAGATCGGGGCTTAACGCCCTCAATCTCGTTTGTCTGTATAACTATTGGCATTGGAAATTCATTGCCAGTAAGTAACGCTTGTCCCTTTTTGAACGATGGCAGGAATGAAAGCACCCCAGCAGAACTATCCTGAACAGAGTTCCTGATAGCTTGAATATCTCGCTCATTGATAAGCCTGTGAGCAATAAATGTTCCCATTTGGCTTAATACGCCCGCTGGTATATCTGCTGGGCGTTGCGTGCTTAAGCAAAGAAACAAACCGAACTTTCGAGACTCTTTGGCAATCTTCTCAAATGCGTCCAATTTAAACTCATTTGAGTATTCATCTTTTACTTTGTTAATTTCAAATATCTGGTGTGCTTCGTCCACCATGAGAATGAGTGGTTTTTTCGTAAACTCCTTAAATAAGTCAGCTTGCTTACGGACACCCTCTAGGAGATAGCGACCAACAGCATTACTAAAAATATCTTTTACATTTGCTTCGCTACTAATTTTTGACAGATCAACAACCAGCAATTTTTTATCGCCTTTGTAAAAATCTTCAAATTCATCAAGGAATTTCTTGTAGCCACTGATATGACTTTCATTAAATCCAAACAATTTTGAAATGTCCGTCTTTGCTCGTAAATTAGAGACTCGTTTTATTAAACTAGAGCAATAGCTGAACATGGAATCATTTTTCTTGCCCCAAACCGAAAAATCAGGTGCTGAGAAAGAGCCGCCACTATCATAAACGCACTCATACTCTATTTGTTGCATTAGTTTATTGATATCAAAATCAGCTTCAGCACCCTCGATTTCTTCAAGATGTTCAGTATATTTCTCGCCAAATTCCTTTTTGCTTAGTCCTGGCTTCTTTATTAAGCCCTCATCAACAAAAGAAGCCTCTGGCTCAAGTTTTGCTAACTTCAAGCTCCTAATAGCTTGCTGTAGCGTCGGCTCTTGGCTTTGACCCGAAGGTCTAAATAAAGCGAAAAGGTCATTCTCCGTAAGCTGTTGATATGGAAAGTAAGTATCTCCACCATCTCCGAAAGCAAGCCGTTGACAATATGATTCTGTGGCAAAGTCCTCAAATTCGCCCGTTGCGTCCAAAATGATGATCTTGGCATTATCTTTTTTGCATAGCTCTTCGATAAGTTTACCTGTTGTGTAGCTTTTACCGCTTCCTGTAGTGCCAACAATCGCACAATGACGAGACAAAAGAGCGTTAGCTGATATTCTTATCCGCTTTGAGGGGTTTGAGTCAAGACAAGCTAGCTCAAGTAAATCATCGGGCGGGTTGTCAGAGTCTAATGGTCTGCCAAAATCATCTATCAGTTTGCTCAAAATACTTGCAGGGCAAGCATACGCTTTCGCGCCGATTTCTGGATACTGCACAATCCCAGCTCCTTGACCCTCAAGCGAGAAAGAGTCAAAAGATAGCTGAAACTCTGCTATCGCAACTGGGTGTGATGTGCTTTCTTTGAGATTCGCAAGACTTTTGTAAGTGTTTGACTTATCAGACAGCTCAACTTTGATTGTTTTTGCTAGTAAACCGTAGCCGTAACCTTCGATTACTATGTAGTTACCGACGAGACCGCCTTGCAATATATCGCCATCATAGAAAAAACGATCAAGCAATTTTGGATTTGGAAATGTTACACAGGCTGATGTAGGTGTTACCGATGAAACATAGCCAACAAAGCGCTCTCTATCAAAAGGGGACGGGTTCTTCATCTTCTGTAATCCTTACGTCGTCAGTCTTATCCTGCTGGGCAATATCGTTTCTTTCGGTGTACACAACTTTTGGCATTTGTTGCACGAATCTTTGGAATGTATCGCTAATGAGCGTAACGCTAGTATTTCCGTTATCAACGAGCTGATGAAGTCGCTTCAATGTGTCATTAGTCTTATCATCAAGAAGATTGACAGTTGGCGACACGACAACAACCTCAAAATTAAGATTTGAGTTTAATGCCTCAAGTATGACCCTATTTACATGAGCGTCTCCAAAGCTATAGCCAATTACCAGCAGGACTGTATTTTCTTTACGCAAAATTTGCTGAAAACGAGACATCATCTCAAAGAATGGCATTTCATAACTTTGCTCAAACTTATGTGCGCTCGGTGGAATAATCAAAGGCTTTTCGGCAAAGTCCTGTAGGCGCACGATTTGATCGTTTGACGCTTCCCAATCAAGCGAGCCATGTAGCTTGTAGAGGTGAAAAACCTTTTCTTCAAAGTTTTCCTGATGAAAAATGCGGCTTTTCTCTCTCCTGACAATGTCTAGGTCAAAATTCGCTCCATTAAATACAGGTTTTCGTGTAAACGAGAAGCCATCAATAATCGTTGCGTTAATAGCCTCGGCAGATTGCTCAAAAAGCGTATCGTAATTAAGGGTGAATAGCTTGAGCCTGGATTGTGATCGTTTTCTTGCCGCTAGCAAGGTGCGCAAAAACTGTGGGTGTGGCGCAATATCATGCAAATATAGTTCGCACTCTTTTTTGAGAGTATTAATTATCGCGTCTTTAAGTTTCTGACAATCGTCTACAAGTTTTTTGACTGACGTTTCAGTAATATTACTATTTGCAGTTATGAAATTTTCAATCAGTGATAAGAGTAATTCAAGGTTGAACTTGTCGTTTTCCTTCTTGCTCGCTGAATCATAAAAATCAAATTGTTTAAGGATGCCGTCAATATCTACATCAGAGATTGAGCCTTTTACCGCGTCCCAAATAGTCCACACAGTTTTACCTGCGTACTTTTGACCGTCTTTTTCGGGTATAGGCTTACCGTCAGAGCCAGAAATAATAGACGTTCCAGCACCTGTCAGAATGACAAGGTTTTCTGGCAATATCCACTCCTTGAATTTGTCGCCAATTTTTCTGTAGGCTTCGGCCGCCACTTTATCGTCAGTGTATTGCCTTGTCTTTACGTCAACTTCGGCTTTCTTGAGTTCTGACTCAATGCGGGCGCGTTTAATAAGTGGTATGCTAGCTAATGAACTAGTGTCGTCCATCACCGTACTAACTTCCTCTTGGTTCGTCTCTCCGTTGTTCATCTGTTTTCTATTTTAACAGAATATAATATCAGTTTACATCGCTAACCATTATCTGGGAAACTCACTTTTTATAGTAAGCGTCTAGATCTCTCTTGATTTGCTTTGCTATCGCTTCAGCAAACTTAACAGGCACGGCATTACCAATCATCTTGTAGCCATCAGCGACGTCAGTATAGATAAACTTGAAATCGTCGGGGAATGTCTGAATACGCGCGACTTCACGCACAGACAGACGACGATATAGTTTTTCTTTGCCCTTTACAAATTCTTGCTCATCAATACCAACCTTTACCATCTTAGGAGCTTGAGGATGGATTGGCGCATGTCGTCCACCTGCTTGAATGGTAAATGATGGCTCGTCCCAACTGCGCACACGATTGCGCGACATATAGATTGTTGAAAAACCACCGTTTAGATATTCATGATTAAGCACTCTAAGCTTATCCCCGTTGGTTTTATTCTTATCGCGCGCAGCAACAGCGCTGTCTTTCAGATCCCAAATTGCATCGCGCAAAACTTTACGCTCCTTGTCTGGTGCGGGTTCGGGGAATGTAAATGCTTTGCCTAGTTTTTTATGATAGCCAACGAAGATAACACGCTTACGGTCCTCTGGTACGCCATAATCCTTGACGTTTAAGAGTTTATAAGTAAAGTGGTAGCCGAGCTTGTTAAATTCTTCAATAATAAGATCAAGCGAAGCTTTGTGTCGAGATGACAGCATGCCTGCCACGTTCTCAGCAAGGAAAAATAACGGCTTTTTATCACGAATGACACGAATATACTCAAGGAATACTTGACCACGTTGGTCACTCAGCCCGCGCCCACTGCCCGCAACGCTCCAGCTCTGGCATGGTGGTCCGCCAACTACTCCAATAGCACTAGGGATATCAGATGATGGCACGTCAAATAAACTACGGTCATCAACAATCGTGTTCGGGAAGTTATGTCGCAGTGTAGGGGTGATCCTCTTATCAAACTCATTTGCCCAGATAATGTTAAACCCGGCATTATGGAAGCCCGTATCAAGACCACCTGCGCCAGAGAAGAATGATACTATATCAAATTTCATATTTTATAAACCTCGCCTTAATTAGTTGTGCTGGATTGTCGGGATTTCGGATTTCTACAAGTGAATTGTCATAGTGGGGCGACTGGATACGCTCAAGTGCGAGCCTATCGCCTAGCGGAAAGTTTTGATATTTCTCCTCGCGCATGAGTAGGTAATACTGACGGTTCGGGCTGTTTGATACGAGATGTACGTAGACGCGCGACGGATTGTCAATGTGCCACATGCCGCGCACTCGCAGATTGGTAATGCCAAGCGGGTCAACTTTATTGACTCGTCCGAGTTCGTTTGTTTTTTGAAATTGAATATCGGGCAGTTGTCGGACACCTGTTGCGATGGCGTTTGACAATCGGTCATACACTTCTTTTGACGCGGCATAACAATCGCCGTAGATGAGCCATAACCTTTTCAGGTCTTGCCCTGGTACACTCCCGATTGCGTACACAATGTCTTTTTCTATCCAGTTTTCGGCTGTCTTTGCGCCGGTTGCTACTCGCGTATCGCTGGCATAAAGTCTATTTTTTGGCGAGGAACTATTGAGCGCGATTGCGGAACTGATTGACTGGATTTTCTTAACCTCGATACCGTCGCCACCGCGCAACATGCTGTCTGGCGGATTGCCGGAGTTGCCAAGCCATGAAAAAACGCGGGAATACACAACGTCTTTTTCATAGTCCGAGAGATGAGTATCAAGAAGCTCGGCATATGCGTCTTTGATAAAGCCCTCAAGCGCGTCGCCGACATTGTTGATACGATTGCTCGATATTTTCGCCGGATTTATTGTTGCGTTCGGGTTTTCTATGATATGTCTAAACGCTCGCAAGGTGTTGTATGAAACAACTTCATGAGAAGCGTTATCTGGCTTGATATTTTCAGTTTCTCGCCCTCCGCGCAGGTTGGTTAATAGTTTTCTCATTCATTCGTTTTCCGTTGTTCATTCATCACAACAATAATGCTATTTATATTCATCATTTTATCAGGCCAAGCCTATAAAATGCTAGTTATTGACTGTAGAGCTATTGTCATCATTTTTCTACGCTAGTAGAAGATGACAACAAGGGTCAGAAAATCATTTGGCAAGCGCGTGCGAGAACTACGCAAGCAAAAAGGCTACTCGCAGGAGGAGCTTGCAGACAAAGCCGGTTTGCACCGGACTTACATTGGCTCTATCGAGCGTGGCGAACAGAACGTATCAATCGACAACATTGATAAGATTGCCAAAGCCCTAAAAACTCCAATTGCCCTCATGTTTAGCTAAGAATTTGGGTTAAGTTTTAGGAATTTACTCAGATTTTGGCATCAGATATTAGTGCCCTAGCAGTAAGACTGTATAGGGGTTACACTTGAGTATCTTCCATTTTCACACCACTTGTGCTAAAGTAACAGGTAGACAAGCCTCAAGCCTGTCAAAAAACCTTCGGCACTGTGGTTTTTAGGCCACCCAGCGGAGGGTTTTATTTTTTATCACGTATTTTCTTCGTCTGATTTTTCTTGAGCGGGAAGACTGACATAAAGTCTTTACGCCCTGTTTTTAGGTCGTGCTTTACCTGTACGGCAAATTCAATTCCATCAGCTGTCTTACCGTAAAAACGATGGAGTGCATCGCCCTTCTCAAAAAGTGATTCTGGCTCATAGGTTGTGTTTCTTAGCATGTCAAAGGCCGCAAGTAGCAGTTTAGCGCGAACAATTTGTTCGCCTTTTCTTTTTTGAACTAAGTGATTCCAGAAGATAGTGATAAATATCTTATCTTTTGAAAAATACTTGGAGCGTACATATGGCTGGCGCTTAGTAAGTTTCTGCACCTTAGCGTATTCTTTGCGAGCATTCTTTGTTACCTCGGAATAGTCTGTACCTGCAAGTTGGCGGCATTTAGATTGATAGAAATTCATTGTCTCTATTTTACCATTTCCCTCCTCTGTTGCGTACATTCTCCCTATGTATACACAGCTATCATTTTTCGTCATTTTCGCCCCATAAGTGGCTGTCTTCTCGGATATACTTATCCTTTACGTTCTCCGTGACCCCTTCTTGACTCTCCTGCTATTCTAGCCTCGCTTGCTCGCGCATTTGCGCACTAGTAATAGCAAGTAGAAAGGAGAAATCTATGGAACTAGTACAAAAAAGCGGTATATACCCCAATCATTCCGCCTATCATGCCGGTGGATGCTATATGGGGCAATTCATCCCCGAAGCCCTGCGCGCAGTTGTCGTGACTATACCCTCTATATGGGGTACATCTCTCACGGTGCGGGGGCGGCAGTTGGTAGCGTGGACGAGGGGTGGTAGCCCATGAGTTGCACGACTAAGATACGAACAAAGAAGCAGGGTCGAGGACGACCAACCCTGTCTGGCAATGTAGCTATCGAGGCGGTGCGAAACGAACAGCTAGATATTGCGAAGCTGGCGCAGGCTATCGAGTTCTACATGCGCCACCTCACAGAAACAGCCGATATCACTGGGGATGCACCCTCATGAAAACAAACACGATAAAACCCAATAAATCACTGGACATTCAATCGAAAGAGAGCGTTAATAGGATGACCCGACAAATAATAACAGAGGTACATAGATACCTCGAACAAAATAATACCAACGTAACCCGTGGCATACGCCACAGAAAGGAGGAATACTATGAACACCCTACTGCTCCAAAGTATGGAGCAAGTCACAGGTACGACAGAACGACCACGCATTGCCGTATCGTATGTGCGTGTCTCTACCAAGCGTCAGGCTGAGAAAGGTGGCACCAGTGAAGGCTTTTCTATCCCAGCCCAGAAAGCTGCTAACCAACAAAAGGCAGAGAGTATGGGAGCTTTTGTCGTCAAAGAGTTTGTTGACCGTGGTGAATCAGCTAAAACCGCTGACCGTCCAGCTCTTCAGGAGATGCTGGGGTACATCAAAGAGCATAAAGTAGACTATGTTATTGTCCACAAACTTGACCGTCTAGCTCGTAACCGAGCGGATGATGTAGAAATAAGTAAGCTACTGAGTAGTGTCGATGTGCAGCTTGTGTCAACGACTGAGTCGTTTGACGACAGCACACCATCAGGCAGCCTGATGCACGGCATTATGAGCTCGGTGGCAGAGTTCTACAGTAACAACCTTGCTCATGAAGTAAAGAAAGGTATGCTCCAGAAGGTACAGAGTGGTGGGACACCGTCGAAGGCACCGCTGGGGTATAAGAATGTCATTAATCGTGACGAACTCGGTCGGGAGGCTCGTACGGTTATTCTTGACCCAGAACGTGCTCCATTGGTCGCAAAAGCCTTTCAACTCTATGCCAAAGGTAACAAGACCGTGCAACAAGTTGCCGATCAACTGGCGACAGAGGGCTTAACAACCGCCCCTACCCCAAAGATTCCATCGAAAGCCATTACCCAGCCAACACTGAATAAAGTACTGACGAATCCGTACTACAAAGGCATGATGCGGTATAACGGTGCGCTGTATGAAGGTAGCCATGAGAAACTCGTTGATGCGCAAACTTGGGAACAGGTGCAAGATATTTTGAAGAGCAATCTACAAGGTGAACGTACCCGACAGCACCCTCATTTCTTGAAGAGTACGGTGTGGTGTGGCTCGTGTGGCGGAAGATTACTCGTACAGGTGTCGAAAAACAAGATGGGCAATCACTATCACTACTTTATGTGCAGTAATAGACATGGCAGGCGTAACAATTGCCAACAGCGATCGGTACAGTCCGATGAAGTCGAGCGACAGATTGAAGAATACTACAAGGATATCTACCTGAGTGAATCTCAAAAAGAAAGCCTCAAAACGCTACTTTACAAGGAGCTAGATGAGCGTCGCAAAGAAGAGTTATCTTCACAAGGTAATATACGACTCGAAAAGGATAAGATAGCCAGAAAGCAGCAGAAGCTCCTCGAAGCACACTACGCTGATGCGATTCCGCTCGATCTCCTCAAACGGGAACAAACAGCCCTTGAGCGGGCTATGGCGGATATAGAGACGAGATTCTCGGCATTAGAGCAGAATTACACAGATGTAAGAAAAAATCTCGACATGGTGCTAGAGCTAGCGACGAATGCCAAAAGGCTCTACAAAATAGCCCCAGAACACATAAAACGGATGCTCAACCAAGTGTTCTTCGAGAAAGTGCTAGTGCATGCCCATGATGACGTACGGCCAGAGAAAACACCGATCTTTGAAGCGCTACTATCTGCACAAACAAAACAGCTCGCTATTTTTAGCGAGCTGTCGGGCCAAACACTGCCGCAAAAGATGGTTTCTTATGCTCGGTGTTTGAGTAAGCAACTTTTGGTGATCGTACCGGGAATCGAACCCGGATTGTCAGGATGAGAACCTGATGTCC
>JAPUDQ010000031.1 GCA_027493025.1 Candidatus Saccharimonadota bacterium | reverse complement strand
ATGCGAGATAGACAAGCCGACGACCGACCTCGCGAGAAATTAGCTCGAAAGGGAGTGACGCGAAGCTGAAGCCAAACGATGCTCGCAGAAGATTATAAGCAAAACGAAGAGAAGTAATATGAATGAACTATATCATTCCGACGAACCAATAAGCTTAGCTAAAGAGGATCTCTTCGGTCGTATGCGCTTTGCTCAAAATATCGTCAAGATAGTCAAGAGTTTTAATCTTGATGAAAATTTTGTCATCGGCCTTTACGCAAAGTGGGGAATGGGGAAAACATCCACCGTCAACCTTATTCAGTCGGCACTGGATAGCTCTGAAAGTCTAGAAGGTATATATGTAAATGCATGGACACTCGGCGGTGAAACGGAGAAAATATTTTGGGATATCCTTAATCAGATAAGTACTCAGCTCACGGGCACATCTGCTCAGTCTCGTATAAATAAAATAGGCAAACGGATAGATAAGATAGCTTCTGCCGGATTGCCTTTCGATATGGATGCTAATTTTGATTTCATAGGAGCAGGTAGGGACGAAACTAAGGTTTCGCTTGGTAAGATTGCCGATAGCGTAGGATACATAGGCAGACTCATGGCGTCAAGTGACGGGATAAAAAGAGCCAAGGAAAAAGTTGAGAAAACGATAAAAGAGAAGGACTTAAAAATCGTTGTGTTCATCGACGATATCGATAGATTGAACAAAAATCAGATTGCTGACATCTTTCGACTCATCAACAATATAGCTAACTATGAAGGGATCACCTTCGTCCTGCCATTTGATAAAGAATATGTTAGCGCGGCTCTTGAAGATCAATTACCCAAAGGCCAACGAGGCAATGATTACCTAGAAAAAATTGTCCAGATACCGCTCCATCTGCCGGCGATTCCACGCTATACGCTAGACGACGTATTTACCAAAAAGCTGCAATATATGCTTGCGATAAATAACATAACTATTGATCAGCAAGAAATGGATAGATTTCGTTCGCTATACTTTTCCAGCGGATTAAACGTGTATGTCAGTTCACCTCGAGCTATCAATAAAATAATGAACGTTTTGCACTCGTTACTACTTATAAACCACGGCAAACAAACCACACTCGACTCTATCACAATTGAAATAATCCGTGTTTTCGATGAGAAGTTTTACCGAGCAATATATAGCAGTAGAGAGTTGCTGCTCGAGCATCGGGGCTACGGTTCTTATAGTGATTCAGATGAAAAAGTTGCGAAAAGAAAGCGTGAAATTACGGAACTATTTAGTGGAGAAAGAGGTCGGCGCTTAGCTATCCTGAAAGACTTATTTCCACAGGTTCAGTATGTTATGCATAATCATGGTGATGAGGACCCTGATGACCTTCGGCAAGCACAAAGAATTGCATCAAAAAACTACTTTGATATATTCTTCTCTCATTTCGATGAGTCATATGGCGTCTCAGACAAAAAGCTCTTGACTCTTTTGAGTAATGTAACTGACAAAGATAGTATCGACGAGGGTCTTGTAATTATCAATGAGAATAATTTTAGTGCAGCAATGCAGACAATTGGTGATCATCATGATAAAATCGCAAACAAACTAGAGTTCGCAAAAAGTCTTCTTGATGTTGCTGCGAGACTGCCGAATGCAACGCGGTCATCTGCTTTTTCTCTAAATCCTCTCGACAAAGCACTATTCATAATTGACGACATACTAAAAACATCAACGTCCAAGGTAGCGGACTACACGTCTCTTTTGCACTATACCTTCGATCAAGGTAGGGTCACGGCACTTCCTTATGCTATTCGGCAAGTTGTTCTCTATAGCACAGAGGAGAGGTCGCGTGAAGAGCCACTGCTAAATGAAGATGAACTAGCTGAGTACAAGAAAACCGCTCTCGATGTTATCCGCAATGTAGCCAAAGCAAACAAGATGCCCATTGATACTACTGATAGTCACTATTTCCTTTACTCTTATTGGGCAGATTTTTGTGAAAAGTCTGAGATAGAAACCTATCTAAAAAAGCATATAAAATCAGCCGACGGTGCAATTGATTTTGTCTCCCAATTCTTAGGAAAATGGTCTAGCCTGACCAGTAATAGCGGCTACCATAGAAGTGATCTAAACGAAGCTACGTTCAAGGATATTGGTCGCTATATAGACCAGCAATACCTATATGACTTAATAACGAAAGATAAAAAGTACGCAAAGTACAAGAATATCACATCCGACTCCCTAGAATATCTTGATAGTCACGGCGCAAGACGCGATAAAGACATGAATGAGCTATCGCGCGTTGGCAACGAGCATACTGATGAGTTCAGGCTTGTCATTGCAAAGCAATTTATTTATCAGTATGAAAATACTCAGAACGATAGCGGTAGCGTGGCTGAAACAGAGACCAGTAGTGTATAATGTAGGTAAGATTTAGGAGGTAATTACCGTGTCAGCGACTGACGGCTACAATTCAGATATCAAATCCGAGCAGGTGCAGAAGCTGGCTGAGCTGTTTCCTGAGGTCGTGAGTGGGGGCAAGGTGGACTTTGGGGCGTTGAAAGCGACGCTAGGTGAAGATATTGAGCTGGGTGAGAAGTATGGCTTGAGCTGGAAAGGCAAGTCGAGTGTGTTTGCTAAAATTCAGGAAAAGACCGTCAGTACCCTCCATCCACAACCCGACGAGTCGGTCGATTGGGATACGACGCAGAATATGTTTATCGAGGGCGACAACCTCGAGGCGCTGAAGGTGCTGCACAAGGCCTACTATGGCAAAATCAAGATGATTTATATCGACCCGCCGTACAACACGGGCAATGATTTTGTATACAACGACGATTTTGCCAAAACTCGTCGCCAAAATGCCATGGATGAAGGTTTGCTCGACGAAGAAGGCAACGCCACACGCGATGACGGCTTGCGTGTCAACACCGGCGGACACAAGCACAGCAATTGGCTGGACATGATGTATCCACGCTTATTTCTCGCTCGCAACCTGCTCCGCCAAGACGGCGTGATTTTCGTGAGTATCGACGACAATGAAGTTCATAATCTCCGTCTGATGATGAATGAGATTTTTGGTGAGGAGAATTTTGTCGCACAGATTATATGGAAGAATAAATTTGGCGCAGGCGCGAAAACAACTGGAGTTATCGGCCTGCACGAATACATTCTTGTGTATTGCCGAAACGCAAATGAGATTAAATCATTCAGCACGCCTTTGAGCGACAAGACACTCGCTGTCTATAATAAAAAAGACGAAAAATTTAATACGCGTGGCCCATATGGCACATGGCCGTTGGCGACAACGAGCATGGCTGAGCGTAAAAATTTAATGTATCCTATTATCCATAACAACGAGGAGGTATGGCCAAGCAAACAATGGCTCTGGTCAAAAGAGCGTGTTATCGAAGCTCAAAATAACAATGAACTTGTGTTCAGCAAGCAACAAGATGGTTCGTACTCAGTACGCTTCAAAGGCTACTTACTTGACGAGAATGGTAAGCAGAAGCTGGGTACGCCCACTAGCATAATCGACGACATTTACACCCAGGACGGCACAAAGGATATCAGGTCTCTCTTTAGTGAAAAAGTTTTCGACTTTCCTAAGCCAGTTGCGATGATAAAGCGCCTCTTATCAATCCAGTTAAATGAGGACGATGGAAAAGATGCCATTGTATTGGATTTCTTTGGTGGCTCGGGAACGCTTGCGCAAGCAGTTGGCGAGCTTAATGCTGAAGACGGTGGTGATAGAAAATGGCTAACTGTGCAGTTGCCAGAGTTGACTGACGAAAAATCAGAGGCACAAAAAGCTGGCTACAAAACTATTGCCGAAATTGCTCGCGAACGTATCCGTCGTGCTGGCACAAAAATCAGCAAAGATTTTGCCGACAAAATCACCGAGCGCGAAACACCACTCGACCTTGGCTTCCGCTCATATGTGCTAGGCGACAGTAACTTCAAAAAATGGAACGAACAGATGCGTAACCCGACCGAAATCCGCCAAGCCACCCTCGGCCAGCTTAATCCAATCGAAGACAGCGCGAGCGACGCCGACCTACTCGCCGAAATCCTACTCAAACGCGGCATTTCGCCACTCGTTGAAATGGAAACTCACGAAGACTTCATCTTCATCCCGTCCAAAACCCTCGCCATCAGCCTCTCGCGACACATGACCGAAGACCTCTTCGCCACCATCCTCGCCAAATCCCCCTCGCAAATAATCCTCCTCGACCAAGCATTTAGGGATGATGTGAATTTGAAGACGAATCTGATTTTGCAGGCTGAGCAGCAGAATATTGCTGTGGAGGTATTATGATTACGAAAGTTAGTGTTAAGAATTTCAAAAGCCTCGAAGATCTTGAAGTAGATATTAACCCCGAATTCCAACTCCTAGTAGGCCAGAACAACTCAGGTAAAACAACGATTATGCAAGCTATTTATCTATGGTCGTTTTTATGTAATGCTTGGCAAAGGGGCAAAGCTAGAAGTGGTGCGAAAATCCGGACAGGATATGCTATTCCAAGGACTGCCATATATCCTGTACCTGTGAGATCCACAAAAGATCTTTGGAAAGACGGGCAGGTTCGTGTCAAGGGTGAGACATCAAAATATGTTCATGTAACGATTACTGTGAGCGGTATTGATAGCGGTGGAAACGAGTGGTCTTATGGTATGCAGCTTCAGCATAGCAATGATGAATTGGTATACTGCAAGCCTACTGACATCAGCGCTAAGGTACCAGATGATGCTGGGAATGTTTTCTACCTGCCACCGCTTTCTGGTATTCAAACGAGTGAGAATAAACTTGACCCCGCAGCTCAGAATCTCGCTATGGGCGAGGGAAGACCAGGTGATATAATACGTAACCTTCTCTTTGAGGTTTATTCAAATGATAAGTCTGCGTGGAGTGAATTAAAAATCGGTATACACGAGCTTTTTGGCATATCACTTGAAGACATAAACTACAACTCTGCAATAGACCCAGATATTGTAGTCAAGTACACGTATGATAATAAAGTTTTTGAGCTCACTTCTGCAGGTAGTGGCTTCTTGCAATTTCTTTTAATAGCTACTTTCGTTTTTCTACACAAAAACGCAACCTTGCTGATTGATGAGCCTGACTCGCATCTGCATTCATATATGAAAAGACAGGTGGTGGATTGGCTAAAAGACGTGGGTGTAAAGAACCAAAACCAATTTGTTATTGCTACTCATTCAAGTGCTATTGTTGAAAGGACTGGCATTTCAAATATTCAGATTGTTCCTAAGCCCTCTACAAATATCTCTGACCTCAAAGACATCACAGGCCTTCTCCGTTTATCAAATAATGATGTAATCAATGCGTTACAAAACAATTTTGTATTATGGACAGAGGATTTTACAGATCAACTTATCCTATTAAAGTTCGCAAAGCTACTAGGGCATGACGCAACTGCGATTTTGGAAAAGTATGTTAAATTTTTACAAAGCAATGATGCGAAACCCGCGATAAAATTACATGAAATAATACGAGCTTGTGTAAGCAAAAGCTTTAAAACCTGTATTCTGAGAGATAGCAAAACTAGCGGTCAAGTACAGAAAGATGGCATCGAATCGCTCTACTGGAATGAACCTGAGATAGAAAACTATCTTATTATCCCAGACGCATTAATAAACTTTGCTCAGGATAAGAATTTATATGGTGGGATGTTTGCAGCTCAAACAGCCAAAGATGCTAGCGACTACTTAACTAATAATTTAACGCCCAATTATATTTCCAAGCCCTTAGAAAGCCAACTATCTGAAAAAGGTAGTGATTTTTTAGAAAAAATGTTTCGGTCAATTAATATCAATGTATCTAAATCAGACTACTACGAAATCATTAATCATATCAGTGTAGATCAGGTTAAGCAAGAAATTGTAGAAAAGCTTGATTCTATAGTTGAAGCGGCTAAGTCATGAAACTCCAGTTTGAATCAAACCAACAATATCAACTCGACGCCATTCAGTCGGTAGTCAATGTATTTGCTGGGCAGCCGAAGAATGATAGTGGTGTGATTGCTGAGCAGATAGGGCTGGGGCTGGAGGGGCCGCAGTTGAACTTGGAGGCGACGAGCGCAAGGGGCAATATGCTATCGTTAAGCAACAATCAGATCCTGAAGAACACATGGTCTGTTCAAGAATACAGTGGTCTGCCGACGGCTGCACCTTCAATTGGTACTCCTGATATTTCATCAAGTGGCTTTGAGTCTGTTGTATCAAATGGGTTCCAGCAAGAATTAACGGATGGCATGAATTTTTCTGTCGAAATGGAAACCGGTACGGGCAAAACCTACGTTTACCTGCGCACGATTCACGAACTACACGAAAACTACGGCTGGAAGAAGTTTATCATCGTAGTGCCGAGCGTGGCGATACGCGAGGGTGTGTTGAAGAATCTGGAGATTACGAAAGAACATTTTGCTGAGCTATATAACAAGCCTGAGATGAATTATTATGTGTGGGATAGCAAAAAGACGGGGCAGGCGCGCGAGTTTGCAACCAATGATACGCTGCAAATTATGGTGATTACGATTGATAGTTTTGCGAAAAGTCAGAACATCATGAACAAAGAGAGTGATTATGGCCGGCCGCTGGACTACATAAAAGCTACAAACCCAGTAGTGATTATCGATGAACCGCAAAATATGGAGACGGACATTCGCCGCGACGCAATTACCAGCCTGAATCCGCTGTGCACGCTGCGCTATAGCGCTACGCATAAACATCCGTACAATCTGCTGTATCGTCTGACACCGGTGGACGCGTATGACAAGGGGCTGGTGAAGAAGATTGAGGTGCATAGCGTGCAGAGCGAGGATAGCTACAATGACGCGTATGTGGCGGTGCAGAGCATAGAGCGACAGGGAAAAACGCGGCTATTTGCACGACTGGAGCTGGATACGAGCGATGAGCGCGGCTTGCAGCGCAAGGTCGTGAAGGTGTCGCCAGGTGATGATTTGGCGGATGTGACGAAACGTGCGGTTTATGAGGGCTACGTGGTAGAGAGTATCGACTTTGGCGAGCAGGCGGTGGAATTTGCCAATGGCACAGTGCTATACGTCGGGCAGCACGACGAGAGTTTGCACGAGGATATCATGAAGCGGCAGATTGAGTTGACGATCGAGGATCATTTCGAGAAGCAGCGAAAGCTCGGAAATGACATAAAGGTTTTGAGTCTGTTCTTTATTGACAAAGTCGCTAATTACGTAGAGGTCGGTGCGGTAAAAGGTAAGTTTGCCGAGTGGTTTGAAGAAGCCTATACGAAAGTAGCGGCGAAGCCGAAAAATGTTGGCGTGATGGATGGCCTGCGTGCGCAAGATGTGCATAATGGCTATTTTGCGGCAGACAAAAACGGCCACTGGAAAGATAGCAAAGACACCAAAGGCGAGGGCGGCAAGACCAAGGACGATGACGGCGCGTATAGTCTGATTATGAAAGACAAGGAGCGGTTGCTCGACCTTGGTGAGCCATTACGATTTATCTTTAGCCACTCGGCACTGCGCGAGGGATGGGACAACCCGAATGTATTTCAGATTTGTACGCTGAACGAAACGTCGAGCCAGATGAAGAAGCGGCAGGAAATCGGGCGTGGACTGCGCCTACCGGTAAATGTGCACGGCGAACGAGTGCGTGATGAAAGTATCAATGTACTGACGGTGATCGCGAACGAAAGCTACGCCGACTTCAGCCGTAAACTCCAGACCGAAATCGAAGAGGAAACGGGCATCTCGTTTGGCGGACGGATCAAAAACCGCGATGAGCGGCGAACAGTGCGCTTCCAAAAATCTCGTGCACTTGACCCGGCGTTTAAGGAGCTGTGGGAGAAAGTTAAGCACAAGACGACCTACCGCGTGGCGATTGACACCGAGAAGCTCGTGGCCGAAGCAGCCAGCGAGTTAGCACACGTAACAGTTAGCCGTCCGCAAATTGCTGAGACAAAGACTGTAATTGAGAAAATGAACGGCGATGACGGCTTCATGGTACGCGAGACCGGGTTTAACACCTACGCGGCACGCTCTGCGGAGGTAAAAATACCAAATCTGCTGGAGGCGGTTCAAGGCCGAACATTGATGACGCGTAAACTAGTGTTTGATGTGCTCGACGCGGCAAATATGTTTGAATACATACCAGTCAACCCGCAGCAAGTGATTGACGAAGTGAGTTGGGCAATCAATCGCGTGAAGCAACGGCTAGCAGTGGATGGCGTGAAGTATGAAAAAACTGGCGAGTCGTACGACATGGCACTGTTTGAAAATCGTGAACTCGAAACCTACCTGTATGACGCAGCGATGAAGAGCGGTGCGATTGCCGTCGGAGACCAAGAAAAGACAGTGTATGACTATGTGGCGGTAGATTCTGAGGTAGAATATAATTTCATGAAGTCGCTAGAAGATAATGATGACGTGAAATTTTATATCAAACTGCCAAACTGGTTCAAAATTGACACGCCGGTCGGTGCCTACAACCCTGACTGGGCAGTGGTATTTGATGGCGACAGGCGCGTATACTTCGTCGCCGAGACGAAAGGTGTGAACGATATCAATGATGAGTCTTTGCGTGGTGTAGAGCGCGGGAAGATTCTCGCTGGCCATGAACATTTTAAGACAATAAGAATTCCGTACATAGCTCCGGTTAGTGAGTTGAGTGAGGTAGTTACAAGGCTAAATCGATGAAACAGCATACTGCAACTCAATTCAGTCCGTACATAAAGTTATTAACCTATGGTGCATCTATAA
>JAPUDQ010000030.1 GCA_027493025.1 Candidatus Saccharimonadota bacterium | reverse complement strand
CCGAATTACTATCTAACCGGAGCGGTTTGGGTAGCTTTCTTTTTTATCTAATGCGTGCTTATTTTATTTCACACAATGGGCTGGTATAGTTAGAAGTATATGTACATGCGCGAAGGACTATCACTTCCAGTTAGAACTGACCCGCAGATCGATGAAGACCGTGCAAATTTGTGTATGATTCTAGCCTCTCACCAGGGTAATCAGGAAAAATTTGGTATGATTCCGTATAGTAGTGATGTATGAGCCAATATCCTACCTCAGCGTACACGTATTTTAGGATAGATAATAAGGTCACAGAGAAACACCGCTTTATTAGTGGCGTAGTAGCGCAGCCTGAGTTTATATACAAAGACGTTTCCGAAGGTGAAATTGAACGTCGTATAAAAAGTACTATAGATGAACGGGCTCGTCAAAACCTCGAGCTGGTTCTTGCGTCACTGCAGTTACGACAACACCAAACATCTAACAACTTAGGATATTTCCGTCGAGCCAATGCCGCTCTCTATGAGATACCAAGACCGAGTGATGTAGGCTATATCTTGGATCGAACTCAACAAAAAGTGACTCATCAGACGTCATATTTATGGGAATATATCAAATACAATGTAGCGCTACCAGCACCAGATCATACGATCCAGCAACCGTCATCTGAACTATTCAAGACAATGCAAGAGCATTTGGAACGATATATTGCCCTGCACGATCTGGATTCGCCTATCCTATATGAAGCTATTGAAAAAGCATTAATAGCTACCGGACTAGTTAAACAAGGCTGGTCCATACAAGAACAACGCGGCCCGCATTTTGCGCGCACGATACATGCTCAAAAAACCATAGTGATAGGTGCAGACTATTCGCCGCGTACGCAAAAAGCCATCAGGAGTATCGTGCTTCATGAAGTCTATGGCCATGCTTTAAGAAATGTGGCCGATGATTTTTTGGAGAGCGAAGGTTTCGCGACAATGCTTGAACAACTATCAGAGCAAAAGTTTACTACCAAACGGTCGTATCGGTACGTAGCAGCTGCGCTTGGCTGGGGAGTACTCGACAAACCGCGGACGTTTCGCGAGGTGTATGAGATCATTTGGAGGCTTATGGTGATACGTGGTAAATATAAAGAGAACACAGCGAAAGAACATGCCTTCGATGAATGTGCGCGGGTTTTTCGTGGTGGTATTCCTAATCTCGCAGGGTCTGTCTATTTAAAAGATACGATTTATTTTATAGGGAACATGAAGGTTTGGCAAAGGTGCATCGATGATACTCCATCGTATGACGATTTTGTCGATATAATCGAAGGGAGGAAAAAACTTTTATGAAAAACATTTTAGTTATTGGCAGTAAAGACGTTGGGTCAAAAAATGATCCTGCGGTGATTGCGCAAGCGATTCAGACTGACAAGAGTGCAGTTCAGTTAGCTTATTGGGAGGAAATGCTGTTCGATATTCAGACAGGCTACGTCTCAATATCTTGTGGTGATACAAACCTTGATACATTATCTATTGATCTGGTACTTGCATTTGGCTGGTATAAAAATGGTGACAAAAGTATCTATCGTGATATCGCTTATTCGTTTGCAAAATATTTGGAACATCGACGCATACCAGTTTGGAATTCAGAGATCGGTACTCAACGATCGATGACAAAATTGTCGTGTATGGTTGAGCTCGCGCTTCAGAATATTCCCGTGCCGCATACAACGTTCTCTTTGTCAAAGCGGCATCTTGAGAGTGCTTCACTACCATGTATCGCCAAAGCTCCAGCTGCAAGTCGCGGGAGTTTCAATTATTTGGTACAAGACGAAACTATGCGACAAAAAATTCTCGAAGCCAAGCAGAACTTATTAGTGCAAGACTTCTTACCGAACGATCATGATCTGAGAGTAATATGTTTCGGTGGCGAACCAAAACTTGTTATGAAACGATCGCGTCAGTCTTCGGAGACGCATCTAAATAATACTTCACAAGGCGGGATAGCTACGTGGCTGTCACTGGATAGTTTGAGCACTGAAATATTGACAATGTGTCGAAAAATATGTAATAATATGCACAGAGAACTAGCTGGGATCGATCTGATACCAGATCGCAATTCACCCGTTGAGTACAGTTGTCTAGAAGTTAATGCGATCCCGCAATTAACATCTGGTACTGATGCGACGAGCAAGATGGATATGTTGAGAAAAACTTTAGAAGAAATGATTTGACATGAAGATAGGCATTATTACCCGAACACCGGGCTATACAGTTCGCAGATTGCGTGAAGAAGCAGAGCGACGTGACCACGAAGTCGTGACAGTCAAATACCCAGAGTGTTACGTTGAGATTCAACAGGATCAGCCGGACGTACATTATCGCGGAACAGTACTCAATGATCTTGATGCAATTATCCCCCGGGTTATGCCGGGAATGACAAACTACGGTGCGGCAATCATTCGACAGTTTGAGATGATGGGGGTATATACGCCGGTTAAATCAATTGCATTGACGCGAACTCGGGATAAATTACGTTCATTGCAGCTGCTTAGTAAAGCTGGCGTGGGTATTCCTCGGACGATATTCTCTCGAGAGACTGACCGTGTTGACGAGCTCCTTAGTGGACTTGAAATGCCAGTTATCATTAAACTGGCATCCGGGACACAAGGGAATGGCGTGGTTCTTGCTGAGACCAAAAAAGTTGCTAAATCTGTAATTCAGGCGTTTTATGTCAATGATACAAGTTTTTTGATACAAGAATTTATCAAAGAGTCGGCAGGTACGGATATTCGAGCATTTGTCGTTGGTAATACCGTTGTAGCCAGTATGAAACGACAGAGTCTTGATGATGATTTTCGTTCTAATATTCATCAAGGTGGATCAGGAACAGCCATCAAATTAGATGAGGCAGAGAAACGGGTGGCACTACGGGCGGCAAAAGCCATGGGGTTGCCGATTTGTGGTGTTGATTTGATGAGAAGTGATAGGGGGCCGCTCGTGCTGGAAGTAAATTCTTCGCCAGGACTCGAAGGGATTGAGGAAGTTACGGGAAGAAATGTAGCAAGCAAAATTATTGATTATGTCGAAATGAATGCAAAACGTCGCAACAAAAAAGATAAGATTGGTGCGTAGTAGTAAGTAGTGGCTAGCGCGCATGCTATTATGTGAGTATGACGCTTATGATTTTGGTGGGAGTTGCGATTGGATTATTTTTAGCGGCGTTTATTACAAAACGTCGATTCGGTGTGCTGGGGCTCGGTTTGGCGGCAGGTGTGGTTTTAGCCCAATACAGTGCGGGCTTTGTTGCTGAACAACTGCGAACGTATCATATCGGATTTGGTGTCGATAGCTATCAGGCGCTCGCCGCTATTATTGTTACGGTACTTCCGGCGATATTTTTATTGGCGGGCGGTCCGATATATACAGGTCGACACAGTAGTATGATCGGTGCGGTGGGATTTGCTATCTTTGGCACTGCTCTCATTGTAGGACCATTTTCAACATTGGCACCCGCGGCTGATCGAGCAGCTCGCGATGTAATGGTCATGATAATGAATCGACAAAGCTTCATAATTATTAGTGGTATCGTTTTGGCACTTGTTGACATCTTTATGATTCACTCTAGTGCCGCCAAGCATCAAAAAGCTAGTAAACATTGACAACAACAGATATAAAATGCTATATTATTGCGGTGATTTACAAACCATGTGTATCGTACACGGTCCATAGCTCAGCTGGTTAGAGTGAGGAGCGAAAGTCTTCGCTCCGCAAGGGCATCATCCGGGATGAACTATGTTCATCGCCGCGATGTGCCGGGGTCGCGGAACGTGACCCTGCCTTTTCTCAGGTATGCTGAGACCCGAACGATTGCAGCTTACAGTTTTTTATACCCAATACGGGTCCATAGCTCAGCTGGTTAGAGCACCTGCCTTTTAAGCAGGGTGTCGTGGGTTCAAGCCCCACTGGACCCTCCATAGAAAACATCCTACCCCGTGTAGGATGTTTTCTATGGAGGCGATAAGAGTGTTTGAACGCCGTCGATAGATTACAAGTCAGAATTGTTTAACTGTTCTATGGAGGCGTATACTACAGAGCATATGCACGTATTTCGTTCATGGCGCCACAAAAAATTCCATAGTTCCTATGGTTTAGGTTGGTTATGTTTGGGTATTGTTGGTGGCTTGTATGGATCACAGTTTTTTGTGTGGAATATTCCGATTATTTTGATTGTCGTGAGTATTGTTATTGCTATTTTATGTATAGCCAAGCTTTATTGGTATAGTGTTGCTTTTGTAATTGTAGCAGGCGGTGTATTGGGGATAGCGCGAGGCGGGATGTATGCGAATTCACTTGCTCCGCTCGCATCATTTTCCGGAAAGTCAATGCAGTTCCACGGAAGAATAGCGGAAGATCCATCGATAACTGCGCGTGGTGATATGCGCATGATTGTTAGTTCGATTATGATTGATGGCAAGTTATATCCTGGTACGATATGGGTATCAACGCCGAGTGAGTCACGTATTTCGCGAGACGATCAGGTGATGGTGTCCGGTAAAGCAAAATCTGGATTTGGAGTACATCAGCTATCTATGAGCTACGCTAGTATCGCCGTGGTGGAGCGAACGCGCGATCCTCTGCTGCGACTGCGCGATCAATTTGGAGAGGCGGTACGGCGTGTCGTGGTGGAGCCAGCGGCGAGTTTAGGCCTAGGATTTGTCGTGGGACAAAAGAGCGCCTTGCCACCTACTCTCGATGAACAACTACGTATCGTCGGTTTGACACATCTGATTGTAGCGAGTGGATATAATCTGACGATACTGGTACGTCTTGCAAAACGGCTATTCGAAAAACATTCTAAATACGCCGTGGCGTCTAGTTCAACGGCGCTTATTGCTGGCTTTATTGTTATTTCGGGCGCGAGCCCTTCTATGGTGCGCGCGGGGTTGGTGGCGGGGCTGAGTTTGCTAGTGTGGTATTATGGGCGACGATTTCATCCACTGCTTCTTATTGGGTATGTAGCAGCGCTGACGGGGATATGGCAGCCGAGTTATGTGTGGGCTGATATCGGATGGTGGCTATCATTTCTTGCATTTTTTGGCGTGCTTATCGTTAGCCCTGTGGTCTTGCGTCTTTTTATGAAACCGACACATACACAGCCTCCGGTATTGCTACAAATAACAATCGAGTCATTGGCGGCGCAAATTATGACCCTCCCCTTTATTTTGTTGGTGTTTGGTAAGCTGTCGGTAGTAGCGCTGGTGGCTAATGTTGTGACCGCTCCATTTATTCCGCTCGCTATGTCAGTGACTTTTATTGCTGGAATTACGACTATGGCTGTTCCAGTACTTGGCGGCTTTGCGGGTATTGTAGCGGAGATCATCCTAAGTTATTTTGTGGCAATTGTGCGTTGGTTATCATCTCCGTCTTGGGCGCAAATTGATGTTGCGATTTCTGCTCCTGTTATGATGGGTATATACGGAATTATTCTGGTGAGTGTAGTGATACTTACCAGAAAAACACACTATAACTTTCGTTCACAAAGTATGATTGAATAAGGTATAATAGAACACATGTCAGGACATAGTAAATGGTCAACAATCAAACGTGAAAAAGGTGCGAAAGATGCCAAGCGTGGCGCTGTGTTTACGAAAATTGGTAATCAAATTGCCATTGCAGCACGTGGCGGTACGGATCCAGTGCTAAATTCTAATCTTGCGCTTGCCATCGAAAAAGCTAAAGCAGCTAATATGCCGATGAACAATATTCAACGGGCGATTGATCGTGTAGCCGATAAATCAGCTGCTCAACTTGAAGAAGTACTCTATGAAGGTTATGGTCCAGGCGGTTCGGCAATTATCGTTGAGGCAGCCACTGATAATAAAAACCGCACCTATCCTGAAATACGCCATACCTTTAGTAAAAATGGCGGTTCGATTGCTGAGCCTGGGAGCGTGGCGTTTCAATTCAAAAGACAAGGCGTGATTGTGCTTGCTCTTGAGGGTAATCCTGACGATATGTTGCTGACGGTACTTGATGCGGGTGTCGAGGATGCGAAAGTCGAGAACTATGAATTAATCGTCTATACCGATATGAAAAAACTTCATGAAGTTCGAAAGTCATTACAAACAGGTGGGATGAAAGTTATTGATGCCGGATTGCAATACGTTCCAACCAACACAGTTCCTGTTGTGGATGAGGAGATAGAGGCAAAGATATTTAAACTACTTGATGCTCTTGATGATCTCGATGATGTAACAAGCGTCTATAATAATGCAGAGTTTGCTGCATAAAGTCTATTGACATAAAACGCTTACGAGGATTATTCTCAGAATAGTATGAAAACCACAGTGAAATTACTGCTGTGGGTGGGTGTAATAGCAATGAGTGTAATGTCTGGCGTAAAAGCCTGTGGTTTGTCGACGGTTGATGCCCATGATTTATTACCTCACAAAATTTTAGTGAGTGGTTATCGGTATTCCAAAGATGATATCGCGGATACTGATTATTTGGATTATATACAACTTTATAATGACGGGAACGAGCCTATTGATCTTAGCGAGTGGTCAATATATATCGATGAAGTCTCACCTAATACCAAGTTCCACTATGTGCCAAACCAAAACAATGGCTATTTTCTCCCAGGCAATCATGTAGTTATCAGTCGAGAGGGATATATCGATAACGCAAGCTATCGTATGTCACGGACAATGATTTCAAATCCTCAGTCATTTAAGTTAATTATCGTTGCTCCAAGATCAAAGTCGGGGAGTGTAACGGTTACTGAAATCACGCCAGCTAAAAAATACGAAACAAAAACTCATTGGACGCGGACGCGGACGACGACTGGCTATGGGTCATCGTTCATAAACGTTGATGATTATATGGCGAGTATTGGCAAGCCGCATAATGAGTTCATGATTTATGACAACGGCCTATATCAAAAACCGTCTACACCCACGCTTCAAATTGAGGAAATCTATTCCTATGCGAGCGACTGCTCATCGCTAGACGAATCGGTCTTGTGTGGGGATTATATAAAAATCCGACTTAATGCCGACACACAACAATACGACAAATTTGTCCTTCGAACGGGCGATGGTCATTCGCGCACCGCGACTAATACTATTCCACTGGAAGTTGTCGCTATATCAGCTGACGAAAAATACTTGGTCGTGCAACGCACACAAAATAACGAACGGTTGAGTCTTACAAATACCGCCGGAGATGTCTGGATAGAAGAGTTATATGGAATTGATACACAGCGATATAGTCATGTCCGATATACTGAAGGAGGGGGTGATCATCAAGGCTGGTCATACGCGCGTATGTCCGATAACACCTGGCGTTGGACAGTCTCGCCACAACCTACGAGCGACAATGTATTTACAGAACCGGCTCCTGAGCCAGTTACGATAAAGTCCTGTCCGGCTGGACAATATCGCAATCCTGATACGGGTCGTTGTCGATCGCTTGAGGATGCAATCAATGTGCTTGCGGCTTGTGACGAAGGGTATGAAAGAAACCCGATTACAAACCGCTGTCGTAAAATGGTATCTACTACAATTGCTCAGCTCACGCCGTGCAAAGAGGGACAGGTGCGAAATCCTGAAACAAATCGATGTAGAAGTGTTGCTAGTGAGGTCGCTGAACTGATTCCATGCGATGAAGGCTATGAACGTAATCCTGCCACGAATCGTTGTCGTAAGGTCGCAGGTGCATCGACGAACTCCCCACTGGCTGTTCCTACTCAAGCAAGTGCTGCAAATAGTATGCAGGTAAATCCTTATATGATAGCTGGGGCTATCGCGATAGTGGGAATAGGCTATGCATTGTACGAATGGCGTACCGAAATAGTGACTGGTGTTACGCGTAGTGTGAGTGTATTTCGTAAAAAGTAAATCTTTCGCATAGCCGGAGTCCGTTATACTAAATATATGAGAATTATTGGCATTGATCCTGGTACTGGAATTCTTGGATTTGGTGTTATTGATAATGTACGTAGTAAAACGACACTTGTGACGGCGGGGGTTATTACAACACCAGCTCATACTCCGCTTGAGGAGCGGCTAGAGGATATCTACGATTCACTCATGGAAATTATTACCGAAACCAAGCCTGACTGTATGTCGATTGAGAAGCTGTATTTTGCCCGCAATGTTACGACGGCGATTAGTGTGGCACATGCGCGCGGTGTTGCTATGCTGGCTGGCAAAAAATCGAAACTTATACTTGCAGAATACACACCGCTGCAAATTAAACAGACGCTGACTGGGTATGGTAGAGCGGAGAAAAAACAAGTTCAGGAAATGGTACGGTTACAGCTTGGCTTAAAAACTGCCCCTAAACCTGATGATTGTGCCGATGCTCTAGCCGCTGCAATTACGTATTCTATGATGAGCAGGCTATAATAAAAGTATGATTGCACACATTCAAGGAATAATTGCCGAAAAGTTCAACAATTCAATCATTGTTGATGTTCAGGGGGTTGGCTATGAGATACAAGTTTCTGCTGGGGATTATGATGCCGTGAAACTGGATGATACCAGTAAATTCTATACCTATCATCATATTCGTGAACAATCCCAGGACTTGTTTGGGTTTCGTTCACTGGCCGCTAAAAAGCTTTTTGAACTGCTTATTACCGTTCAGGGTGTTGGACCAAAGGCAGCTCTCGCTATTTTAAGCGTTGGTAGCAGCGAACAGGTTCGGAATGCAATTGCCAATGGTGATAGCGGCTATATAACAAAGGCTAGCGGAGTAGGTAAAAAGACGGCTGAACGGGTTGTGGTTGATTTGAGTGATAAAGTGGGATTGCCGACCCACTATGAGGTGCCAGTGCAAACAGAAATTAATACGTCAGATGAAGCACTGGAAGCGCTTATGGCTCTCGGCTATACACTAGCCGACGCTACGAAAGCGTTAGAGGGTGTCGATGCATCACTTCCGATCAATCAGCGAATAACCAAGGCATTACGAGGCTAGAACTATGGCTATAGAACGAATTGTTGACATCGAAGCCCATACAGAAGATGATGAGGAACAGAAAATCGAAGTTTCTTTACGGCCGCAGAAATTTTCAGAATATATTGGCCAGAAACGTTTAAAGAAGAATTTGAAATTAGCAATTGATGCGGCCAAAAAACGTGATGAGCCGATTGATCATGTGCTTTTGTATGGCCCACCTGGTTTAGGTAAAACCACTATGGCGATGGTGATTGCTAATGAAATGGGAACAAACATTCGTATTACGGCGGGGCCAGCGATTGAACGGGCTGGCGATCTGGCTAGTATTCTGACGAACCTGCATGATGGCGACGTTCTATTTATTGATGAAATACATCGTTTAGGACGAGCCGTTGAGGAGGTACTCTATAGCGCTATGGAGGACTATAAGCTTGATATTGTCATTGGCAAAGGTCCAGCGGCGCGTTCGATTCGGCTCGATCTACCACGGTTTACGGTTATAGGCGCGACAACTCGGACAGGAAGTTTAGCTGCACCACTGCGCGATCGATTCGGCCATCTCTATCGGCTAGAATTTTACACTCCAGAAGAAATCGGACAGATTATTACCCGTGCGGCGGGAATTTTGCAGGCTGCAATAGAAGCTCCAGCGGCTGATTTACTATCGACACGCGCGCGTTTGACACCGCGAATTGCTAACAGGCTCTTAAAGCGAGTGCGGGATTATGCGGACGTAAACGGAGATGGAATCATTGATACAGCAGTTACTCTAAAGGCGCTAGAGATGATGGAGATTGATCATCTTGGACTCGATCCGGCTGATCGATCACTTATGGAGCGGATGATTGGTGCGTATGGCGACAATCCAGTTGGACTGAACACGATTGCCGCGTTGACTGGCGATGAGTCGTCGACGATTGAAGATTTCTACGAGCCGTACCTGCTGCAAATTGGTTTTATTGAACGAACGCCGCGCGGTCGTCGCGTAACACCGAAAGCGCAGCAACATTTGAATAGCATCGGCGGTAACGGACAGAAGCGATAGTTGCTATACTATATCTATGAACCAGAAACCGATGAATCATCCTAAGCTTCCTAAGATAGTGTATGACGAGCATGGAAATCCTATTGATACAAGTAATTTCGTTCCCCAAAGCTCAACGCAAACTACACAAACCGCCACTGCGTCCGAGCATCAGATGGTATATGTCGCACGTCCTCACGAGCCAGTAGCGCCAGTTATTTCTGAATCCGGACGTAAAAAACACGAAGAATCCAAACGGCAATTTCCGTATTTGAACTTGAGCGATGGCGAGTATATCATTAGTGCGATTAAGCGTCATCCAATTGGGTTAGTACAGATATGGGCGGTGGTTGGGATGGCGTTGGTTATTCTCGCTGTCGGAATCTTGCTGATTATGAGTGGTGATGCGGCAATAATGGAGATGTCACGTGAGAGTGCGGCGTGGCTTAGCATGGTTTTGTTGGGGCTGATGGTATTCGTATTTTTGGGTGGTATTATGGCAACGATTGTGTATGAGGGTAATCGCTTTTTCTTAACAAACGAAAGTGTTACTCAGCATATTCAGCTAGGCTTATTTTCTAAAAAAGAACAAACAATTAGCCTGACGAATATTGAGGACGCAAGTTTTCGACAGCACGGTATTTTGCAGACGATGCTAAACTATGGATCGATCCGTCTATCTACTGAGGGTGATGAAACAACCTATCGGTTTAATTTTGTGTCCAATCCTCAGCGACAAGTTGCGCTCCTAAACGACGCCGTTGAGGCCTTTAAAATGGGCCGTCCTGTCGATCCAAACGAGTCGCTTGACTAATATAACCCGAACCCGATCTAAGACATCGGGTTCTCAAGGGGCGGGCTCACCCGCCCCGCTTATGTAACCGGAATAAATCCGGCTACATAAGCTTCCCACCCCTAAAGGCTGCGCTATCGCTTGCTAGTCGCCTTCGGCTCCTATAGTGGTGTTATGTCGGGTTGGGGTTAATTTAAAGAGAGTAAACTACTTCTTCTTTGCGAGAAATAATAAGACCGGGTATTAATGAACTGATTTTTTGATGTAATCAGCTTCGTTCTCAAGTACTGTTCGTAGCGTATAGCTACGACAAGTGTTACCTTCGCAGTTAAGGGGGCTGTAGTGGTAGTCGCTTTCTGTATCATTTAGCGATTTGCCATCGGGGTCGATAAAGAGCGCTGGATCCATTGAGGGAAGGATTGTTTTGTCAATTTTTGCAGGATACGTGTTATTTGCACGATAATAGACTTCTTCCAGGCTGTAGTACATGGCGTTAATTGCTGTTTTTCGTTGTCTATCTCGGTCGACTTTTTCAATGTTGGCCTTTTGCTGCGTAAAGAGAACTCCAACAGTAATGCATATAATTATTACCACTATAATTTCAATAACCGTAAAACCGGATTGTTTTTGCATATGCTGTTATTATACCATTGCAGCCAGTATAATAGATATATAATTCAGGGAGGAACCTATGGCTGATAAAGTGAAAAAAACGGATAATGCCGATACGGGAAATATGGATGGAAAAGCGAAGGCTTTAGGCCTCGCTATGGATCAGATAACCAAGCAGTTTGGCGACGGTTCGATCATGAAGCTTGGTGAGAGTCATAGAGTTGACGTAGAACTTATTCCGTCAGGCGCGCTCGGACTTGATCTAGCACTTGGTGGTGGCTATCCAAAAGGGCGGATTATCGAAATCTATGGTCCAGAGAGCTCTGGCAAGACAACGCTAACACTTCATGCCATTGCAGAGATTCAAAAACAAGGCGGTACGGCGGCCTTTATTGATGCAGAACATGCGCTTGATCCAGCCTATGCCAAGCGACTTGGTGTTGATACGGCAAATCTTCTCGTGAGTCAGCCGGACAATGGCGAGCAAGCCCTTGAGATTACGGAGACTCTCGTGCGCTCAAACGCGGTTGATTTGATCGTAGTTGACTCTGTGGCGGCACTTGTACCGCAAGCTGAGATCGAAGGTGATATGGGCGACAGTCACATGGGCCTTCAGGCTCGACTGATGAGCCAGGCACTGCGTAAGCTAACAGGAATCATCAACAAGAGCAAGGCGACCGTTATCTTCATTAACCAGATCCGTATGAAAATTGGTGTCATGTTTGGCAACCCGGAGACAACCACAGGTGGCAATGCGCTGAAATTCTACGCCAGTGTTCGGATCGACATCCGTCGGATCGGGCAGATCAAGCAGGGCGAAGATATTATCGGCAACCGTACTAAGGTAAAGATTGTTAAGAACAAAATTGCACCGCCTTTCCGTACGGCTGAGTTTGACATCATGTACAACGAAGGTATATCGCGTACTGGTGACGTGCTTGATCTTGCTGTAGTGCACGGTATCGTTGGCAAGGCTGGTGCATGGTTTGACTACAAAGATAGCAAAATAGGCCAAGGCCGCGAAGCGACTAAAGTCTATCTCAAAGAGAATTCTAAAGTGCTTGAGGAGATTGAAAAGGCAGTCCGTGCTAAAGTTTCTGGAATGGATGAGGAAGCTATGCAATCCGCAACTACAGCTAAATCCGATAATTAGATAATATGGGTAGGTAACGAATATATGAGAGTTACCGATATTTCAGTTCAGGCCAAGAACTCAAATCGAGTGAATATTTCGATCGATGGGAAGTATCGGCTGAGTCTGGATATTTATCAAGTTGCTGAGTTGGGAATCCGAAATGGGGCTGACGTCACCTCTGAGCAAGTCGTCAAATGGGAAGAAGAGAGCGAGTTTGGCAAGCTGTATGCTCGTACACTTGAGTACACGCTCATACGGCCGCATAGCGCCAAAGAAATTCGAGACTACCTGTGGCGCAAGACTCGTACTGCCAAATACAAAACCCGAACTGGCGAGATTAAGGATAGAGCTGGAGTGAGTCAAAAAATTGCTGATAGGGTGTACGATCGTTTATGCGAAAAAGGCTATATTGACGATGAAAAGTTTGTTCGTTATTGGATTGAAAATCGACAGCAAATCAAAGGTATCAGCCGTCGTAAACTTATCGCTGAGCTACGTGCTAAAGGTGTTGATGTAAGATATATCACCACGCAACTTACGCATACACAAAGAACTGATGACGATGAAATTCAAAAAATTATTGCGAAAAAAGGTGCTAAATATACAGATGAAACAAAACTTATTCAGTATTTGATACGTCAAGGCTTTTCATACGATACGATCAAAGACGCTCTCGTAAAAGGTGAGTGAATTATTGATTGATATGATCGGGCTGTGGTTTGGTCCGGAACGGATTGACGAGTGCGGCAGCCTCACCGGTTTTTTTAGATATTTTTTCGTGGATCGTCGGACTGTCAACGATTATTTTACCAGGCGAAACCGTGACTATTTGCTGGCGGGCGATGATATTTGAAGTACTCGTGATACTGCGCAGAAATGACTGTTCGACGTAAAGATTGTGGATCGAAAAGGTGTTGGGTTCAAACGAAAAATCCGATACTTTACCAAGTTTGTTGCCCGCTGTATCGTACACGGTACAGGCAAGAATATCAAAATCAAAATCGATCACTTCTTGGAGTCGCACGAGTCCGTCTAGCGCCATAATACTGTCACTATCATCAATGATAAAACCAAGCTCGCCAAACTCGCGGATGTCATTTGTATGTAAGACTGCTGGTTGATCAGTAATCTGTGGTCCGGAAACGTAAAAAGCTGGGATAGAAAGTGTACGAGGATCAACGATAGCACTGGTAGTACGACCGAGTTCGGAGCCAGTCTGGAGGCTCATAAGGGGGATGTTGGCTAATTTGTCTGAAAGTAACAGCATAGGTATAGTGTATCACTACTCTTTAAAAGGATTAATCCGACCCTCTGGCAAGACGATAGGCGTTGGGTCGTCGGACGTTCGGAGCCGATTTACTTGGTTTATTGTCACCTTATCAAAAGACGTTTTCGTATTTTTTGTTCTCTGCTCTGTTTCATAAGCCTCGTCTGACGGTATCGTAAAGTTGTTCTGAATTGAATAAATACAATATATAAGAATCACCATAGCTGCCGTAAAAGCAATGATTTTATGATGGTATAGGACGACACCAAGGATTCGTTTTAGAGGTTCTAATGATAACGATAGTGACTTTGATGTAGGATTATTCATCGCAAGTATACCTCCAGTTCAATGATAGGTCCAAGTACGACGGCCGGGTTTTGCATGTCAGGACGGATAGAAAGACCAGTCAGTTGCATTTTCGTAATGTTTCGTTCAATGAGTTTAATAAATCTAAGGAGTGCGGTGTAATCGATACTTTTATCGGTCGTGACTGTTACGATCGTTTTTTGCGGTAAGGATTTATCGGTTGTGGCAGTAGGCTTTTTGCTAAAGTCAAAACCAGTTATTTTGACACCTGTTTGGGCTGCAAATGCGGTGATATCATTGATAACCTGATCCTGATACGTATATTGTTGACTTTCCGCTACTATCTTGGCGGTTTTGTCGATAGTGGCTTTTTCATCTTTCAAACTGGATCTTAGTCGTTGCAAACGTATAATTTCATCTTGTGAAAGTTCGGCGTCTATCTTTGCATGATCTGTAGAAATAGCTTTTTCAACAAGAATAGATTGAGCCATAATGAATATACCAACTATCCCAGTAATACATAATATAATTGCCGCAATGAGTACGTACTGGAGTGAGGCTGCATTTAGTTGAAATGAGCCGAGCTTTTTCATAGCGCACCTTCTTTTTGTGCTTTGTTGAATGCGTTTATGTCAAAGGTTGTCATCAGGCTTCCACGAAAAGTATAGGCGCCAGTGGTGGAAGTAGATTCGGCAGTTATGATTTTTGTATCTTTAAAATATTGTGAACGTTGGAATGCATCCTTTACATCAATGATGCCTTGGTATGATTTTGTGTTGACATCAATCTTGATAGGTTTCGTAAGAGTAGCGGTTGTGACCTCGATGTTTGCTAGAACTGCATTGGATGGGAGGGTTTTTGCAAGCATTGTCAAAAAGGTGCTGTATGAGAATTCATTTTTTAGAATAGCTTTGGCGATTGATAAGTTCTTGTTGTAGGCATTTGCGGCTTCTATATCGGCTTTATATTGTTCTTTTTGTGGAGCATAATCGGCAATTTGCTGATGAGCTGCTTGTTCTTGCTGATGAAAAATAAAATAACCTACTCCATAGCTTGCTGCAACAATACCAGCAAGTATCCCAAGCACGAATACATAACGAAGTAGGGTGACATTGCGTCGAGCGGCAGCAAGTTCTTTCTTGTACTCTGGGCTTAGGAGGTTTATCATTTTATCACCTCTTTGGGGCCTGTTACTGCAAGACCAATTGCGCTAATATATCGAGGGCGAAATTGTTTGGCAGGTTGAGGTAGGGTGCCGAAATCAAGCTTAATCCACGGGTTAGCAACCCGGGCGGGCATAATGAGCTTGTCGGTAAAGTATTCGCCGATACCGGGAATGTCTGAGCCACTGCCAACGATAATAACCTGCTCTATACGATCAGATGAATTAATACGATCGGTATAATAGCGTATGATCTTATGAATTTCATCAACGATTTGCATCAAAGATTTGTCAACTGCTGCTTGGATTTGCTTTTGTTTGGAGCCATGAGCAAGTCCTTGGAGGATTTTTAGCTGGTGCGCATTTTCGAGACCAATCTTGAGCTTTTCAGATATAGCGTACGTCAATGTGTTGCTGCCAATTTGTATGCTGGAGCTTGCCCGTACTCGTTCGTTAAGAATCGCGACATCCGTATCAGCCACGCCGATATCAACGATGATGGTTGGTAACTGGCCTTGTTCAACGTATTTAACAAGTCGAGCGACAGCGTTGATACTCGGTCGCACCGCTACAACTGTCAGTCCAGTTTTGCTACATGCCTCAACAATATTGGCTACAATTTTTTTTGGGGCGGCCGACATGATGACTTCTAAGGTGTCGGCTGTTTCTGATAAAATTTCAAAGCTTACATTTAACTCGTCGAGCGATACGGGGATGTATTGACTTGCCTCTAGCGCGACGGCATCATCGAGTTTCTTGACGGCAGCTTTAGGCAGAGAGATGCTGCGGCTATACGTTATATTTGTGGGGATACCAATTATCACTTGGTCACTCGAGAGTGTGCCAATCATGTTCTTAGATAATAAATCACGAAGAAGTTCTACGAGATAATCTGGTGATTCATTGAGGCTAGAACGTAGTTTCTGCGGGTCAGCGTTAACAGAGCCATAACAATTTACTCTCCAGTTTGAGGGATTGATAGACATAAGTTTAATATACGTATGACTAATGTCAATACCGATAATTGGTCGTCGTTGCAAAAATAATTTTCGTTTCATGCCCATCCGATGTTGCTTCTGGTTCTAGTATAACATCTCATAAGAAAAGCTGCTCATGTGATGAGCAACTTTCGGTTACATCGAGAGGTAATAATTACTAGTTAAGACTCTTTACCGTTACGACAGCTGCGTCATCACCTTCGGTAAAGTAGGAGAGTATAAACTTTTGACATAAATCGGTGTCAGCGCTACCGCAGTCTGTAGCAACATATCCGTAGTCAGTCTTGACAGTTGATTGTACGCCTTTGAGGTCAAAGGCACTACCTTGAGGAGCTTTGGCTGCACCTTCATCGAGGCCTTTAAGTACGGCTTTGAGCTTTGTCGCATCATTTATCTGGGTGTACTTTGGGTAGCCACCTTTGTCGGCATAGTAAGCTTCAAGCTGAGATGCAATTGCTTTGATATCTGTTTGACGTTCAGTATTACGTGCTTTAGCTTGAACGCCATTAAATGTATTGAGAACTAACATAGCAAGAATACCGATAACGACAATAACGATTAAGAGTTCGACGATCGTAAAGCCTTTTTGTGATGTTTTTTTGAGCATAAATGCCCCCCTTTTAGTTGATAGTGATCGGTGTATACCAGACCTTAAGCATAAGTATAGTACATATACTCCCTCAGTCAAGAGAAAAAGTAGCATTGCGTCATACGATATAGTTATGGTTTGTGGTATCATACAAGTAAACAAGAGGATTTTGACATGCAGCGTTCTTCTCGTGGGTTTACGATGGTTGAGTTTATGGTAACGATAGTATTGTTTGCTATCGTGGCAACAACAGTATTAACGTTCGTAATCTCATTCGCTAATCTAGCCGCTACGTCAAAAATCCGAGCCGCAGCGACTAGTATCGCATCATCAGAGATTGAAGAATTACGTTCTTTGCCCTATGATCAGCTTGCGGTTGAGGGTGGTGCAATTATGACAAATGTACCAAAGTTACCGGCAGTCAAAGAGGTAGTCTATGGCACAAGAACATATATTGTTAAAAAAGATATTGTGTATGCAGATGATGCCTATGATGGATGTCTTGCCTATGCTGCCGCTTCAGCTTCGTTGTGTCGAAATGGTCCTGTAAACCCTAGTTTACCTATCGATACAAATCCAAAGGATTATAAAAGCGCTACAGTACAGGTTTTTGACAAATTATCCAACAAGCAGTATGCCAGTCTCTCAACACTGTTTACCGCGCGGGTCGCCGAGACTGGTAGTAACACGGCGGCACTTGTGATTCAGGTGATTGATGGCGCGGGTAGCCCAGTAGGTGGTGCAACCGTGACTATTCGAAACACTGCTCTTAGTCCTACTGTAGAGCAAACCATCAGTACTGATGCGAATGGTACGGCATTATTTCTTGATGTTCCACCAGATAGTGATCCTCACTACAAGGTATTAGTCAGTAAAGCAGGTTATAGTTCTTTAGAGACGATAGAGAATGACGGAGAGAGAATTGCGACCTACCCAATGGTCACGGCTTTGTCTCAACAGGCAAGTAATGTAACGCTAAAAATAGATCCCATTTCTCCGAATAGTCTAAAGATCCAAATAGTAACGCCAAGTGGGTCACCTTTACCAAATGCTTCTTTCTCATTACGAGGGGGATATAAACTGTATACCAGCAGCGATGATTATGACTACAGTTATATGCAAACGCTTACAACCAATGCATCCGGTGAACTAACTATCGGGTCTCTCGTTCCAGGAGCGTATATTGCCTGTTCGCCGACAAATCAGGACTGTGGAAATGGAAATCTTTTGGCGGCACTTCATGTAGCAGTAGGCGGTGTGTCATATCAGCCATTTAGTATTCCTGCGGGAACAACAACCGCAACAAATGGATATATGCAAACAGTACGACTCGTCATGACTTCATCGGCCAGTTTTCCGCGAGTTACTTCAGTATCACCAGCCACCGTTGCAACGAGTAGTTCGGATATCTCTACTACGCTTGTCAAGGTAAAAGGCGCTCATTTGGACGGAGCAACAGTACAGCTTAAAAAGGGTTCGACAATCCTTACGGGCACAACGACGTTAGAGAGCGATACGAGCGAGCTTATCAGTCGTGAATTTAATATGTCAAGCGCAGAAATAGGAGCCTATGACGTCATTGTAGTCAAAGGTTCTGAACAGGTGGTTCAGACAACCGTTGATCCAGGTACGAATGGAGGTATAAATGTCACGCCATAATAGCTCCGGTTTTACGATACTGGAGTTACTCATAGCTATGGGGCTTATAGGAATTATCGTTGTCTCTATGGCGGTAGTATTCAATGGTACTTTGCAAAGAATGTTTCGTATGAATGATGAAATGGGTGTTGTTAATGATCAGGTAATAGCCAGCCAACGTATTTCGCAAGTGATCCGTAGTGGGACTCGAATAACCGCAGCTGAAGATAAAAAATTAACGATCTATGCATATTTTTCGCCACAAGATGCGACCTTATCACAGGTAACCTATTATTATGATACTTCCACGAAAAAGCTAAAAGTCGACAAGATTCCCGCGTCTGGTTCACCGCCAAACTATACGTATTTGGATTCTAACAAAAAAACACTAGTACTTGTCGATAATTATGAGCAAGTTGGAGGTATGTTTGTCTACAAAGATGCCAATGGGGCAACGGGGCCATTTGCGGCTGATCAGCTAAAAGATATCAAAAGTATTACGGTTACGATTCATTCAAAAGCCCGTGGTAATGTTTCTGAGTCGCAAATCACCAATACGATACTGCTTCGGAATAGGAAAGTGAATTTATGATACACCAAAAAATCTTCTATAGTGCCAACGGGTTCTCCACGGTTGCAATCATAACATTTATGGTGGTATTTGCATTTGTTGCAACTGCCGTCATCCAGGCTAATTTAATGACCATGACAACGGTCACGCGTTCTCAATCTAGTGAAACAGCATTTAATATTGCCGATGGTGGTATTAATTACTATCTCTGGCATTTCAATCACAACAATGCTGACCTTCGCGACGGAAAGACCTGGCCAGCAACTCCACAGCTGTTAGGGTATGGTCCATATGAACATGACTATAGAAATAATGAAGGTAAGGTGATCGGTACCTATACACTATGGATAAAACCGGGTGCGGTTGGCTCAACAGTGGCAACTGTGCGATCAATCGGTAAAACCAATGGTCCTAACCCAGCAGTACGAACAATCGAGGCAAAAATTGGAGCTCCGTCATTTAGTACCTATGCAGTCGCTGGCAATACGGCCTTGTGGTTTGGTAATACAGAATCAGCAAGCGGACCGGTTCATTCTAATGTTGGTGTAAAAATGGATGGACCTAATTCTGATATGGTTACGAGCGCAAATCGGACGTATCAAATACCGGGTAGCCATGGATGGGGTGCCTATTCGTATAAGCCAGGTGTGTGGTGTGATCCAAATATTGTTAGTCCTGTGAATTGTAATGCGCGACTTAAAACTAGCTGGCTATATCCATCACCAGCAGTAGATTTTAATAAAGTGCGTGCTGATCTTTGTGTTATTAAAAAGGCTGCCTTAAACAGCACCGCTACAAACGCTTGTACTACTCGGCCGGCGCGAAGTGCTAGCTATGTTCCTCCCGTCTACACTTCCTATGATGCGGAAACGGGGTACCTTATTAGTCTGAATGATGATAATACCTATAATTTAGAGCGTGTTACAAACGAGCGCGATACGCGGGCGACCTATACGACTTCGTTGACTCGCAGTACGATCGCAACAAATATTCCTATTCCTGAAAACGGGGCGATATTTGTCGAAGATAACGTCTGGGTAAGGACTTCCGGTCCTAATGGGTTTAATGGGCGCGTCACAATAGCCTCAGCGCGCCTTGCGGTCAGTGGCGAAACAAATATTACCATAGCTGGTCCTATAAAATATGCGGATCGTTATAATGGGAATGATACAATTGGCCTTATCGCAGAAAACAATGTTGAGGTGGCACCTTATGCTGGTAAGCCTATTGAGATAGATGCGGCTATCATTGCGCAGTCTGGCAGTGTTGGAATTCGGCAACGTTATCGAGAGAATGGCCGTGCTGCTCCTGGGTATGCGCTAGAATCCCAAGCGCTGACTTTTTTTGGTTCGCTTGCGTCAAACCAAATGTGGACGTGGTCAGTTATTACGTGTGGTTCTGAAACGAGCGCGGCTTGTTGGATTGGCTACCGATATACAAACAACATTTATGATGAAAATCTGCGATATGCACCACCACCGTTTTTTCCAGTAACCAGTACGTTCGATATCATTTCTTGGCGGGAAGTGCTTACGACACCGTAGCGATCGTAACTTACTTTATTTGATACTCTGAGATAGACTGGCAATTGGTTCCATGACACTTACAGCCACCAGGCCAACTAAGCCTCCCATCAGGACAATCATGACTGGCTCAATAATCGAGCTTATACTTGATATGGTAGCATCGACTTCTTCTTCGTAAAAGTCAGCAATTTTGATTAGAATTTCGGCTGTTTGTCCTGTTTCTTCACCAACGGCAAGCATTTGGGGTACTATTCCAGGAAATAGGCCGCCTTTTGCTAGCGCTACCGAGAGTTGTTGGCCTGATTTTATTGCTTCAGCACCGCGTCCTAACTCGTCTTTAAATGCCTCATTTCCGATAGCATTGCCCGTAACTCTAAGGGTTTCCAATACGCTAACGCCCGCGCCGGCAAGAGATGAGAATGTGCGCGCAAACCGGGCGACGGCAACCTTTTTGATAATAGGACCGATAATAGGGGCCTTAATAAGAGAGTAGTGTAGAAGACGTTTGCCTTTGGGTGTTTTGATGAATTTTCGTAATGCAAAAATTATTCCAAACACTATACCAAATACAACATACCAATACTGAAGCATCCAAGAACTGAGACCAAGCATTACTTGCGTAAGAAAAGGTAATTTAGCATCTGGTCCACCGAGGTCGTAGAGGATTTTGCCAATATTTGGAATGACAAAGTACATCATACCGAAAAATGCACCAACCATAATCACGACAAGTACCATGGGATAGGTCATGGCACTTTTTACTTTTTTGCGCATCGAGTCGTTTTTTTCTTGCTGGACGGCAAGGCGTTTTAGAATGTCGTCGAGGATACCACCAGCTTCGCCGGCACGTACCATATTGATAAAAACATCACTAAACACAGTGGGATGCTTGGCGAATGCGTCACCAAGCGCCATACCCGACTGGACGTCTTTTGTGACATCAGCCAAGGTCGATTTCATCGCTTTGCTTTCTGCTTGATCAGTTAAGGTGTTAAGGGCTCGAAGTAACGGCACGCCAGCACTGATCATAGTACTGAGTTGACGAGTAAAGACGACTAGCTCAGTGGTCTTAACTTTTTTACCACCAAACGAGAATAAACTTTTTTGGGTTTTTTCTTCGGTTATCGAAATTGGCCGATGTCCTTGCTTAATGATAGCCTGAGTAGCTGCTTCTTTTGAAGCTGCTTCAACGTGACCATTAATAGTGTTGTTATCTTTTGTCTGGGCGGTAAACGTATACGATGCCATAATTACTCCCTTGTAACGCGCAAGATTTCTTCAACACTGGTTACGCCGCGAAGCGATTTTATCAGACCATCTAGCTGCATTGTTACCATGCCTTCTTTGACTGATTGATCCTGAATGTCATTACTGGTTGCATTCGCGACAATTAATTTTTGTACGGTGTTTGTGTTTGCGAGTACCTCATAGATACCTCGTCTACCGCTATATCCAATGCCATTGCATTCATCACAACCGCCAGTATGCTCACGATACAAATGAGTAATTGCTTGTTCGGTTGTGGCAAGTGGTTGATCAGTTTCAGAACCACCAATGTTTTCGGCAGCAGCTTGTTTCTCAAGATCATGGAGATCGCTAACGTCATGATTTTCAAGATGAAATAACTTCGTGATCTCTCCCAATTCTTGTTCGCTCGGTTTATACTCTTCGCGACATGATTTGCAAAGCATGCGTACAAGTCTTTGTCCAACAACCGCTCGAACGGTGCTTGCAATCAGAAATGGCTCGACGTGCATATCCAGAAGTCGAGGCAGACAGGTCGCGGCATTATTGGTGTGAAGTGTACTAAAAACGAGGTGTCCAGTGAGAGCAGCTTGAACTGCAAGATCAGCGGTTTCGCCATCACGAATCTCACCAACCATAATAATGTTTGGGTCTTGGCGAAGCAGTGCTCGTAAGCCATTGATAAACGTCATACCGGCGGTTGGGTTAACCTGTGTTTGGTTGGCTCCGGGAATTTTATACTCCACGGGGTCTTCAACGGTTGATATGTTCACTTTTGGATCATTGAGCATACTGAGTACACTAAAGAGGCTCGTTGATTTGCCTGATCCTGTTGGCCCAGTAACAAGAATCATGCCGTGCGGTTGTTTGATTGCCTCCAGGATTCGTTCCTTTGCCTTGCCCCAATAGCCAAGTTGTTCAAGAGTGAGGGCTTTGCTGCTCTCGTTGAGGATACGCATAACGACCTTTTCGCCAGTGGTAATGGGCAAGGTGCTGACACGAAAAGCGTAGGCTTTGCCACCTAGATTTATTTTGAAACGGCCATCTTGCGGGGCCCGTCGTTCGTCAATCTTAAGATTACTAAGGATTTTAATACGGGAAACGAGAGCACCATGAACATTCTTTGGTAGTTTGTTAGCTTCTTGGAGAACGCCGTCAATACGATAGCGAATGCTGACATAGTCATCGCGCGGCTCAATATGGATATCACTTGATCCAGCGCGTATCGCAAACTCGAGAATCAGATTGATAGTTTGTGCAATAGGCGAATCTTCGGCAATATCTGAAGCCGAGACTTCTTCTTCGAGCGTCTCTTCATTTTCAACTTGGATCGTCTTGGTTATTTCTTCTTCAGAGCCTTCCCTATACGCCTGGAGGGTTGTTAGAATATTATCTTGACTGGCGGCATAGATATCAACCTTGTTGCCGGTGTATTTTTGAATAAAGTCAATTGATTGTAAATCATCAGGATCAGCCATGGCCAGATGATGCGTTCCGTCATCATCAATTTTGAATACAACTGCCATGTATTGTCGTGCGATTCGCTCAGGTAGAGCCGATACGATATCTTTGGTTACTTCTTTAGGGTTGATGGTGACAAATGGTATACCTAATCGTTCGGCGTAGAGACGAGTAATCTCATCGTCAGACACGATAGCATGACTAATAAGTACTTCTTGCAGGGATTTTCCAGTAGACTTGGCTTCGGAGCGTATTGTCTCTAGTTGCTCACCAGTAATTTTCTTCTTACTGACAAGTAAATTCTCGAGGGTATTATCGGTAATTCTCATAAATACGTAGTCATATATAATATTAACGTTATCAAGGCTATATATATCATACCGGTATAAGCATAAGTTGTATAGTTTGAAAGACAGGTAGTCTATACTAGTAGATGATGATTATCGAAAATGATGCAGCCATGCAAAAACTCGGTAGGAGGATAGGCGTAAAACTTCGTGGTGGAGAATGCCTAGAGTTGGTCGGAGATGTCGGAGCCGGAAAAACCACTTTTACTAAAGGTATCGCGCTTGGCCTGGATATTGATGAGGATGTTCAAAGTCCTACCTTTACGCTTAGCCGAGAATATGCAGCACGTGATGGTTTGACGCTCGCACATTATGATTTTTACCGGCTACAGGAGGCTGGTGTTTTGAGCTTTGAGCTTGCTGAATCGTTGCTTGATCCCAATACAATTACCATTGTAGAGTGGGGCGAAACAATCGGAGCAGTACTACCGGATAAACGTGTAACTGTTATGATTGAGTATATGCCTGATAATGAAGCGCGAAAGGTTACTCTTTCGGGTGAGAATGCTGATACATACCTAGAGGACATCCAATGATACTCTGTATACGAACGGATCAGCCAGAAGTACATGTCGCTGTACTCGATACTGATGGAGCGGTTGTTGTTGAGCGGCGGTGGGAGGCACATCGAACATTAGCCCGAGATTTGCTAAAAGTGTGTGATGAGCTAATGCGAGAGGCGCACAGCTCGCTTAGCTCAGTTTCGGGGATTGTTGTATATCGGGGTCCGGGCAGTTTTACGGGGCTTCGCATTGGTTGTACGATAGCAAATACCATTGCCTATAGCAGCCCAGTTCCGATAATAGGTGCGGACGGAGAAGATTGGATTGCTCAAGGAGTAAGTCATCTGAAACGAGAAGAAAATGATGAATCGGTTTTGCCCGAATACGGTGCTAACCCGCGGATTACCAAGCCGCGCAAATAGGGCTTGCGCGCGCAGACCCAAACCTCGTATAGTATAAGCAGTAGTTTGTATTAGCTACAACAACTCTTATGCAGACTACATGATCGCTATGATCAACTGAATATTTTGAACGTGCCGCGTATCTGAATTACATCGTCATTGATCGTCATAAAAAAAGCGGCTGATAAACGAAAGGAAAAATTATGGAAATACTTGTTGCCTTAGTAGGTATTGCTGCTGGTGCCGGTGGAGTAACACTTTACAATCAACGTAAAGGTACGACAGCGACCGCCCAAGCAGACAAGCTAATTGCCGATGCAAAGAATAAAGCTAGCGGCATTGTGCTCAAAGCCAAAGACGAAGTTATCAAACTCAGCGAAGAGGGTAAAAAAGAAGAAGATGAACGTCGGCGAGAGATTAAAAAGGCCGAGAATCGTGTTGCTGATCGTGAGACACATCTTGATAGAAAACTTGAGGAGCTTGACCAGCGTTCTGAGAAATTACGTCGAGAGGAAGACGAAGTTGAGGACCTCAAATCAGAAATTAAAGATATTCGTACCAAGCAACAGGAAAAGCTGGAGAAAATTGCTAAGCTAAGCAAAAAAGACGCTGCTGATAAGTTAATGGCTATGACGGAGCGTGATATCAAGAATGATCTCCTGGGTCTTATTAACAAACTTCAAAATGATGCAATGCAAGATGCTGAAGAACGTGCCCAGACCATATTGCTGACCACTATGGAGCGGATGGCGAGCGACGTGACGGCTGAACGAACGGTGACTGCTGTCAAGTTAATCGATGATGAGATCAAGGGTCGGATTATTGGTAAAGAAGGACGCAATATTCAGTCGCTGCAGCGTGCTACGGGTGTCGATATTTTGGTTGATGATACACCGGGTATGATCATTTTGAGTTCTTTTGATCCGATTCGCCGTCAAGTGGCTCGACAAGCCTTAGAAATGCTGATGAAAGATGGTCGTATCCATCCGGCCAGAATCGAAGAGGTAGTCGAGAAAGCTCAAAAGCAAATTGATAAAGAAATTGATCGAGCTGGTGAAGATGCCGCCCGTGAGGTTGGAGTTGTTGGTATTCCGAAAGAGCTACTTCGCTTGTTAGGGGAGCTTAAATTCCGAACCAGCTATGGTCAGAATGTCCTCAAGCATAGTACTGAAATGGCCCATATGGCTGGTCTGATTGCTGAGGAGATTGGTGCAGATGTACGTATTACTAAAACTGCAACACTACTTCATGATATGGGCAAAGCCGTTACCCACAAAATGGAAGGTAAGCATCATCATATCGGCGCTGAGTTGGCGCGCAAATATGGCATGAGTGATGAAATCGTTCATGCGATTGAGGCTCATCATGACGATATCGAGGCAACAACTCCGGAAGCACTGATCGTCCGTGTCTGTGATGCCTTATCGGCTGCGCGTCCTGGTGCTCGCAATATTTCTGCCGAAAACTTTGTTGAGCGTATGCGTGATCTGGAAAACGTTGCAACGAGTTTCGAGGGTATCGATAAGGCGTATGCGATATCGGCTGGTCGCGAAATTCGCGTTATTGTGCGGCCCCAGACGATTGATGATCTCAGTGCAATTAAACTCGCGCGCGATATTGCAACGAAGATTGAGAGTACTATGCAGTATCCTGGTACTATCAAGGTCAATGTTATCCGCGAAACACGAGCTATTGAGTTTGCAAAATAGGAGTAATTACCTCTAGCGCTGCTCTGACATATCTGCTACAATCATCTCTGTTCCTATAAACGGGGAGTAGCGCAGTTGGTAGTGAGGACTGCCAGTCGGCAGTCCGCAAGGGAATATTCTGGGTCGAACTGTGTTCGACGCCATGAAGTTCCGGGGTCGCCGAAGGTGACCACGCGGTTTTGAAGCCTTGCTTCACGACAACTTTGTTGCTATAGCCTGCTGGACACGGAATATCGGGGAGTAGCGCAGTTGGTAGCGCACGCGGTTTGGGACCGCGGGGTCGCAGGTTCGAATCCTGTCTCCCCGACCAAGAAGTATTTTCGCTAAAATCCACCATCATATCGTATGGTGGATTTAGCTTTATAACAGAGATAGAATTGTCACGAGCACGTAGGTTCGACATGACCTCACGATACACTGCATCTTCTTCAATCAAATCTGACGTTTCGAGTATGGTTTTAAGATACGAGTGGACGAGTTCGACAAACTCCTCACGGGTAGGTAATGCTTTCTGTAAATCGTCGAGTTCTTTCTGTGATGCAGTTATCGTAGCGTTCACAGCGTTAATCTGTGCTTGGTGAAACTCTAGCTTGCCTGTGTGATGCTTCTTGTAAGTTTCGGGGTCTTCAACTTGAAAGGTTTGGTACTTCGAGTACATATCCTTTTGACGTTTTAACTCAGCTTTTGCCTCTGTTAATTTTCGCTTTGCTATATCCTTGTCGATAGCTACTTGCTTCTCGATGCGGTCAATATACTGCTTGTGAGCCTCTAGAACATTAGCTGTCATATGACGCATAGTCCACTCGATATGAGCCGTGACAAATCGAGCACTGATGCTTTTTGGAAGCTTCTTGCCATAGACCCTAATTGCTTCTTCGTCATTGTGGCGTATGCACTCTTTATTTCGACAGTAGTACGAAATCTGCCAACTGCCTGCGTTTTTACCTCGTTTGATTTGAGCACGTTGAAATCCCATACCGCCGTTGCAGTAGTCACAGATAACTTTCTCACGGAGTAAGCCAAAGTCTAGCCGTTTAGCAACGTTACTGCGACCGACAAACTCTTTATTGAAGCTATCTGACATATTCTTGCTTAACGCAATAAACTCGTCTGGTGTCATAAGTGGCAAGAAGTTATACGTGTCATTTAGGTTGGCTATGTTGTCGCCGTATTTGTATGCACCTGTATAAAATGGGTCAGCAAACATCGTCGCAACAGTCTTCTTGTCCATCTTTGCTTTTTTATATGGGTCGTCTTGGTTCTTACGAAAGCTAAAATTCGATGCGTTTAGGAAATCGGCTATCTCTTGGTTGGTCTTACGGTCTTTAAGCCTCATAACAACGGCTTGACGGAGTAACTGCCAATGTACACCGTCTGGCATAAAACGACCCGTATCAGTGTCGGCGTAGTAGCCCTTTTTAACAAGCCCGACGTATTTACCCTCGTGTATAGCACCCGTGATACCACGTGCCACATCTACAGCTAGCTTGTCACTATATTGCTTTGATGTAGCAAACAAAATACCAAGCATCATTTTGCCGTTCGGCGTGTTGTCGAAAGCATAGGTACAGAACAGTAAGTCCTGTATCTTCTCATAGTCCACGTGCTCGATAATCTGCCCGCCCTCTAACATATTGCGTGACAGACGGTCGGGCGACCACGATATCAAACCCTGATATTTGCCTCGCTCAAATCCCTCCATAATGTCATTGAAGATAATACGTTTGCCAGAGATTTTTGCCGACTGTCGCTCCTCGAAAATGTCCTCTGGACGGACGTATATACCCATCCTTTTAGCTAAATCGAGGCACTCTTTTCGCTGGTCGTCGATTGACCTAACTTGCTTGCGTTCATCATCCGTTGATTTGCGTAGGTAGATTACATAACGTCGCTTCTCTTTAGGTAGTATCTTTCGGCTACCCTCCATCGACTGTACGAAGAAGTCTACAAGACCATCAACCGTGTACCTGCTCTCGGGTAGGTTAAATAACTCAGGGTTATCTTTTAGGCTTTCGGCTACCACTTGCTCAGCTTGCTTCAACTGCTTATCACTAAGCGGTACGAGCACTTGCTTCTTGCGTGTTCTAGTTTTCTTATCACCTGTAGCCATACTGTCTATCATTATAGCTTGTAATATAGGTTCGACGGTTTTCTGGTATATAATTAACTCAATGAAACTCTACCGATACAGCCCAATTGAAGACAAAGACCAGCTAGTTGAAGCAATAAAATATGTACACTTTGCTTGCCATAAACTTTGCAAACAATCGTTTGATGTTTACTTGCCCAATGCGGGCAATATGGGCATCTTCTGCCATTATGACGAAGAGTACGAAAAGCTTGTAGCTCTACGCAAGGAGATGACAGAGCCATCTGACAACCCAGACCAAAAATACTTCAAGCTATACGAGCCGATAACTGTAGCCTCAGAAGATGATGTGCCAGAGACCACCTATACACACCTCTACATCCGTCGTCCCGACCCGTACCGTCACCACGTTGGAGACGTAGACTTTTATCTTGAACAAGGGCAGTATGATGAGCTGAAGCAATCTTTAATCAACGGTAAGCAGGTTAAAGGTGCTCGAGTGTTTCCACGTAATGACCTCGATATGATTGAGCTATATGACCCCGGTGTAGATGCACTGGGCTATGTAAGTACCAATACTATGACAGAAAAAGTCAGAATAAAGTTATCAGACGAAACAAAACTGTGATGACGAAATATGTCCTGAACTCTGGCGGTATCAAAAATGCACCAAATCTCAAGCGAGAGTTTCATCAAGAACTTGTAAAGGATTTAGGCAATAGTCCTAAGTTTTTACTGTGCAATTTTGCACAAGGTAGGGAGTACTGGGAGGAGAAGTTTCAAGGCTATTCAGATGCCATATCAGAAGACTTGCAAGACACTGTAAGCCCTACATTTACCTTGGCTATGGCCTAAAGGTTCACCCCTAAAAGGTGTTAATTTTTACATATTTATAATGCTAGCTCGTTTTTTAGTAATTCTAGCTCGGCTTTTCGCCCTTCGTAATTACATATAAATTCGCGATACTGCAACGGTGTCATGACATTTGCGCGCTCGGGATGACACCAGGCCGGTGCAGCTTTGCCCAAGTAATAGCCAATACTCGACCAGGGGTACCGCAGATAGTTTCGCGGGTTCATATGAATATAGCGCGTGACGTGCAACAAATATCCCTCCTCAGTAATACGAGAGGCTTTGAAAATACTTTGAAAAAGATGCCCTTGACGCTTGTATTTGCGGTTAAAATACATTGTATATGCGGTCGCAACCGAACGCATGAAGTTCGTGAGCGCCAGCGGATCCAATTCTTGATAGACAAGCAAATGAAAATGATTGCCCATAAGACAGTAGGCAACGAGTTCGAGCGGATATTTTTTGTAAAGCATGCAGTTGGCGTTGAGCGAGGCATTATTCGGGTCGAGGTGGCGTGCAAAGAGCGACAGGAACTTTGCTCGATCTTGGTTGTCGCGAAAGATTTCTAAGCCGCCGGCACCACGATTGTATACATGGTAATAGGCGGGGGTGTCATATTGTTTGACGGTGTTTTTGATCGGCATATCTGTACTGTACACCAAAGTTGTATTTTTTAACACCTTTCAGGGGTGAACCTTTTGTGCCCGAATTGCTGCGTCCCGACTGGCGACTGGCTGACGCTCAGCCCTGCATGCTGTCGAAAAGTTGCACATATTTCTCATAGCGGAATAGCCTGTTGCGCTCGTAGCCCGTGATCTCTACCAATACGCCAAGTTTTGTCAGCTCTGCCACTAGCGAGTTGGCTGATTGTGGGGTAATATTCAGGATCTCAGCCACGTTACCGACTGATACAATGGGATTTTGATACAAATAATCAATGAGCTTGCCTGCGCGCTCGGCACGCTTACCTAGCTGCAAAATTGTCTGACTCGTATCGTCGCGAAGTTGCATAATCGCCTGCAATGTACTGATCGCACTTGTTGCTGTCTGATTCACGCCAACCAAAAAGAATCGTAGCCACTGTTCAATATCGTTGTGCCGGCGTACCGACATAAGTGAATCATAGTAATCCTGGCGATGTTGTTCAAAAAACTGCGATAAGTATAGCACTGGCTTTTCGAGCATACCTTGCTTCATTAGGAACAAAATAATCAGCAGACGGCCCAAGCGCCCATTTCCGTCGAGGTAGGGGTGGATGCTCTCAAACTGATAGTGAGCGATAGCCGCCCGTATGAGGTTCGGGGTCGTCAGGTTATCCTCGTTCAAAAATCGCTCGAGATCAGAGAGCAAATCAGCTAAATGCATATTATGCGGCGGAATAAATTTAGCATCTCGAAGCGTGGCCCCACCTATCCAGTTTTGTGATGTACGAATCATACCCGGATTTTTACCAGCACCCCTCACTCCGCGTAACAACACTTTGTGCGTTTCTCCCAGTAGTCGAGAAATAATTGGCAAATTATCCAACTCGTCAATGGAGTACTTCATGGCGGCAATATAATTTTGCACTTCCCTCCAGTCGTCTCGCTTCTCTGGGGCAATGTCCTTTTCCTTCATCAAGGCCTCGTCCATATTGGTGCGGGTACCTTCGATCCTGCTCGATGCAGTTGCCTCCTTTGTTTCGTGCATGCGTATAAAATAGTCAATATCGGGCACAAAGCGCGCGTATGCGTTTAACTCGCCTAGGCTATGAGTTGCTTCTTCTAGCAGGCGGTTAAGTTTAGGGTCAATAATGGTATATATCTGAGGAAGATGTTCGGGCAAAAAATAAGTATACTCGGCGTTCGAATCAGGAAAATATCGCCGCATTGTACCTGCAATATATGTGGAATGGTTCATAGTTTCTAGTTTACACAAAAAATTCCTTATGTAAAGTTAAATGGTAAACTTTACATAAGGAATTCCCTAATCAAAGTTGATAGCAGTACGTTATCCGTAATGGCAATTTCGTACTTGCGCTGAGATAATATAAAATATTGGTTGCGAATATAGAAGCGGATATAAAAGGATAATCCCTTAACAGATAGATGAAAATACAGAACAAAGATTTGCCGTGATAAAACATATTGATCCGAAAAGCTAAAAACCTCTGCGAACATGATCTCAGGTCGAACGGCGCAAACTCATCCACACATTCCTCCCGACACTAGAAAGCGCGGGTAAGGAATCGTGGTCGTTAGCGCCGCACAATCACAAACGGACAAATCTTCACGTGGCTCCGCAGTTGCTCAATACCACTCATAAGCCGAGTCTTCGACATCCTCATCGTGCTGCCCTCCCAGGGATCAAATACGTTATAGAACTTATCAGTAGCACTTGTAATCATCATAAAATGCGGTAAGTGCGTCCAGCCATCAGTTATGTTGTTGTCAACGTAGACGATGAAAGGTGTGTCGAGTGCATTTAGTAGCTTTGCGTCGTTCTTCTTATGTACCATCTTGATGCGTGGGTGCTTTACCCACTGCTTCAAAATATCGAGGTAGTACTTGTTATCAACATATAATGTCACCGACTTGTCAGTGTATCGGTCAAGAAAAGCCAATAGACAGCCTAGTGTGTAATTCTCGCGTAATCGAAACAGCCCATCACTTAGTATGTCCTGCTCTTTATCTCTCGTTGGCTCTACGTCAAATAAGTACATCAAATCTACGACGAGACAACCTTGGTTACTCTGTTGTTTGTAGTTCATAAGGCTATTGTAGGTTTTATATTTTTATTAACAAGCTATTCTTAATTTCGTCTATTCTAATGTACTTTTCGCCACTAGGGTCAGTAGGGACTTTGTTGCCCCATCTGCGTGTAACGGTCGCTGATTATTGAGGCGGCAACTCAACAGCTTCGCTCTGAGCCGATCATAGAAAAGTGTCAGTACTGGACACTGTTCTATGGTTATACATTGTCATGTTTTTTGTAAAAGCTTTTCTTTTCACTTAGTATTGTCTCTTGGCTAATAATAAACCGAGTGACTATCATTAGTACGAGATTGATAATGAAAAACGGCATTGCATTGAACTCGATTCTGGCAAAGAGGAAAAATTGCGTGAGTAGTAGATTGACCATGAGTGACCGATAGAGCCAAACGAATGCCTTGAGTCGATTTCGGATAATGACGAAGATTCCGATCAGCAAACATATTTCAGCAAACAGAGTCGAAATGATTTGACCGTTAACAAAAAAATCTTTGTCCAATATTTCATAACTTGAGGTATCGGTAAAGTCGTAGCTTGTATCGATAAGAAACCAGACAAGAAGTATCATGACAACAAACAGCAAGCCAAAGATGACTCTAATTGTTCTCTCAGATGATCGTTTAGTGGCATATAAGCGGTATTTGATTCGCAAGCTCTCAAGCGAAAACGCACGCCATTTTGGATTTGATTTGGGTGGATTGTAGGGGAGCGTATCGATTATTTTCGTGAGAGCCATTGTTAATGGATGAGTTTGGTCAGCTTTGACTAGTATTTCACGGATTTGATTTCGTTCATTTATGTCGAAGTTATGGTCAATACTTTCTTCGAGAAGTTGAAGCGCATTGACATGTCGTTCTTCGGTCGTAAGCGGTCTTTTGCGCGTCAGAAATGTTGCAGCAATATATAATATGGCAAAAAGAGCATATAAGATACCAATTGTCGGTTGGAAAAAATAATTATGATCACGGGTGATAAACTTTCCCAGCTCATCAATAAACACGCCAAAGCCGATGCCACCGACTAAGGCAACAAGAGTTTGCAGCCGTCGACCATGATAGAGAAATGAAACCATCAATGCTGCCATCATGAGCAGACCACCCCACAGCATGTGAGCGATATGAAACTGGCCATTTCCAATTTGTGGATAGTTGGAGAGATGGAGAAACAGACGAAGGGCTAGAATGCTTGCAATCGCTGATAGCAAAAAGATATCGATCAGTTTTCCTGAGTCGATTGAACGGTACAGATGAGTAAATGATTTCATGTATGCATACTAGTGTATGCTATTTTTGGTACTGAGCGAAAGGTAACTTTCTGCTATCATAATGCAATGAAGACAATGTATCGGACAGCAATGGCTCTCCTGGGGTGCATAATACAACTCAGCATGTACACTTGTTTGATACTCCAGTGGTTTTGGGTTGTCGTGTTGTTTACGCCAGCGTTCTTGCAGCTAGAATATTTTACGGGGTTACCAAATACCCCAAAGCCTCAACCGCCTGTTCAGATGAGCATGGATACGCCAGTCTTGGAGTTTGTGGTTATATCGATGATCGTGATTATTGTCGTTGGATTTGCAATGTATTTTCTTGTTAAAACTCCGATTGTGGCAGTCAAATATACTGCAAAGATTGTGGATGATGTTGCCGAAAAGACCGTAATGCCTATCATTGAAAAACGTGTCGTGAATCATACTATCACGAAAAAGCAGCGTAAAGTGCTGCATCAAAATATTATTCTGGGTGTAACGAGTATGGCATCGCTTGTCGCGGCTGGTCTTGTGCCTGTTGCGATGACCATGAATGATAGGTTGCCGGCTAATGTTGCGTATGCGATTGGTTTTTTTCTTGCGATTATGACTCTCGTTCTAGTGGTGATACATGTGATACTTCAGTACGGCAAATCTGTTAAAAAGTAAAAGACATGAGATTATTGCGGAAGTATCCTATGGATATGACGTTCTGTGATTAAGAACCGAACGAACAGCACGGCGCTCAAGCCAATCAGAAGATTTATGAGCCAGTTGTTACTAACCGGAATCAAGAACTGGAAAAAGAGCAACAGTATAGCTTGGACGCAATATGCTGTCAGAGAAAACATACCTAGTGGTATGAGCAACCAGCCGAAGTACTTTTCAAGCGGTTGACGCAACCAATGAAACAATGCAAGCCAACTGCCAACAATAAATAATGCAAGGGTTATTCTTCCGACGGCCATAGGATCGTTACTAAAAATTGGGTCGAGCCATGCACGCGTTGATATGTACGTATCGATCGATAGGTAGGAATTATTCTCTACAAAATCCCAGCCTAATACCCAAAAATAACTTAGTGTCATAACAACGATTCCTATTGCTATCATAATGTCAACGATAATGTCTTTACGTGTCCGGTGAGATTTGAGGTATCGAATAATTTTCTCAAAATGGAACCCAATGGTTGCTGGTATAAAAAACAGAACCTGCCATTGTAAAGCCGCCTCTGGCTCTCCAAACGTAAAGCTAACTACATATACAAGGATACTGACGATTGGTACAAGCCACCACTTTCCTCGACGAAAGGCAATAATTGCTAGGGGTGTTGCTAGCAGCATCATCCAGTATAGTCTTAGAAAATAAATCCAATCAAATATGTATTGTTGACTTATAACTTGCCAGATATACGTCAGTCCCGTGGCCTCTGGTAGGATAGGTACCAGTTCTGGATTGCCATGAAAAGTTTGGATGAGAAATACGGCAACAAACGTAATGATAATCGACCAAAAATATAAGGTGAGTGCTCGGGTCAAGAGTTTTTTTGTAATCTCCTTGAGCGACAATTTTAATCCTTTGTAACCGCGGATATAGCCAATCAATAGTCCAGAAATAACGAAAAAGCCTTCGGCTGCTGAAACCCACAGACGACCCTCGCCAGTGAGATACGTCAACGGACTAGGCCAACGTTGTAAATGATCTATGATAATCACAAATATAAAGAATCCCCGTAGCATATCTAGCTCATTAATGCGCATTTTTTTTGGGAGGGCTGAAGAGGAGTCTTTTGTTTTCAACATATAAAACCCTTTAACGAGGCCGTGTAGCCGCAATACGACGTGCTTCATCAGCAAATCGATCATCAATGACTTGCGGTTCATAGTTGCCGTAACGGTGCATAGCAGCAGCCTCAATCAGTCTATCGGCAAAGACGGGGTTTTTAGGTAGAAGCGAGCCGTGTAGATAACTGCCGTATACGCTTTTGTAGATCGCACCTTCTGTCTTATCTTTACCGTTATTGCCATATCCTTTACGAACAGTTCCAAATGATTTCTGTGTATTGGCGAGAAGAGTTTGGCCACTGTGATTTTCATAGCCAATCGTATCGCCGAACTCAGTTTTGGTAACAATATTGCCAATCATGCGATTATCTCCCCCGTAGGTTTCAAGGTCAAATAGCCCAATCCCGTTAATTCGTTTTCCTTCTCTTGTTTCAAAGAAATGCCCAAATAGCTGATATAAGCCGCAGATTGCAAGCATGGGCACATGTCTGTCGGCAAGCTTGTGAAGAGCGTCGCCAATTGCGAGCAAATCTTCTTGGATTTTTGTTTGACCGGAATCTTGTCCGCCACCGCCAATGATCATGTCTGCCTCAACGGGGAATGTGTTACCGGGATCATAGGTAATGAGCCGAGTTTCATAGCCGTGCCAAGCTGCTCGTTTGAGTATGGTAAGAACATTTCCCCAATCACCGTAAATATTCATATCTTTACTATAAAGATGAACAATCGTTAGGGGTGGGCGTTTCTGACTCATACGTCAATGCTTTCCAATCCATAGCGTTTTGCTAAAATCTTTCTGATGTACATCATCGCGGTATAGGTGCAAAAAATGTGTTTTGGTCCTGGTTTTTCGGCAAGGAGGGCAGTCAATGAATGAGTAATATTGGTATTGACCTCGCCAACATTTACTTCGTCGTATTGTAGTCGTAGGGCCATATCATAGGCGCGTATGCCTGTCACGTAATCAACTCGACTTAATGATTCAAAACCTACGTCCCATAGCCACGACATATCACGTCCATCAGCATAATTATCATTGATGGCAATCATCGTTTGTGCCGGACGTGCTTGGTATGAGCTAAGCGCTAATCGAAAACCAGCAGGATTTTTTACGAGGATAATTTCAAGTGGATAGCCATCGATTTCAATTGCCTCACCTCGGCCAAATGCAGGTTTGAGAGTAGCTATAGAGGCTAGCAGAGTTTGATTTGAGATTTTTTTGCCGCATATCATTCGGACTAAACATAAAGCAGCGGCTGCATTTTGGATATTATATACTCCATCGATCTTTAGGGATACAGGCTGCTGGCGCTTACCAGCAAATGAGAATAAAGCCTCAGAACCAGAAAGTGCCTCAAGCGTTACATCATTTATATTCGTACTGTTTTTGAATGTAAGTTTTACATTTGGTGCCGTATGGAGATTCTGGTCGCTTGGAAAAAGCGAGAGTAAATGGCTATGAAGTCCAAAATACTCTATTTGTACCGACGTAGGAAGGTTCTTCGCGATGGCTCGTACGAGCGGATCATCACGATTTAGAACTACGCCATCGGTGGTTGATTCGGCGACAGTTCGTAGTAGTTTTGCGGTATGATCAATTTCGCCGAAACGGTCAAGTTGGTCACGCATGACATTGAGCAGAAGGCTATAGCGTGGTCGAATCGCACGGACAAAATGTGCTGCATACGCTTCATCGAGTTCGAGTACGGCGACATCGGCATCTAAGTGCCCGTCTGTACTGACTTCTGCAAGTAAAGCCGCAACAATACCGCGGGTAAAGTTACTGCCAGTTTTATTGGTAAATACCTTTAGACCCTGATCACGGAGAAGTTGAGCTACCATTTTTGTAGTTGTCGTTTTACCATTCGTACCTGTTATGATGACAACTCCATAGGGTAAATCTTCGAGGATTTTCTTGGTAAATTCAGGGTCCAGCTTTTCGACGATTAGTCCGGGTAATGCAGAACCTGAGCCTCCTCTGAGGCGGCTAATGTGACGCACTCCTTTACCGATACGGATGATATGTTTTCGTGAAACCATTGCTACTAGTATAGCAACTTATGAGGCAATTCTATCCATAGAATGTACTCTATACATGCTACAATATGGTTATGTTTCTTGCATTTTTCTCGTGGTGGTATGGCGAGGGGTTTATGCTTCAGGCCAAGCATGTTATCCGACGCATCGATAGCCTACTTGATTTCTTTTCGTTTAGTTTATTACTTAGAACGTTATTCTCACCATATCGCCAAATATCTGCCGGACGTGTCGATGGTCCGCTCGGTATCCAATTTCGCGCAATGATTGATCGGTTTGTTTCACGAATGATCGGTGCTATGGTGCGTATAGCGGTCTTAGTTGCGGGTATCGGGGCACTTGTGGTTGGTGCGGTAGGGGGTATTGTGCACTTGGCATTGTGGCCTTTGATGCCCTTGGCTCCAGTTCTGGGTATCATAGCGTGGAGCTGGCGGTGGATGCCATGGACATGATGTTTGATTATCATAGCTTGCGTTCTCAGAAAGCGCGTCTGGGGAGGCGATTTACAAAGCCCGTTATGATTGGTTTATATGGTATAGCGATACCATTGATTGGCCTAGGAATTGTTTTATTGTGGCAGAATGTGAGTTTTGGTTGGGCAGCAATCGGCTTTGCGATTATACCTATAATGATGGCAATCTGGGCTTCTCAAGGACTGCGTTCCTTGCCACTTCAAAATAACGCTTCTTTGGATGGAATACTTGAGACGGAATTGCTCTCTAATATGCCTCAGACAGTTTCACCTCGTTCGCTTGTTGAGGCAGCAGCAAAAACGCGTAGCGGACAGTTTTTTGCGGGTCGATTCGGGCTTTCACCCCGTTTTTTGGTTGATTTAAGTAGTGATATGGTCTCGGATTCTGCGGTTGTTTTTGAAGCTTCAAGCGCAATTCAAAAAGAATCTGCTTCACCGACTATTGATGGCGCGGTTATACTGGCCGCAATAGCCGTAACGCAACCAGGTATAACGCAACTTTTACCGCGCCTGCAGATTGATGACAATGATCTTATACAAGGAGTTGCGTGGTATGCTCGCCTTCAAACACTTATCAAGGAAACTGCTAATCCGAAACGAACTGGTGGAATTGCGCGTGATTGGAGTTTTGGCTATGCCAACACCCTAAACCATTTTGGGGTAAATTTTAGTGATCAAGTAGCAAGAAGTGGCATGATGCATGTTCGGCTTGACTCGCATGCAAATGCATTACGGTTTTTACACGATACATTCGGAAGCAGCGGCCGGCAGAATGTCGCACTTATTGGTCCAGTTGGCGCAGGCAAAACAACCGTGGTGCGAGCCTTTGCCGAGTCTCTTCTTGTGTCGGATAGCCACGTGCCAGCCCATCTCAAATTTCGCCAGGTTGTCAGTCTCGATGCGAGTGCTATTATCGGTGCTGCTCAGTCACGAAGTGAGCTTGAACGTCTAGTGAATAGATTGCTTATTGAAGCCTATACCGCCAAAAATATTGTCTTGTGTTTGGATGAGGCACAGTGCTTTTTTGAGGATCGGCCTGGCTCTGTGGATCTTAGTTCGATTCTTTTGCCGGTCATAGAGGGTGGAGGACTTAGGATGATATTGACCATGGATGAGCAACGCTATTTGCAAATTTCGCAACGCAACGCCAGTCTAGCAGCTGCACTAAACCGAATTAATGTTCCATCAGCAACCATGCAAGAATCACTGCTTGTTATGCAAGACCAGCTTTTGCTAACGGAATACAACCGAAATGTCATCTATATGTATCAAGCGCTCAAAGAAACCTATCGTTTGAGCGAACGGTATATGCATGAGCTGGCGCAGCCTGGTAAATCCGTTCGGTTACTGGAACAGGCGGCTGCCTATGCAGAGAATGGGATAGTGACTGCTGAGTCGGTATCCCGTAGTATCGAAGAGAGTATCGGCGTTAAGGTTAGTCGTGTTGATACGGCAGATGAGCGCGAAACACTACTTCAGCTCGAGGATCGAATTCATGAAAGAATGATTAATCAGACTCGTGCGGTCAGTGTCGTCAGCAATGCGCTCCGTCGTGCGCGTGCTGGTGTCCGCAACGAATCACGACCGATCGGTACGTTTCTATTCCTGGGTCCAACGGGTGTTGGTAAAACTGAGTTGAGCAAGGCACTCGCCGAGGTGTATTTTGGTGGCGAAAATCGCTTGGTACGGATTGATCTCAATGAATATGTGCGTCCTGATGATGTTGCACGATTGATCGCAGATGGTGCGAGTGATCCCAATAGTCTGGCTGCACAGATCATGAAGCAGCCATTTTCGGTGGTGCTATTAGATGAGATCGAAAAGGCGCATCCACAAGTATTGACAACACTCTTGCAGCTGCTTGACGAAGGTGTGATGCGTGATATTAACAATCGTGAGGTTAGTTTTCGCGATGCGATTGTGATTGCGACGAGCAATGCGGGAGCTGATACTATTCGAGAACTTATTGATGCAGGCTATCAACTCGAGCAAGTTGAACAACAGTTCGTCAATAAACTGATTGATACGGGGCAGTTTCGCCCGGAGTTTCTTAACCGTTTTGATGAGATTGTTTTGTTCCGACCTTTAACACAAGACGAGCTCGGGCAGGTCGTACAATTGATTATAAAAGGTATCAATAAAACTCTCGAATCCCAAAAAATATCACTGGTGCTTGAAGATGCCGCTATTAAAAAACTTGCTGCGGTAGGCTATGATCCACGACTCGGTGCGCGTCCAATGCGGCGAATTGTTCAGCGAACGGTCGAGAATCTCGTGGCACGACGATTACTTGAGGGAACGGCTCAGCCGGGTGATAGGATTCATATCAAAGAAAGTGACATTGTCGCTACCTAATAAAATTTCTTGTTCCAGACAGAGTATTTGAGGTAAAATAAATTATACGTATGAGCTCGCCAAAACAAAAATCGCGCATAAATATTCCGAATGAAAAAATCGTGAGCTTGTTTGCTAGACCATGGTTTGCTTGGTTTGGAGTTTTTACTTTAGTTGCAACCACAATTTGTTGGGCGATTGTTGGGTCGTTTATCCACCAGACTAATGCCGATGAGCTCATTGATCCATACTTGTTTGGATCTTCTGAGGTGTTCAATCAGGCACTGTTTCCTGGCGCTCACACATTTTTGATTAAATGGCCGGTTTTTTTGTTTGTCAGTCTGGCGCGGTACGCGGATTGGTCGTATATGGTAGCAACGATAGTACTCTCACTAGTAACTATCATTGGTTTAATTTTTTTCTTACGTAAGATCGAGTCCCGACCAATGCTATTTGGTATGTTGTGCTTGTTTATGTCGGCTGTTCTGCTGATGGTACCTATCGAACCGTACGCAGGATCATTACTACCGGTCAGTATGGGGATGATGGCTACGCGTAACATCGAGTATATTGTGCTTATCGTCGCTCTTTGGTTGATTGTTCGTGCTGCGAGTCTACGGCGCACGTCATTATACATAGGGCTGATTCTCCTACTCCTTCTGTTTGCGTCAGATAGACTATTTGTAAATATTGTTATAGCGGGGGCGGTATTGCTAGCTCTTTATGGATGGATAAGAAAGCGTGATCTTTACCGACATATGGGGGTTCGCGTGCTGGTCGTGAGCATAGTTGCTATGGTATTTGCAAAACTTTTGCTGCTAGGAATTAACGCAGCAGGTATTACGCATATTGTCGACGATGCGAGATTGGCGCCTTTTAATCTCACCTCAACACCCGCAGGATTTCTGCGTGCAGTCTTTTTCGTTATAATGGGAGCGTTGACTAATCTGGGGGTTAATCCACTTTTTGATATTGTCCAGCCAAATTTGATGCTGACAACATTAAAAAATCGCGTTATGAGTGCAGAATTTCTTGCGGCGGTTTTAAACATAGGTATCTATGCCTTAGCCGGGTGGACTTTATGGAAATCTCCTCGACATGAAGCGATACAACAGAAACTCGATAAAGACCCCTATCGTATTGTGGCGGTGCTGTTGGGGTGTATTACACTTAGCTCGTTTGCGGCATTTGTCATTGCGGATCATTATTATCCCGTTGATGCCCGTTATATAACAATTCTATTTTTTGCTGTGTTTTCATTGTTGGCTGTCGGACTTAAGCCAGTGCAAGACAAACGTCGCATCTGGCTTGTTTTATCGGGGCTGGCTATTGTTTCTATTTTGTGTGGTTTGATGTTCCTGTATTCTCAGCAGATAGCCTACCGGGCGGGTAATGCGGTCGTCCGCAATCAACGTAATAATTTTGTGCTTGAAGCAATGCGTGAAGCCAAAATTGATACAATTTTCGGTAATTATTGGCGTGTTTCGGTTATACGTCACCAAAGTAAAAACACGATCAATGCGATGGCCACAGATAACTGTCTCGATCCACGGCTTGTGCTTAATAGTGGCGCTTGGCAGCGTGATCTCAGCAAAACTTCGTTTGGCTATCTCTTAATCCTAGATAATAACGAGCCAGGAGCGGTTCGCTGTAGTTACGAGCAAATTGTCGCAAAATTTGGCAAACCAAACTACTCGGTGGTTATTGATGGCAGTAATGAACTGCCAAAAGAAATGCTGCTCATATTTGAGCATAGCTCTGAGGATTCTATTACGGTTGAAGCGGGAGCGAATGAAGAGGATTTGAGCTATCTACCAAAGTCGCTGCGTCATTACGCGGATGGGACGGCGCGATGTCCCGGAAAAACAATCATGACAATCGTGGCACATCAGGATGATGATTTGCTTTTTATGAATCCTCACCTGATGAATTCTATTGATGAAAAAGCTTGTGTGCGGACCGTATATATTACTGCGGGGGACGCTGGCCAACCTGGCAAGAATGCGCCATATTGGGTAGGACGAGAACGGGGCGCGCAGGCTGCATATGCCAGAATGATTGGCATTAAAGATTCTTGGACTGCTGAGCCTCTTCAATTATTGGATGGTATTACAGCAAGTTATGCCGTTCCGCGTGATCCGCGCTATGAAGATCGAGTGTCTCTTATATCACTTCGTCTTCCGGATGGAAACATTGGCGGTCAAGGTTTTCCCGCCTCACGGTATGAGAGTTTGCGTAAGGTATTGCAAGACACCAGCATTAGTATTCATTCTGTCGATGGTGATTCGGTGTATGCTCGCGACGGTCTCGTTGATGCACTAACAAGCATCATGGGGTTATTTGAAGCAGATGAGCTTAATCTACCAGGTGTCACAGGAGCTGGGCATGACCATAGCGATCACGTTGCCACCGCAGAACTCGGGTTAAGGGCGCTCGATCTTTATAAGCAAACATTTGATGAACCAAAACAACCGGTTGTCCGACATTTCAAAGGCTATAATGCCGTTCGGTCACCCGAGAATGTACGCGGTAACGAGCTTCTGAAGAAACAGGATATATTTATGCACTATGCTGTCTACGATGCGGCTGTGTGTCAGAATTTGAAACGATGCTATTCAGCATCCGACCCTACCTATGGTCGTTTTCTTGATCGACAATATCTAGAATAATTATTTTCTAAAAATAATTAACTTGTAAGTAAAATAATTCGTTATAGTCGTAATGATGATCACTCCAGTCCGGATAATCATAGGTGAAACCAGTGTTTGCAACAGATGCACTGATATGACAGATAACAGGTAATTAAATATGACTAGGCAGCCAGTGAGAAGTACTTGACGCAACACAGTTTCTTTTTGAGCAGTTTGATTTTGAAAGGCCACAACTTTTTGGAGTATAAAAGACAGCACAAGTCCACCTGCAAAGCTGATGCTTACGGCAATTACGGGAGCAAGTTTGGCTTGCATGCCTCCATACAAAATACCCATCTCAAACAAATACCCGACAATGCCTACGAGCAAGTAACGTACACTAGAGAATGTCCATAGTCTACGTATCATTGGAAAGTCGATGTGAACGTTTCTCGTCGATGATATAGAGCGGTCGATTCTGGGTTTCCCGATAAATATGTGCGAGATACATACCGATAATACCTTGCGAAATGAGTAATAAGGAAACCAGCATAAGGATAAATACGACAAGATAAGCGCTACCCGTTATATAAAGATGAAAAGGATCGCCCACCAAGAGGTTTATGGCCATTGCTATACCGAGCAATGTAGACAAAATAAAAACAAATAGACCTACATACACAGAGATTCGCAGCGGAGAGGTGCTCATAGAAATAGTACTATCTAAAGCCAACTGAACGAGCTTTTTAAGAGAATATGTCGGGTGGCCAGCGATACGGTCTTTGGCGCTAAATGGAATATATACATGAGGATATCCAAGCCATTCAATCATTGTCCGAGTCATCCGGCTCCGTTCAGTCATACTGACGAAATGCTCTTTGACCTCGCGGTCAATAATACGAAAATCTGTCAGACCTGGTTTTATCTTAAAATCAAACATTGAGCCAAAAAGGCCATAAAACAGCCGTGATCCTATTGAGCGAACGGCGGTTGTGTCATCATTTTGTTGTCGTATGCCAACAACAATCGGTGTACCCTGTTGCCAGTAGCGGATAAATTCTGGTATGAGCTCTACAGGATGTTGTCCATCAGAATCAAGCGTCAAAATAGCATCAGCGTTGCTTTCGGTAGTGCCCGCTGTAATAGCTATTTCTTTTCCAAAGTTTTTTGACAGCGTTAGTATCTCAGTAGCGGGATATTTTTTGCTGATACCCTCGAGCTTTTCTGCGGTTTTATCGCTGCTGCCATCATTGCAGTAGGTGATGATAAACGTGACATCTTTAATACGCGTAATGACATCGCGAAGCGATGTATCAAATGATTCAATACATGATTCCTCGTTATATATAGGTATAACGATATTGATAGTCGGGTTTGTCTTTGCTGCCATATGCATATCAGTATAGCACTGTTATAATATGGTGTGACGCGGGATTCGTATAACGGTTAATATGCAAGTTTTCCAAACTTGAGACAGGGTTTCGACTACCCTATCCCGCACCATGAAATGAACCGGCTATACGCCGGTTTGTTTCATGACGGGGAACGAGCTAGGAGAAACCCTGACTTTTGCAAATTCAAATTATTCCATCATGGCATCAATGATTTTCTCGTAAACTGTATACGCGGTGTGATAGTGTTTGTCTGATTGGCGGGCGAAATATTCCATACCGAAATGATCATTGATTTCGAGTACAAGCCGGCGACCGTCAGAGAGCGTTATGATATCGACGGCACACAATCGCAGACCAAGGACTTCCGTTGCACGAAGCGCAAGTGTCTGAATATCCTGATGTGCAGTGATGATTTTAGCGTTATTTCCGTGGCTGAGATTAAACATTTTGAGGCCATTTTGCATCTGGGATGACTTCTCATACGCTGTTAGCACCTTTCCATCAAGGATTATTAGACGTGTTTCCGTTTGAATATCGTGCCAGAGTGAAATTGTCCATTCGGGGTGAGATTGCTTATGAACAAAGTTGCTGGCATCGTTAGGAGTGTCGAACCTTTGGACATCGCGTCCGCCATTGCCACGTAGTGGTTTAACGACGACTGGCTTGAGCGCAGGAAAATGTGCAAACTCAGCGTGCATAATTTCTGGGGAAACGATAATCCGCATGAGCCGATGTTCGACGGCGGGGACATTTTGGTCATGGAGCGCTAGATAGCAGGCGACCTTGTCACCCACCACATCGCTCGCTGCCGCGTGGTTCAGGTCAAACTGCGAACTGACGATCCAACGAATCAGACCGTCTCTTTCCAGCCGTAAAACCCAATCATCCGAAAATGAGGTAACGTGTATATTCCGTTGCTGGCATATTTTCGTGATGATTTTTGGCAACAATCTGTCGGTAATATATGTTTTTTGCATATACCCTAGTATATCGTCTATCTGTTAAAATAAGTAAGTAACTAATACGCCCCCGTAGCTCAGATGGACAAAGGCAAGAGACTCTAAGCCTCTGAGTCGATATGAGTCGTAGGTTCCATTGAACCGACCCGTACATTACAATTTACTATACGCCCCCGTAGCTCAGTGGATAGAGCAAGAGACTTCTAAGCTTTTGGCCGTAGGTTCAATTCCTACCGGGGGTACCATATATGAAATAGAAAACCTCCATAAGGAGGTTTTAAGCATTCTTGCGTTTCTCGGCCTTGATCTTCTTCTTGAGGGCGCGTTTGCGGTCTGCACCATGCCAGCTTTTGTGCTTTGCCATATAGTATTCCTTTGCTATTACGTTGAAGTATAGTATAGCACAGTAGTGACAATTGCGCCTCTGTTTGGTATACTATTTTGAGTCAAATATGGCGAACGTAGCTCAGTTGCCTAGGCGAAGCCGGAAAGAATACTTTTAGCGCAGCGCTCTAACCAACTGAGTACGGATGTCATTGTACATTTCAGACAGTTTAATCTATAGGTGAAATCAAATATGGCGAACGTAGCTCAGTTGGTTAGAGCGCTGGTCTGTGGATCCGGAGGTCGTGGGTTCAAGCCCCATCGTTCGCCCCATAGCAACAAACCGAGGAAACTCGGTTTGTTGCTTTTTAGGTTTTCTTACTGCACAACCATTACGCCTATGCTATAATACATAAAAGCATAGTCTGCATACCAAGATAAAAAGGTGAGATATGACATATAATTGTTATAACGGAGTTAAAAAACGTAACATTAGCAAAAAATTATTCGTCTTGCCCATTATTGTTCTGTTTGTGGGCGGCTATGTTTTGCTTAACACCGTGTACCCGTCGCTGCCGCCAGCCGTAACAGGTCAGGCAGATGCGGTCTCAAAAGTCTTAACGCAGCGACAGCCAGCGCTTGAGAAAAACCGACTATATGTACCAAAGATCGGTGTTGATGTTGAGATTGTGACCGGAGTAACGGACGAGACGCTTGAGGGAGGTGCTTGGCATCGGGCACCTGAAAATGGTGACCCGATTACTGGGGGTAATTTTGTCCTAGCCGCTCATCGTTTTAATCTTGGGCTAACCCCTGATCAGTCACGAGCCCAATCGCCGTTTTATCATCTTGATAAGATGGAGTCAGGCGATCAAATTTTTGTTGATTTCAAGGGTGTTCGTTATGCTTATGAGGTAACCAAACACTACAAAGTTAGCGCAAACGATGTTTCTATCGAGCGAACCCAGCCAGATGCTCGCATGACCATGTATTCTTGTGATCTGCGTGGTTGGCGCACGAGCCGTGAAGTTATTGAGGCTAAACCAGTTGGTACGATTGCATGGTTAGCTGATGGGCCTCGCTTAAATAAATCGAACTAAGCCTATAGTTCAAAATGTGGTTGGATATCAGCGCCGATTGTGTTGAGGCGTTCGGCTAGCTGTTCATAGCCTCGATTCATCTGATAGACATTGCGCAAGATTGAGGTTCCTGGAGCTGCAAGCATAGCAAGCAGAACGACAACGGTAGGACGAAGTGCTGGCGGCGCAACCATCTCCGCTGGCTTCCACCTGGTAGGACCGGTTATATAGACACGATGTGGGTCAAGGAGTTCGATTTTGGCATTGAGCGCATTGAGATCCATGAAGTATATAGCTCTGTTCTCATAGCTCCAGTCATGGACAAGTGTTCGACCCTCAGCAACGGTAGTAATCAGCCCCATAAAAGGTAGGTTGTCCATGTTGATGCCTGGAAACGGCAGAGCATGGAGTTTGTCTTTGGGGGCAACCAGTTTTGACTGTTTGATCGTGAGGTCAACGAGACGTGTCTTGCCGTTTCGCGCCATGTATTCGTCACTTATATCGTACTGGAGGTTCATGCCTTCAAGCGTGGCGAGCTCTAGCTCCAGGAATTCGATCGGTGCACGTTGAATGGTTAGTTTTGAATTTGTTACGAGAGCAGCAGCAATGAAGCTCATCGCTTCAATCGGGTCTTCCGATGGGTAGTAGTCAATATTTTTTTTGATAACTTTGAGGCCATGAACACGCAAAACTGTCGTGCCTATGCCATCGACTTTGACGCCGAGTTTTTGCAGAAAGAAACAGACATCTTGCACCATATAGTTCGGACTGGCATTACGGATAATTGTTTCTCCATCGTATAGCGCCGCCGCCATCAAGATGTTTTCGGTTACGGTGTCGCCGCGTTCGGTGAGCAGGATAGCTCGTTTGGGCGTAGCTTTTTTGACGGTAGCTTGATAGTACTCTGCTTCAGCTTCAACATGCAGACCGAAATGCTTTAGGCCATCAAGGTGTGGTTCAACGGTACGGGTTCCAAGACTGCACCCGCCTGCGTAGGGTAAACGGAATGAACGATACTGGTGAAGAAGGGGTCCAAGAAACATGATGACGGTACGAGTCTTTTTGGCAGCTTCGATGTCCATTTGGTCAAGCTTGAGTCGCGCTGGTGGCGTAATGACAAGATCGTTGGTCTCATCGATCCATTTTGTTTTGACCCCAATACTGTTTAAAACTTCGATAATGCGATTGACTTCCTCGATACGGGCTACTCGATGAAAGGTTGTTGTACCTTTGTTGAGTAGCGCCGCGCAAAGCAAAGCAACGGCAGCGTTCTTGCTGGTTTTAACTTCAATTGAACCATGCAATTTTTTGCCACCTTCAATCTGTAGGTTATTACCCGTACGATTGAGCGAGACAATCTCACTTGCTAAGACTTCGCCGATACGAGCCAGCATTTCGAGACTGACATTTTGTCCTCCATTTTCGATGCGATTGACAGCACTTTGACTGGTGCCTAAGGCAGTCGCAAATTCACTTTGGGTCATGCCACGGGTGATACGGGTTTCGCGGATCAGAGATCCTATACGGGTTCGATAATCATTCATATCTATATTTTATATCATAAACGATATATTGCAAGCATTATACTGTCATATAAATTACAATAGGCAGCCATGTGTGGCGTGCTATACTAGTTTCATGATATAGCGTGCATAACATCCGTAAGTGGGACGAATCAATACTATGATGGAGGAAAAACCATGAAAGATGTTACGGTACAGAAACTTATTGCCGCTGAAAAAAAGCGCCAACAAGAGGGGTTGGAGCTAATCCCGTCGGAAAACTATGTATCGCCTGATGTGTTGATAGCACTGGGGTCGGTATTTACTAATAAATACTCTGAGGGATACCCAGGGAAACGATATTATGGCGGTCAGGAGTTCACCGATCAGGTTGAGCAGCTGGCTATCGATAGAGCCAAGCAGCTGTTTCATGCTGATCACGCTAATGTTCAGCCGCATTCGGGCGCACCAGCCAACGAGGCAGTCTACCATGCATGGTTAGAACCAGGCGATACGGTACTTGCGATGCATCTCGACCATGGAGGACATTTGACACATGGTGCGCCGGTGACTCGTAGTGCTCAGATATATAACTTTATTCGCTATAAAATGAAAGACCCGACGACTGGCGAGATCGACTACGAGGAACTGCGCGAACTAGCACGCACCCACAAACCAAAGATTATTCTCGCTGGTTTTTCGGCCTATCCACGCGAGCTTGACTACGAAAAATTTGTTGAGATTGGTAATGAAATCGGTGCGTTGCTCATGGCTGACATGGCGCATATTGCCGGATTGATTGCGGGTGGTGTGGCGACAAATCCGCTTGACAAAGGGTTTCATGTTATTACGACAACTACCCACAAGACACTCCGTGGTCCTCGCGGCGGCATGATTTTGAGCCGGGGTACGGTCAGTTCTCCGCTGAAAGCACCCGAAAAAACGTTGGAAAATATCCCAACTCTTATTGATCGAGCAGTTTTCCCTGGTACACAAGGTGGTCCACATATGAACAATACCGCAGCCAAGGCAGTTGCCCTTGGCGAAGCGTTGCAGCCTGAGTTTAAAGAATATGCGCGACAGATTGTGAAAAATGCTGCCCGACTTGCTGATGAGCTTCAGGTACGGGGTTTTACACTCATCACCGGTGGGACGAGCAACCATCTTATCCTAGCGGATGTGTACTCGAGCTTTGGGATCGATGGACAAGTGGCTGAAATTGCACTCGATAAGATTGGCTTGACACTGAACAAGAATGCAATTGCGGAAGATCCACTACCCAAATTCCGCCCGAGCGGCATTCGTCTCGGCACGCCAGCCATGACAACACGTGGGCTGCGTGAAGAACATATGCCGCAAATTGCTGAGTGGATGAAACGGGCGATTGATGCGCGCGATGACGACAAAGAGCTTGAGGGTATTCACAAAGAAGTCAAGAAATTTGTCAAAGATTTCCCGCTACCGTACTAACACTTTTTGTTAAACGTCCCAAGGAATTTTACTTCGGTTTCTAAGTCGATATCGAGTTTGGATTTGACGGTTTGAACGATTTCCATGGCGACGTCGTAGACCTCTTGGGCAGACGCACCGTCGAGGGTGGCGAGCTTTAGAATATGACTGGGATGAAGCTCTACTCTGTCCCAGCGCTGTCCACGGTGAAATCCTGCGGCGAGTAACACGTGCGCAGCTGAGGCGCGTTGCGCGTTGCCACCATGGATTTTGCTTTGGTTGATGACACGCTCCAGAGTAGCGCCGGTCTCATCGAAATGAGCTAGTTCGCGAGCTTGCTTTTCGCTGACCATGGGGTTTTTAAAAAATGATCCAGCGGTATGAAGGTCGGTCGGTTCATTAGGATGCCAGATAGAACCAGCCCGTCGTCTTGTTTCGATAATGATATCACGACAGTGTGCAAGGGTCGTGTGATCTAGGCCAAGCTCTTCACCGATAGTGATCGCGGAGTCATATTTGAGTTCGACAGTTCGCAACATTGATAGCTGGAATGCGGCACGCAATACAACAAGCTCGAGCTGTTTCTGCAATGAACTCTCGCGATAGCCAAAGGTAACCTGATCTTTCTTGATTCGTCGAACTTCTTTTTGCTTTTGATCAAAAACATCGATCCATAAAAGTGTGTCAGAAGCTTGTTGACCATACGCAGCAATATTGCCGACAACTGCGTTACCGACGCTACTTGGTATTTCGCTCATGAGCTCCAGTCCCCACAGACCATGCTGAATAGCGGTTTGAATGGCAGTATCCCACCATATACCCGCATCTGCTGTTAAGGTAGTGCCCTCGACGTTCACCGTTCCACCGCGAAGTAGTACAGTAGTTCCGTCAAGCCCCTGATCACTCACCAGACAGTTAGCGCCATACCCCATAATATGTGCGGGTTTTGATAGCGACGACAGGGCAGTGACGGTATCAGCATAGGATTCGGCAATTATGAGCGTTTCGGCGGGGCCGCCAACGCGGAGTGACGTATACGGGGCTAGATATTCATTATGGAATGTTTTCATACTATTAGTATACTCCAGTGGTTTTAATCTGTTATACTAGATACGTCGATTGTGGTGAGTGGGTAGATCGAGTACAGTCTTGTGCGCTCGTAGCTCAGCGGATTAGAGTACTTGGCTTCGAACCAAGTGGTCGCAGGTTCGAATCCTGCCGGGCGTACCAGAGCGTACTCGATAATGAATGACTGAGAAAACTATGTCAGATCAAACAGATCAACTCAATTCGAATGGCCGCAAATTTTTGGCGGCTTTGCTGGCGAATCAAGCAAATAGGCATAAGAAATATTCTCAGCATGAAATGGCGCATGTCATTGGGGTGGGCCGGACGCTAACATCAGCATATGAGCAACTGAGAAATGCCGCTGAATATACCGAGGAACATCTACTGCTTCAAAAAGCGATTGCTCGCTATTTTCGCCGGTTGTTTTTGATACACGACCATAAAGAAATCGAGCAATGCGGTGCGGAGCTGGTAGTTGAGTTGACATTGGCCGGTTATCTTGATAATGATTCAATCCCTATTATAGAAGTTGATCGAATTTCAAAGTTAGCTATCGAATATTTTGAGGGTTTCACAAAGCTGGAGAAAAAGCATTCATTGCCGGCTGATACCATTTCAAAATGGATTATCGACGTGTTAGCCGTACGGGTAGAGCAGATATTTAATGATCATACCAATGATGTGATTTTTGCTGATTTTGCGCATAGTACGATGCTTAAAACGTATGATCTAGCGAAGCTTTTTCCCAGTAAGAAAGTGCCAGATTTTCCGGTTCTTCTGTATGTAGCTATTCAACGAGCCTTGCTGCATGCTGACGAAGCTTTGATTCGGGCGACGTTGGTTGAGAGATACAAACAAACCCCACGGGTACTCAAATCATATACGAGTTTGAACAAACAAATTGATGAGCTGCTCAAATCCGAGGATTTGCGTAAAGTTTATAATCTCGTGAATCGAGACGGTGCTCCATATCGGATCGTGCGACAGCTCCTTAATGAGCAGCATCCGGAAAATACTTTCTCATCTAAACCCCGCTTTAAGGCGGCGTATCTACAACAGATCGAAACTGAGTATCGACGAGCGAATAGTCGCATCAACAAAGCCATTATAAAAAGTGTGATCTTTTTGATTATTACAAAAGTCTTGATCGGTATTGCCATTGAAGTTCCATATGATCAATTCATCCACGGTCAGATTATTTGGGTGCCACTGATCATCAATCTGCTTTTTCCGCCATTATTTATGCTTCTTTTGCGCTATACCTTGGTTCTACCGAGTAGTGCGAATACCGCTGCTCTCATCGAAAAAGCGACTACGTTGTTCTATAAAACGAATAAAACAGTCGAGCTTAAGCGTCGTCTAAGAGCCAATGGTTCGAAAATGGCCTTTCAGATTGCCTATACCATATTTGGGATTATCATTGTATGCCTGGTTATTGCGGGACTGCTAATGCTGCAGTTTTCGTGGGTACATATCATCATCTTTTTTGTCTTTGTGTCGACCGCAAGCTTTCTTGGTTTTCGTCTCAGTCGTATTGTTCGTGACCTGGAAGTTGTCGAGGCGGATCAGTCGGCTGTTGCAACAATTCGGGATTTTTTCTATATGCCATTTGTCGTCCTAGGACAATGGATGACCAACACGTATTCGCAATTTAATATCGTCGGCACAATCCTTGATATGGTTATTGAGCTACCGCTCAAAACTATCCTCCGGCTCATTCGACAATGGTCGAGCTTTATCAACGAACGCAAGGATGAATTATAGGTATATTTGATACAATATTTACTATGCCCCGTTAGCTCAATTGGGGAGCCCTCAGCGTTTGTACTATGCGTTAACGCTCTATCCAATTGCCCGTGGTAGTATACAAGTTCTATGGTACACTTACTTTCATGCCCCGTTAGCTCAATTGGATAGAGCGTTGGTTTCCGGTACCAAAGGTTGCAGGTTCAATTCCTGTGCGGGGTACCAAAACAGCAGAACTACGGAAATTGCCGCCCATTCGGGCGGTTTTTTCTCTGGCGGCGCGCAGTGCCTGCCAGCTGTTTTTCTGGGGGGAATGAGATTTGGCGTCGCGCTCCGCGACGACTTTTTTGTTTTTCATTTTTAGGTTCAATCCTTCGATTTTGCGTAGTGCCCGCGCAATTTCGCTATGCTCCGATTTTTCGTCTATCGAACAGATAGAAACGGCAGTTTCTAGCCATTTTTGCATAGGTTCAATCCAATAGCCCGCGTTTGTCAAAACGCGCTCGATTTTGCCCTCAAGCGACTTTTTCTCACTCATCAATTCGCCTTGTCGGTCTTTGTAGTCCTCACGTTCAATGTCGCCCTCTAAATACAAGTCAAAAAGTCGTTTGAGTTTCGCGTCTATGGCGTCCAGCTCCTCGCGTAACGCCTCGATAGTCGCTTTGCTCTCGTTCTCTAGCTCCGTTCGGTCTTGCTCCAGCTTCGACGCCATATAGTCGCGCCAATCTTTTGGCAAGGCAAAAGATTGCAAAATCGGTACTAACTCGCCAGCCAGTACATATTCGCGCACCTCTTTTTCTTGGCACACAATCTTTTTGCTTTTATGAGTACACCGATAGTAGGTGTACTCATGTACATTGCCGTTTTTCTGCCGCTTGATTTTATGCGCTCCAGTTACGAAACAATCGCAATTCTCACACTTGACCAATAGATTAAGCGGCTGTGGCGCAGTGGCTTGTTTTTGGGCGCGTCCGCGCCCTGCAAGCACGCGCTGCACCCTGTCGAATAACGCTTTGTCGATAATAGCCGTATGCTTGCCCTCATACACAACGCCGTTGTACCTGAAATGCCCATAATAAAACACATCTGCTAGCATACGTTTGACGCGCGTTGCATGCCATTGTCTACCTCCCGCCGACTTTGGCTCGCCCTTTTTCCTGCGCCGTCCGCGCGTCTTTACACCATTGGCGTACAGAAAAGCGGCGATGTCGTCCAGCGTTTTTGTGCCTGTGGCGTATAGCTCAAAAGCTTGGCGCACGATTTCCGCTCGGCTTTTATCTACCCAAATTGTTTTCGTCCGCACATCATTGATGTAGCCGACAGGCGCAAGGCGCGGGCAATGCCCCTCGCGCACTTTCTGGCGTAGTCCTCGTTTGGTGTTTACCGATAGATTATCGACATACTGTTTAGACGAATTAAACTCATTTGCCAGCATGTATTTGCCTTGCGGCGTATTCTCAAACCAAAAGTGGGGGAACTTTAGATCGGCGATGATATTTTCATCAAGCATATAAATGATACGCCCGCTATCTATCGAGTTGCGCGACAACCTGTCGGGCAACCATGCCAAAACACCATTTGCCTCGCCGTTTTCTATGTGCTCCAGCATTTTGTTAAACTTCGAGCGTCCTGGCTTTTTCGCCGTCTGCTTTTCTACAATGATGCCCGCAATGCGCAAACCCATGCGCTTGGCAAATTCTTTTAGCTCTATTATCTGCGCCGCCACAGATAATATTTGCTTGTCCTCGACATCGGTGCTTTTACGCACATAGATGAAATACGCCAATTCTATATTTACCAGTAGCTCCCTCATAGTTGCCCCCTCAACTTAAATAGCCGCCCCGCTGGACACAATCCAGTAAAACTGCATTGTACGGGACGGCTATATAAGCCAAAAATATCGCCGTTTTACTGATTGATTGTGTCCATTTCTATTTTACCATGACGCGGAGCGTGTCGGCTATGCCGACCAAAAACAAAAAAGTGCGCCAGCTTGCT
>JAPUDQ010000029.1 GCA_027493025.1 Candidatus Saccharimonadota bacterium | reverse complement strand
TCGAATCAGGCGCTTTATAACCCGCATTGCACAGAGAAGAGCGGTTTCCCCAGAACTAATGAACGAACGAGACAGGATTCGTCGCCTCTTCTTGATATCAGCATTCTTCCCGCTATATGTAGTTGCAAAAGGCTTGAAGTTTATCGGTCAAATCATCAGTACGATACTACACAACGACATACCCGAAGAGTGGAAAAGCACCGTCAGCGCCCAGGCACCGCTGAACCCATATGAGCAAGAACTGGGCGCGAGCGTCAAGGAAAAACTTGATCAATCTTTGTTTGAGGTTTCCCTGCGAGTACTCGTATTGTCGCCCGATGGTAATGAGGCTGAGCATCGTCTTGAATCATTGATTACATCCTTTGGTACCTTTACCAGTACAAACCAGACGATAGTCAGGCGTCGGGGTCTTTTTGCTCCAAAGGCGACGAAGACAATAGCGCGGTTTATTAACCGTTCACTGACGCCGCATATTCTCACGTGGCCAACTATCCTTTCGAGTTCCGAAATGTCTGACCTGTATCACTTTCCAAATACAAGCCTGACCAAGACTGAAGGTCTTGTGAAAAGTCGCAGCCGCGACCTTCCGGCCCCGCTATCTATGAAACATAGCAACGCCAAGCTTGATGTCGTTGCTGGGTTCAATGAATTTGGGGGACAGGAGCAAGCAATCGGCATGACTTTGAAACAGCGCCAGAAACACGCCTATGTTATCGGTAAGACGGGAACCGGTAAAACGACCCTGCTTATGAATGCAATTCGACAGGATATGGAAAATGGTAAAGGCGTGGCCGTGCTCGATCCGCACGGTGACATGTTCCGCGAGCTACTCAGTATGGTTCCAGCCGATCGCGTGGATGATGTGGTCGTATTCGATCCATCTGATCGTGAGCATCCTGTCGGGTTAAATATACTTGATCCCGGCATTGACTTTGCCGATGAAGACGATAAACAAGAGTGGATCACGAGTGCGGTGCTATCGGTATTTGCGAAGCTTTCCGAAGAAGGCCAGTGGGGCCCGCGTATGGAGCATATTTTGCGTAACGCCACACTTACCGCACTGCAGACGCCAAACCCCAGCCTGTATACCATGCAGCGCCTGCTGACTGATAAAACTTACCAACGGGCGGTTGCTAAAGATTTGAAAGATCCAATCCTCAGGCAGTTCTGGGATAAAGAATTCAAGCTCATGGGAACAATGCAGCTGGCGACCGCCACAGCACCGCTCACACATCGACTTGGGCATTTCATTACCAGTAAAATGTCACGGCATATCTTGTTACAAGGTAAAAGTACCATCAGTATGTCGGATATCATGAATGATGGTAAGATATTGCTCGTCAATCTTGCTAAGGGTGATGTTGGAGAAGACCAGAGCAAGTTCTTCGGAACATTGCTCCTGTCGTTCATGTGGATGGCTGCCTACCAACGGACGAAAATCCCCGAAAAGCAACGCCGAGATTTCTTTGTGTATGTTGATGAATTTCAGAACTTTGCGACACCACAGTTCGGCGATATCATGAGCGAGGGGCGGAAGTTCCATATTTCCCTCACCGTATCGCATCAGAATATTGCCCAGATTGAGGATAAAGATTTGATCAAAGTTGTTGCCGGCAACGCAGGGACAATCATTTGCCTAAAAGCCAGCCCGCAAGATGAGGAGTTTATTCTGCCGCATATGCGTCCCGAGGTTGAAAAGGGCGATATCGTGAACTTAGCGCCGTACCACTTCTATATGAAAGTGACAGGCGACGAAGCTGAAGATGCATTTTCCGGTCAAACGATTCGGCCCGATGAAGATGGCGAGGATTATTCCGATGACGTGATCGCGGCCAGTCGTAAACAATATGCGAGACCAAAAACTGAGGTGGTCAAGGAGATTGAAGCACTTATGGGTGGCGCTACATCAGTCGAACCAAAGCCTGTGCGTACGGTGCAACAAAAACCAAAAACCAAGGTGCGCAGGGCGCTAAAGGATGTATAGATAAACACATGATCACTTATCTCAAAGACCGTAAAGTATATGAAGATCGTTACGACAGAGTCACGGTAGAGATTGGGCGTAGAGAGGGCGCATCGCTTGGATGGGTCTTTAATGAGTCGCTGGATAAAATGGAGAACAAAGGTCTCGCTAATTTCTGGGAAGAACGGATATATTGGTGGCTCATTGAACTACCATATTTACTACCACGGTGGGAAAAACGTGACGTGACGATTGATGCATGGATGTTTGAAGACAGCATGCTTGATAAGCGGCTCGAAGAAGCACGACCACACGTAGAGCCAAAATGCACATCGTGCAAAAAACAGGGATTACGTTTGGTCAACAAACTGCTCTTAACCCGGGAGCCTGGCGATGAGAGAAAATCTGTGCTTTTTATTTTTGATTGCAGTAGTTGCAAAAAACGGACTGCATGTTGGGAAGATGGAAGAGAGTGGATTACTCCCTCCATCCCTTGTCCCAAGTGCCAATCAACTCTCAATGAGGATGTTGTAGTCAAAGGTTACAATATGACCACAACGACAAAATGTCAGTCGTGTGATTACTCTAACATCGAAAAGACGAAAATCGGTATGTCGAAGGAGCCTGATAACCCGCTTTACGAAGAGCATAAGAAATTATTTTGCCTAGACGATGAACGAGGCGCACTAATGCAAGCATATCGCGAGAAGCTTAAGGAAATGATCCCTGACTTTGAAGAGGAGATGAAACGCGACGCCAATAAAGAGCTGTATTCGAAAGTAGCGAAAGTGCCGAAACTTAAAATTCCAGAAGTAATCGATCTATTACGTCCTGCTATAGAAACGGCTGGGTATCGCGAAGTTGTGTTTGAAAAACCAGATTTGGGCGTTTATGTATCAATTAGTTTTAGCTGTATGGATAGCGATGTGAAGCGGGAGGATGCGAAGAGTCGAAAAGGGCTCAAGCAAGCGATTAGTAAAGCTCTTGTGGATACAAATTGGCGACTCACGACTGACGGTATTTCGTACAGGCTTGGCTATCTGACTGGCAAGATTAGGGTTTATGAAAAGGACGAAGAGATTGTGCAGCTGATTTCTGGTAAATAGGGTTTCTGACAATTGTTATTGGACGATTCTGCCGCATTACGGGCGTTGAGACACAGAAGCCAATGAGCGGCGAGACTATTTTACTATAGGAGCTCATGCACAGAGTTTACAAACATGAGAGATATCTTTTCATTTTTCATGATTTCGATTAACTTATCCTTGTCAGTACAAACCGGACTTTCCTGCTCAATACCGATAAGCTCTCTCAGCTCCTCTATGTCAAATATCAGCTTAGCTAAGCTGAAATCAAATCCCGCTCTTAGTAGCGCAATCATAAAGTCATTGTCCGTACCATACTTGATACGCTTATAAAATGACTCCTCGATCGCCGAGAAATCATTCAATATTTCAATGAACGGAACAATATAGTTTTCGATATTATCCAAGTTCTCTTTTGCTAGCGCTACAGCGTAGCTCGGCATTAGATTACGTGTATTATCATTAAAGATTACATACTTGTTATACCTTGAGTCCGTAGCACCATTTGCGTTGCAACTGCCAATGTCCCCCACATAAACTGGCTCCCCGATATGCCTATTCCAACCAGATACTGATCTTGCGATTAAGCTTGAGAAGCTCGTGTCACTGGCGGTTTTTTGGTCGATAATTTCTTTGTAGATATCCTTGATACGAGCCTGCGTATAGAGCAAGTAAGCCCAGTTCCCATATTTGTGCTTATCAATCCTGATCTCGTCATGATAAGTTGACTCGAGGAAGATAGTAATGACTGCGCTTAGTAGCGCCTCTCCGTCAGCAATCTGACGAGTGTTGATCAGATACTCCATCTTACCAAAAATTACTTGTTCAAATCGAACAACATCGAATATCTTCACGTTATGCGCAAAGCAGCTGGTTCCCAGTGCTGTTTGTGCTAGAAGAGGGTCGGTATTACTTATTGTTTTATACTTCTCAATGCTAGGCTTGTCTATATTGGCTAATATATTCGCTTCATTTACGAGCCGGGCTTGCTTATCATTACCCCCATAAGATTGTAGTAGCGGATTCTCTATATCATCAGATACGCTTGCTCCTTCTTTTGCACGACTTTTCAAGAAACTGCGCGGGCTTGCATTACTTGGCATATAGTCATGATTTTTAATTACGTATATCTCAGGCGCGAGCAATCCCAAATTGGGACTGCCAAGATTGAAAATAGTATTATAACGCCCAACTCTTCCTGCCAGGTTTTTAAAGTCAGCCGTGTCAAGGTTTCCAAGACCTTTAGCATAATTCACGAGGAATAGCTTGCTTGCCGGAACATTGACACCCTCGAGCAATGTGCTTGTAGTTACAATGAACTTTATTTCACCAACTACTCTGTATAAAAATTCCACATGCTCTTTGATAATATCGGGCATCTTACCATGATTCAGCACAACACCTCGCTTGAGCAATTTGATAAGATTGTACGACTGATGAACGTATTTTGAGAAAATCCTGCACGCATCATCAATTATCACTTTGCTCTCCGTGCTGTAATTTATTTCTGGGAGTCTATTCGCAAGGGCATCTGCAAATTTTTCAACATCACTCGGCTTATTGATATATACAATGTTTTTGCTAGCAGCCTTTGTTATTAGCAGGCTGTAATAATCTCCGATAAGCTCATCTACTAGGAAGAATCTGTCAGTAAACTGATCAAATACCTCTAGCTCATTAGTGGATGTGTCCCAGAAATAATAGCGTGGAATCTTCATGTATTCGGATATGGCTATAGAACTCTGGCGGTTTGCCGATAAAGCGTCACCAACAAATAGCAAACTTGTATCTGGCTCTGCAATAAATGGCGAGAAATAGTCAACCTTTGCGTTGGTAGCTCTATTCTTTGCAATTATTATCGCCCTTGACAGTGTCAACGATCTCTCCTCGTCCTTGAATAGGTTATGAGATTCGTCAATGAATAGATAATCAATCACCATATCAGGATATCTGGAAAGCAACGCCATCAACCTTTCTTGAGTGAGTATTGCTATGAAAGGGCTGTCTTGGTATCTGCGAACGTACATGTCCGGATGTGTTATGATATCGGTTCTGCTACCTTTTACTGATATAGTCATTGATACAGTCTGGGTCATTAAAGATTTCGTCGGCACGACGATGCACACGCTTAAGCCGTTTTTGTAGTTATCAACCGCCTTCGCCACCATCATATGGGATTTACCGTAGGATGTTGGCGCAACTACAACTATGTTCGCATTATCTTCAACGGTGCGTCCCAGCACATATTGCTGTTCTGAGCGATAGTAACCTTTCTTATAAACCTCAGTGAGTGATTCCGCCAAGACATCATCCATTTTCGCATCCATCTGGTTATTATCGCTCCTGGATGCTTTTATGAGCATTTGGACTGGATAATAACGTAATTTCTGAGCATATAATTCTAATATTACGAAGTCGTCGTTAATAAGCCCATAATTCAATGCCATCGAGTAAGCCATCTTTTGTAAGCCCTCATCACCGTATAAAGAAAAAATATTCATCATCCTGAAAAGATAGTCAGTTTCGTCTGCAGTTAGCTCTTGATGCAACACTATCTTTCTATATACATCATTGAAAGGCTGATCTGGGGCACCATCGGTCCTGGTAAGTGCGGTCCTTAGGCTAGATAAAGTTATTTTATTCATCACATTGACCTTCAATTTTCAGAAAATCAATAATGTCATCAAACGTCTGCTTATGAGCATTTATTACAAGGTAATCGTCAAAGCAGTTTAACCTGATCAAGTCGTTGATGCTGTCTTCGATATCCTGGGTGGTATTCAGTCCATATGAGCTGTCGCCAAAACTGACAGTCATTAAAATAGCGTTCTTTCTCTTGTTGCTGTTCGTACTTATGGATGTACGGTCACTTGTAAGTAATTGCGATAAAGTGGCTCTTTCCTCAGCAGCGAATATAACTGCAACCTCGTGCTTTGCGGCATCCCATCGATATGATGTAGACTTCTCGCCGGTTGAATCTATATTGTCAAAATAATTTCTTAGTCCATTACGAGCTCGTGTAATCAGTTCTTTTCTGTCATTGTGGTTTAGGCCCGACTTAACTTCTCCATACCATATCTTTTTTTGGTTTCTATCATGAAAGTTTAAATCAAACCCGGGCTTAATATTTTGATTTTGCAGCGCAAGCACCATACTCATGCTCTGCGCCTCAAAATCCAGTACCCCGGGTACTAACACGTGCATCAGTAGTTCGCCTACGAGGCCATACCGCTTTACTTCATCGTAGCGGTCAAGATTAGAATATAGCTGCCGACAGGCTTCTACGTAAGTATACGTATCTGGCTCAATCCTAACACCCTCAGCACCAAAACACACATCAGCTAAGTGCTCTTTGATGAGTTCTTTAAGATCTAAAAGATTGTTTTGGGCAATCTTAATAACCTTATACTTGCCACCCGTATGAGTTATGATCTGCTCGTAGATTGGCATTATTACTCTCTTAGTTTACCGCCCGAAATATCGAAGAATTTGTTGAAGAAGTTTTGCAGCTTATCAATAACGGTTTCGCGTTTTTTTCCACGTTCGTTGTTTGCAGTAAACATCGACATGTGCGGCAATATTCCGTCCATCGCTGTCCCAACGGACCGGACACTTCCGCCGCGAAAGGCATCTTCTACGAACCTGTACGTTTCGTCGCGGTTAAGATTTTCATCAGCGATAATCCGGTCTAGTTCTTCTAGCTTCTTTGTATCAACAAACTTGTGCCAGTCCTCATCAACATTATCACCAACATTAAGCCCGCTAATAAACTGGTTAATAAGCTCCTTTTTATTACGAAGCTCTACGCTCGAATCAATTGCTTTGTTAATATCTATCAGTAACTCTTTGTCTGACAGATTGCCGGCGTGGTATTTTCTTATCAATTCTAAAATGTAGTCGATATTGATTTCGACTTGCTTTATCAGCTCCATTTCAAACACGACATCGTCGTTAATGTTTTCTTTTTCACCATCATCACTCTTGCGGAACTCGTTGTAGAAGTCAATATACATACTGTGGTAATCTTGCACATCGCGCGGCGTCAAGATTTCGTTGCCGGCAAACTCGTCAAAGGTGGTTAGAATGTTGCGAACCTTCAAGATGCCGCCGTATAGTTTGATGAATTCTTTTTGTGCTGTTTCGCCAATGATTTGCTCGCCTACAGGGAAGCGCTCCAGTAGTTCATTTACCAAATCTTTGTAGCCGCGCACTGGTTTGCCTTCATTTTCGTAGCCATCGTAATATTCGCCGTAAGATTTCAGCAGCACTATGCCACTGGCTTCGCGGTCACCAAACAGCGCCAGTGCGTCATTTGTGGCCTTTTCCAGGTTACGGAAGCTAACGATATTGCCGAATGTTTTGATGCTGTTCAATATGCGGTTTGTGCGACTATAGGCTTGCAGTAGGCCGTGGTAACGCAAGTTTTTGTCTACCCATAGCGTATTGAGTGTTGTAGCGTCAAAGCCGGTCAGGAACATATTGACCACAATAAGCAGGTCAATCTCGCGGTTCTTCATGCGCAAGCTCACGTCTTTGTAGTAGCTTTGGAACTTGTCGCTTGACGTGTCGTAGCTTGTACCAAACATTGCGTTGTAGTCTTGAATTGCCGACTCCAAAAAGTCGCGGCTGCTGGCATCTAACCCTTCAGTGCCTTCGCTGTTTTCGTCTTCTAGTTCAATGTCATACAGTTCGTCATCAGGCTCGTTTGCGCCATAACTAAAAATGGTGGCAACCTTCAAGCGAGCCAAGTCGGGTACTTCCGTCTGCTGTTTTTTGAACTCCGCATAATACTGTCGAGCAACAGGTATAGAGCTAACAGCAAAAATACTATTGAACCCGCTAAGCGCAATCTTTTGCTTCACTTCTTCTATGGCATTACGATCTTTGGCACTAGCTGCTTCGTGTACATTCATCAGACGGCTAAACGCATATGGCTTGCTATTACGTTTTGTCTTTTGGTTAAAGTGTTCACGAATGTAGCCGACTACGTTACTAATTCGTTCCGGGTGCGCCAGCACAGCCTCGGTATCGATACCTTTTACTTTGGCGTCATCTATATCGTCTATGGCATGGACGGTGTTGATATAGTCTATGCGGAACGGTAGAACATTCTTGTCAGTAATTGCATCGACAATCGTGTAAGTGTGCAACTTGTCACCAAAGGCTTGCTCGGTGGTCTTAAGGTCGGCGCGAGCGCTGCCACTAGTGTTCTTAGGGAAGATTGGCGTGCCGGTAAAACCAAAGATATGATATTTGTTGAAGGCTTTAGTAATAGCCGTGTGTGCTTCGCCAAACTGACCGCGGTGGCATTCGTCAAATATCAGTACTACGTGACCGTCAAATATCTGGTGGCCTTCGTTACGTTGTATAAATAGCTGTAGTTTTTGGATGGTCGTGATAATAATTCGCGCGTTCGGATCTTCAAGCTGCTTCTGTAAGACGCGAGTAGAAGTATTGCTGTTAGCCGCACCTTTTTCAAACTTATCGTATTCCTTCATTGTCTGGTAGTCGAGGTCTTTGCGATCCACGACAAATAGCACCTTGTTTACACCGTCAAGCTTACTGGCCAGTTGAGCAGTCTTGAAGCTGGTGAGTGTTTTGCCAGAGCCGGTTGTGTGCCAAATATAGCCGCCAGCGTCTAATGTACCCAGCTTCTTATAATTGGTACTAACTTCTATGCGACTTAAGATTCGCTCGGTTGCAACAATTTGGTATGGACGCATAGCGAGCAGTAGGCGATCGCTGGTAAATACGCAGTATTTCGTGATGACGTTTAGTAGTGAATGCTTAGCAAAGAAAGTAGCTGCAAAATCAGTCAGTTCGGTGATTGGGCGGTTATTGGCATCTGCCCACCAGCTAGTAAATTCATAGCTATTGCTAGTCTTTTTACCTTTCTTATTTTGCTTGGTCAGTTCATCTACATGCTGCCAGCGAGTAGTGTTGCTGTAGTATTTGGTTTAAAGCCAAAAGTTATTCTACACTCACCTCACAAGCAACGAATTCATCAATTGT
>JAPUDQ010000028.1 GCA_027493025.1 Candidatus Saccharimonadota bacterium | reverse complement strand
TCACTGACACCAACCTTCCTTAGGTCTAGTGTCCTACTTCAAACGAGACTGGAGGAAGGAGGTGATTTCGGATGTTGCGAAAACTTTTTGCGTGCCTCTTCTCGCGTCAGGACGTGGAAACAAACGGCTACTGGCAGATGTCAGTACCTACCCACGAAAAAACTCTCGCGAGTGGGGAGAGGAGTCCAATTGAACAGATCCACATTCCATCCCACGAAGATGCTCTGCAAGAAAGGAAGTAACTGACTATGTCTGGCATTTGGGAAAGTCCGAACACCCGCAATCGTACGGGTGACGCACTCCAACACGAATCAGTACGTAACTTCAGTGGTAACGCACTGATGGGAACTGGCGGCGGCTGTCTGATGACACTCTTCATGCTCCCGGTGCTCCAGTTCATTGCCGCGTGGCGTCTGTTACGCGGCAACCACCACTGACGGATGAAAGGCCTTCGTTATACGCGTTTTGCGTCACTGACGAAGGCCGTCGTCATGGTATACTATCTGTATGCAATCGTCATTTTGGCGCGAGTTATCTCGGCCATTTTTTATTCTCGCTCCTATGGAAGCTGTTACAGATGTCATTTTTCGTCATGTGGTAGCACGTGCCGGTGCGCCAGATGTGTATTTCACGGAGTTTACTAATGCGACCGGGTGGGATCATGCGGGCGACAAGGCGATCGGGGGCCGACTTCTCAAAACAGATGATGAACACCCGATCGTGGCACAAATCTGGGGCGGAGATCCGGATGCTATGGCGCGGCTGGCAATACATTGCAAAACTCTCGGTTTTGATGGTATTGATATCAATATGGGGTGTCCCGCAAAAACCGCTATCAAAAGTGGTGGAGCATCCCTTATTCGCCAGCCAGAACTGGCTATTTCGGCGATCCAAGCCGCCAAAACGGCTGGACTACCTGTTAGCGTCAAGACACGGCTTGGTTATACCTCGACAGATGAATGGCGCGAATGGCTACCCATACTATTAGGTCAAGATATTGCGGCCCTCACCGTCCACCTACGTACCAAAAAAGAGATGAGCAGAGTTCCGGCACATTACGAGCTAATACCAGAAATAAAACTACTTCGTGATACGATCGCTCCCCAAACACTCCTGATTATAAATGGCGATATCCGTAACCATACCCACGGCGAACAGTTAGCCGAAGCCTATGATATAGATGGTCTCATGATTGGTCGCGGAGTCTTTACTGATCCTTTTTGCTTTCGAAAAGAAACAGTTGCTTGTTCTCAAGAAAATACAAAAAATGAACTATTAGAACTTTTGTATTTCCACGTAGATCTATACGATACATACGCAAAAGAGACCGGTCGGCCATTTGAAACCCTCAAACGGTTTTTCAAAATTTATATTCGGGACTTTGAAGGTGCAGGTGGAATCAGAAATATGCTAATGAATTGTTCTTCAACGGACGAGGTTCGTAGCATCCTCGCGAAACTCTAGACCTTTATCCTCAATTCGTACCAAAAGAGGCAGGCTACCATCAGTCAGTGTCATTAAGGTAGCGATCGTCAACATGACCCGTGCCGTAATAAATTGTTCACGATCAACAGCTTGCGAAGGTAACGGAAACAATGTTTGCGCGAGCTGACGCGAACGCCAAATATCATATCCAAAGGCTTGAACATTCTGATGATCCCGAGCAAAACGATTTGATGTCAGGGTAGTGTTTGGCACAAAGTTGACAACCACGAGACCTTCTTGATGATGACCTTCAAGGACCGAGACGCTTTTGGGCGCTTTTTCCTCCAACAAATTTAAGATATCACCACGACCGGCAAAATAATCCGTCGAACGACTCCGCAGCACTAGACCAGCCCCGAGTACACGTAAATACTGATCGCGGTTAAAACTCGTCCCTAAAAGAGTCTTGACGAGTCGCTTATGATCTTCGACGAGCTTTGGATCGATCATTCTTTCAAGAATCAACTCAATCCCATCAATCGCACCGCAGCCAACAACATCCGCGTCATGTTCGTGATTGTCACGATGGCCACCAGGAGCAAGACCAAGTCGTACGTACGACTCAATCATTATTTCCGCATCATTATAGAATGTGCCACGGGTTAAATCATCTTTATCAACACCAAGTCGATACGCTAGGGCCGCACCCGGAGCACCGCCAGGTACCTGAGGTCCAAGGTTACCTTCATCCAGCTCTGGATCATGACGGCCATCAATACAGCGCGTCTTTGCATGGCTGCCAACTGGCACATAATACTCATTGAGCTGCACCTGTATACCAGCTATGTCGATCTGTCGATCAATGTTCGACAGATGTCCTGGCCATGTTGTATCAGTTAGATAACCAAGATTTATTATTTGAATAGTGCTGGTGTTGTCATTCATGGTTTAACGAGTATGCCGACGACGACGTAGATTTGCAACCTTGATGCGAACTCTTGCTCTATCGATTAACGCTTCAGCTTCAGAGATACTTACCGCATCTTTGGCACCGCGATGCTGCTCACGTGCCCGCTCAAGAGCTGCCTCAGCCTCACTTGCCACGATATCATCAGCATGGTCGGCTTCGTCAACTAACACCTTGACTTGGTTATGTATAATTTGAACCGTACCACCATTGATCGCGTAATACTCTTTGTCCTCCTCGCTATCCTCTTTGCGTCGACGCACTCCGAGTACTCCGGGAATAGCAATCGTAATGAGCGGCTCGTGGTTTTCGTACACCCCAATCACTCCGGACATTGTCGGGATTTGCACATCATACACTTCCTCGTCGAGTTTTATTCCCGAAAGGGTGACGAGACTCAGTTTCATCTACAGCGTTCCTTTCATGTAGAAGTCACTCTCTGGCTTGTTATCATGTTTACCGTCTAGAATTTCACGGAAACTTTTAATCGTATCAGCCAGTTTAACATACTGGCCAGGATTGCCTGTGAAGCCTTCGGCAACATGGAAGGGCTGGCTAAAGAACCGTTGCATACGGCGAGCCCGGGCTACAGTCTGTTTATCTTCGTCCGAAAGCTCTTCCATACCCATGATCGCAATAATATCCTGAAGATCTTTGTAGCGCTGCAATACTCGTTGAACCTCACGAGCTACCTGATAGTGTTCCTCCCCAACAATTTCCGGATCAAGAATCGTCGAGCTACTATCAAGTGGGTCAACCGCCGGATAAATACCGATCTCCGTCAGTGCTCGGTTAAGCACAATCGTACTATCAAGGTGAGCAAAGGTCGTCGCCGGCGCTGGATCAGTCAAGTCATCGGCTGGCACATAGACGGCCTGAACAGACGTAACGGAGCCCTTTTTCGTACTTGTGATACGTTCTTGGAGTGCGCCCATTTCTTGCTGGAGGTTTGGCTGATAGCCCACGGCAGATGGCAAACGCCCGAGCAACGCCGAAACTTCCGAACCTGCCTGCGTAAAGCGGAAAATATTATCAATAAAGAGCAACACGTCCTTACCTTCGTCGCGGAAAGCTTCAGCCATTGTCAGCCCCGTCAATGCGACTCGCAACCGTGCCCCTGGCGGCTCATTCATCTGGCCAAACACCATACTCGTTTTGTCGAGCACGCCAGCGTCTTTCATCTCGTGATAAAGATCATTGCCTTCACGAGTTCGCTCACCGACACCGGCAAATACAGAGTTTCCGGAGTGAAATTTAGCGATGTTGTTGATCAGCTCCTGGATAAGTACCGTCTTACCAACACCAGCTCCACCGAACAAGCCGACTTTACCGCCTTTGGCGATTGGCGCGATCAGATCGATAACTTTGATACCGGTCTCCAATATTTCAGTTTTTCCGGATTGTTCCGTCAGGGCAGGGGGGTCTTTGTGAATTGGCATCGTAACCACACTCTTAAGTGCCGCTTTGCCATCAATCGGTTCACCGACGACGTTGAACATCCGGCCTTGCGTGTCTTTACCAACCGGAACCGTAATCGGTGCGCCGCTTGCCGTAACCGTGTCGCCACGTTTCAGTCCATCTGTACTGCTCATTGCTACGGTACGAACACTTGATTCACTCAAATGCTGCGCTACCTCAAGGGTCATCGTTTCGGTATCGTTCTGAACGGTTAACGCCTCATACATAGCTGGCAGCGTACCTTTGTCAAACTCAACATCGACCACGACACCAACAATTTGGATAATATTGCCTGTGTTTTTACTCATACTACTCCTTCATTTGTCATTTCATGGCCTCCACGCCAGCTGATATTTCTGATAATTCTTGGGTAATTGCGGCTTGACGAACTTTGTTCATCTCGAGCGTTAGGGCATCGACAATATCTGTCGCATTGTCACTGGCGTTTTTCATTGCAACCCGTCGCATCGCGTGTTCGGACGCCATTGCATCTTGCATTGCCTGATAAAGACGCGCCTCAAGTAGTCGCTGAGTTACGTAGTCCAGTACCACACCAGGACGAGGCTCAAACAACGCATCTGACATATCAGTCCGCGGAGTATCTGTCGCGGCATCTTCGGCCGTCTCTATCGTACCGGCTGGTAGAAGATTAAATTGCTGAACCGTCTGAGTAAAGCTATTCACAAACCGTGTCGACACCACATCAACCGAATCAACCTCTTGTTTGCGAAACATATCGATACACGTCATAAGTATTGTCCGCACATCATCGGCCGTTACGGTATCACCAGCTTCATAAACACCAAGCGCCTCAACATCAGTCAGTTTTGAGACAAACTGAGCAGCTTTTTTACCAACGGCAATGACAGTGGTGCCAATTCCAGCCGCATCATCTGCAAGAAGTGTCTGCGTTAATGCTTTTAGAACGTTGGCATTATAGGCACCCGCTAAACCGCGATCACTCGCAATAACAATGACAATCCGAGATTTGATCGGACGCACCTCATATAGTTCGTGTTTTTCAACATTGGTCAGTCGAGCAATTGTCCCCAGAATCTCTCGCGACGTATAGGCATAGTCCCGGCTGCTAAGCGCTACTTCCTGAGCTTTTCTGAGTTTACTCGCCGCCACGAGCTCCATCGCCTTGGTGATCTGCTTGTTACTTTTCACCGAACGGATGCGAGATTTAATCTGGCGAGTCGATGCCATTACTCTACAAATCCTTTCATGACCGTATCAGCAACTTTCTGAACAAGTTTGGTCGTTTTTTCTTCTGGTTTGTCACCTTTATTGAGGACACGCATGGCCTCTTTTTCATTTGACCAAAGTTCAGTTAGAAAGGCTTTTTGCGCATCTTTAATTTTGGCAAGTGGAACACTATCAAACGCACCAGCTTCGGCTGCCATCAAAGTTGTCGTTTGCTCCCAAACCCCCATTGGCTGGTACTGCGATTGTTTGAGAAGCTCCGTCAAGCGAGAGCCACGATTCAAGGTATCACGTGTTTCTTTATCAAGATCGCTGCCAAACTGCGCAAACGCGGCAAGTTCACGATATTGCGCCAGACTCAGGCGAAGATTACCGGAAACAGATTTGACGGCTTTGGTCTGAGCAGAACCACCGACGCGTGATACGGACAAACCGACCGAAATAGCCGGACGGATGCCTTGGTAGAACAAATCTGTCTCCAGGAATATCTGACCGTCCGTAATCGAAATCACATTTGTTGGGATGTAGGCAGAGATGTCGCCAGCCTGAGTTTCAATAATCGGTAGCGCAGTCATCGAGCCAGCGCCAAGCTCATCACTAAGTTTGGCGGCTCGCTCCAGCAAACGAGAGTGCAAATAGAACACATCACCGGGATACGCTTCGCGGCCTGGTGGACGGCGCAGCAGGAGCGACATCTGTCGATAGGCGACGGCATGTTTTGTCAAATCATCATAGATAACCAGCGAATGCTGACCATTATCGCGGAAATACTCACCCATAGCCGCACCGGCATACGGCGCCAGATAGAGTAGGGAAGCAGCATCGCTTGGCCCCGTTGCCACAATAATCGTCTGATCCATAACACCTTCTTGTTCGAGACGGTCAACGAGTCGGGCAATTTTGGAAAGTTTCTGACCAATCGCGACATAGACATTGACGACACCAGTTTTTTGACGGCCCTGATTGATCATCGTATCAATCGCAATTGCTGTCTTACCAGTTTGACGATCACCGATAATCAACTCGCGCTGACCACGCCCAATCGGTACCATCGTATCAATCGCCATTAGTCCCGTCATAAGCGGTTCATGGACAGATTTGCGCCCCATAACACCGATGGCCGACCGCTCAACAAGGCCAGTTTTTTTCGCCTTAATCGCACCCTTGCCGTCCAATGGTCGGCCAAGCGGATCGACGACGCGTCCAAGCAGCTCTGGACCAACTGGAACTGACAGAACATTGCCTACCAAAGTAACGTTCGCGCCCGCTTTGACGTTCGCATCTGAGCCAAGCAAAACAGCGCCAATCTCATCTTCCATAAGGTTCAGCGCAAAAGCTTCAACTTCACCTGTCTCTGTCTCAATCTTGACGACTTCGTTAAAACCGCAGTCACGTAATCCATAGATCCAGACTACGCCATCACCAACGCGCGTCACGACGCCAGTCGAGCCAAGATCACCACCGGCTTTGAGATCCTCGATTGACTGTCGTAGCTCGGCAGCTAGCTCTTTTATATTTACAGTATTCACTCTTCCTCCTTTTACGGCTTAGTGACTCTTCAGTTGTTTTATCATGTTTTTCACGCTGGCATCATAGCGACTCTTGGGAGTTTCAATAACAATCCCCCCCAGAAGCTCTGGGCTAACGACTTCGCTGAGCTGCACGTGTTCGGCCGATTCATGTTTGCAAATATACTCGATAACTTGCTCTTTAAGCTCATTACTCAATGGATGCGCGGTTGTCACGGTTGCTTGAACCATACCATGACGAGCAAGCTCATGCATAACCTCACCCAATAGTTCATCTATATGCCCTGTCTGTTTCGTTTCGATAAGATAGGCAGCGAGCTTCGGAACAATCTCTTTAATCGATGTCCCATCTCGTAGTTCAGCGGCAACCAAACGCGCTAAAATGCGGCGTGAAACAGCCATCTATTTCGACTCCTGAAGCGCTTTGCGGATCAATGCCGCATCTGCTTTTGCATCGATAGTTTTACCGGCTACTTTTGCCGTGGCGGTAGCTACAAGCTCAACCATTTCGTCGTGTAATGATTTTCTTGCTTCGGCAATATCGCTATCAATCCGCGCTTGCGCTTGAGCTATGAGATGTTCGGCCTTTTTCGTTGCTCGATCTTCGGCTTCTTCGGAAATCTGAGCCGCTTCTTTGCGAGCCGTTTCAACAATAGCCGCTGCATCTTTACGGGCTTGTTCGAGATTTTTTTCGGTGCTTGCCTCAGCTTTTTCAGCTGCTTTGACTGCTTCGGCCGCTGCGCGTTGACCCGCTTCGATCTTGCGGTCACGCTCATCAAGCATACCGATAAGCACGGGAAAGACATATTTGCTCAGCAACCAAAGAAGCGCCAAAAAGGCGCTACTTTGCAGTAGTAAACTCATCCAGTTAATACCCAACGACTCAAATAACCCAGCTTTTTCAGCAGGTGCTTGCGTCGTCGAGGCAATTTGATATAGCAAATCCATGAGTGGCTCCTAGAGAAATTTCACCAAGATAGCAACGACAAAACCGATGATTGCGAGCGCGTCAACAAATGAGACGGCCAGGATCATCAAACCACGAATCTCACCAATTTTTTCTGGATTGCGGCCAGCCGCATTGAGTGCAGCAGCACCGACTAGCCCAGCACCAAGCGCAGCACCAAGCGCAGCAATCGCGTAGGTTAGACCAAATGCAAGTGATTCCATTATTGTAACTCCTTTATGTTATTTACGTTATGCATCATTCGTCGCCAGCTTTTTAGGAGCAGCAGGAGAATGATCAGAAGAGTCGTGAGCATCATGCGATGCCATACCGAGCGCGATGAAAACAACAGTTAGCATAAAGAAAACGTAGGCTTGGATCGAGCCGATAAACAGCTCAAAAACCATAAACGGCAACATCGCCACTGGCGCAAAATAGGCCGTCATATAGCCAACGACAACCAGTAGAACCTCGCCTGCAAAGACATTGCCGAAGAGACGAAGACTAAGAGCCAGCAATCGTGAAAATTCGGCGATCAGCTCAAGAATTCCCTCAAACGCGCCAGCCGGATCTTTGATAGGATTACGCAAATAGCGGCCAGTGTTTCCGAAAAAGCCATGGGTTTTCAGCGCATAAATCTGCACCATAACCATACTAATGATCGCAAAGGCAAATGTCACATTCATATCCGCTACCAGTCCTCGGAACAACGGCACGCCGTCCCAGGTAATCGGTCCAACAAATGGCAAGATTCCAAGCCAATAGTTCACAATAATCACAAAAAACAAACTGATAGCCAACGGTGCCACCCGACGGGCAATATCTTTATTGCCGACAACTTGCTCAACCGTACTATAAAGCATTTCAAAAACCATCATCACCAGCCTCGAAATGATCGTTGGTTGATTGGATTTGATCGCTCTGACAGCCGAGAAGAGAATCCACAATACAATTGCATATCCAAGCACGCCAAGCAGCAGCGAGTTTGTGACCGGCACTGGACCCGCGTGAAATAGCGTTTCGGCTTTGATCTCAATATGCGGTCCGGTACTTGCTAGTAACTGCATCATGGTTTAGTTCTCCTGGATGTAGTTTGTTTATACTGCATCGCAACAAGAATGACCGCCAACCCAACGCCGATAAATGTCCCTGTTATGACTCCTATCGGAAGGCTTCCTGTCGTCTTATCGATAAAATACCCAATCAGCGCTCCGCCCAAAACCGGCACAAACATCCGCCAGGTCGTGTCAGCAATCGTCGAGTACACGACCCATTCCGCCGATTTTTTAGGGTGGCTGGAGACAGGTTCAGGGCCATTAGTAATACAAGATTGATCAGACGGATCGGTTTTCATAGCTGCCTCTAGTATAGCAGTCTTGTCTTGTACCTTGCAACATAGTATGTTCGCCGCCGCCCGCGAACGACAGTCCAGGCGGACGGCGGCGAACATGAGAAGAGGCTCTACTTGAGCTCCGCCCCACAGAAGGGGCAGTGCGTCTGCTCGTTGCTGCCACCGATCATGGCACCGCACTTCGGACAATCGGTCATGTAGACATCCAACGGCTTACGATCAGCATGCATGGCTAACTCCTCATTCACGTTGACATCACCCCAGTGGTGAGTCTATTTGATATTATACTATTAGGTATCATTATGAAACATCGATTTGACCATAGTAAGCTTTTCTCTGAAAAACCGCTTTGCGGTGGTAAGCGTTGTTATAAAACAAAAAAAGACGCCGAGGCGGTTAAGTTAGAACAGGAAATCCTTAACCCGGAGCTGTCACTGACAATCTATCATTGCGCGCAGTGCGGCACTTATCATCTCACGCGCAATAAATCTGCGGATGATTTCTTGGAATAAGTTTAATCCATCCCTCGCAATTCCCCGAGCGGCAGCTCGTGGGATGTAGCCCCTCC
>JAPUDQ010000027.1 GCA_027493025.1 Candidatus Saccharimonadota bacterium | reverse complement strand
AGATACCCCGAGCGGAAGCTCGGGGAGGTTCATTTTTGCTAAATAGGGAGTGAATTGGTTGCTTAATGTATGTTCACGGATATTTGGGCTGATTTGGCTACGCAGCGGAGCGCTCCGTATTCATCAGCGATATGATCCAAATCCAACGACAACATCAAGCTCTGTGCAGCTTGTAGAGCATGGGGTAGTTTCAACGTTAACTACCAATACCTGGCATCGTGTGGTTTTGTGTTTGAATTTTGACCATGGACAGGGCATAGGCACGCTTTTTTTGTTGGTATGATGGGCAATCGGTTGTGTCGGCCCAAGGTGTTGCCATGGGGTTTCACGATGTGAACGAGATGCGAGGAGTTTCGCATTTGGGGTGAGATTTTGCGATGCGCGACGGAATGGCGATTCATTGGTATACTTATAGGCAGCATGAAGAGTAAAAACACGAGTGTGGCGCGCGTACAGCCTTCTGACTATGTACATCTGCATAATCACACGCACCATAGCTTGCTGGACGGACTGACGAAAGTCGATGAGCTTGTTGAGCGTGTCAAGAGCTTAGGCATGAGTGCGGTGGCGATGACCGATCATGGTACGCTGAGCGGAGCGATTGAATTCTATAAAGCCTGTAAAGACCAAGATATTAAGCCGATTATCGGTATCGAAACGTATGTAGCAGCGCGGACTATTCACGATCGTGATCCGGCCAAAGACAAAATGCGTTATCACCTTGTTTTGCTAGCGATGAATAATGTAGGCTATCAGAATTTGATGCAGCTGAGTACGATAGCAAATCTTGAGGGTGTGTACTATAAACCGCGCATCGACCACGTGCTTTTAGAGAAATATAACGAAGGCTTAATCGCCATGAGCGCCTGTGCGGGAGGTGAAATCGGCGAGCGGCTAAAGAATGGTGATTATGATGGCGCAAAAGAAATTGCTACCTGGTATAAGTCTGTCTTTGGGGATCGGTACTACCTCGAAATCCAAGACCACAATGAGTGGGATGTGCAGCGTGAAATAAATAAAGGCGTCTTTAAGCTGGGACACGAACTTGATATTCAGTGTGTTGTGACGAGTGATGCACATTATGTACAGCCAGAAGATCAAGAGGCGCACGAGATATTGCTTTGTGTGGGTACAGGGGCTTATCTCGCCGATGAGGATCGGATGTCACTTCGCGATTTTCATTTGCATGTAACTGACCCAAGTGAGGTGATTGAACGATGGGGGACGGAACATCCGGAGATTATCAAAAATACTAAAGCAGTAGCGGATCGTTGTAATGTTGAGTTGGAGTTTGGAAAAATCCTCATCCCAACCTTTCCAACGCCAAAGGGCTTCAATGAGAAGACCTATCTACAAAAACTTGTCTGGGAAGGTGTCGCGCGTCGGTATGGCGGTAAAACTCGAGAAGAAGCCGATGGTATATCACGTGATGCCGTAGCAAAACTGGTAGACACCGAGACAGTGGAGCGAACGGACTTTGAGCTCGGGATCATTGATAATATGGGATTCAATGGATACTTTTTGATTGTCCAGGATTTCATTAACTGGGGGAAGAACAAAGGAATTATTTTCGGGCCAGGTCGTGGGTCAGCGGCAGGTTCTATCATTGCCTATGCGCTGAATGTCACCGATCTTGATCCTCTCAAGTATGGTTTGCTCTTTGAGCGATTTTTGAACCCTGATCGTATTTCGATGCCAGATATTGATGTTGATATTCAGGACACACGGCGAGACGAAGTCATTGAGTACTGTTCCGATAAGTATGGCGCAGATCGGGTCAGCAATATCGCCACATTTGGCAAAATGGCAGCCCGAGCGGCCGTGCGTGATGTGGCGCGCGTACTGCAAGTACCCTATGCTGAAGCGGATCGATTGGCAAAACTCATCCCGCAACCAGTGCAAGGTCGCCACATTCCGCTCGCGACCAGTGCAGTGAATGACCCTGATCTTAAGAAAGAATACGACAACAATCCTACTGCGAAAAAGGTAATCGATTTTGCCATTCGTCTGGAGGGGACTATTCGTAGTCATGGGGTACATGCCTGCGGGGTTGTGATTGCCCCAGATACACTCGTCAAATACCTACCGCTTGAGCAAGCCCAAAAAGGGGTCGTTGCAACCCAGTTTCCGATGACGCAAATCGAAGACTTAGGACTGCTCAAGATGGATTTTTTGGGACTTAGTAACTTGACGATTATTAATAATGCGATGCGGATTATCAAAAAGGTCTATGGCGATACGATCGACCTTTCCACTCTGTCGCTTGAGGATGAAAAAACATACAAACTGCTGCAACGCGGTGATACAACAGGGGTGTTTCAGCTTGAGTCTGCTGGCATGAAACGATATTTGCGTGATCTTAAGCCATCGCATTTTGATGACATCATTGCAATGGTCGCGCTTTATCGGCCCGGGCCAATGCAATTTATCGATAGTTTTATTCGCCGCAAACATGGCGAAGAAAAAATCAGTTATTTGCATGAAGGTATGAAGAGCTCTCTGGAAAATACCTATGGCATCTTGGTTTACCAAGAGCAGTTCATGCAGATCAGCAAAGAGTGGTGTGGATTTACCGGTGGACAAGCTGACACACTCCGTAAAGCAGTCGGTAAGAAAAAGATTGACCTGATGCGTAAGGTCAAGGTGGACTTTGTCAAAGGCGCGGTTGAATATGGCGGTGCGACGGAGCAGGTTGCCGAAAAGTTTTGGGTACAACTCGAAGAATTTGCGAATTACTGTTTCAACAAATCACATGCAGCGTGTTATGGACTGATCGCGTACTGGACGGCATATCTTAAGGCGCATTATCCCGATGCCTTTATGGCGGCACTTATGACGAGTGACCGCGATGACATTGATCGGCTGGCAATTGAGATTTCTGAGTGTCGGCATATGGGACTGACCGTACTACCGCCCAATGTTAACCAAAGTTATGTTGAGTTCGGTGTGGTGCCCGGTGAGAATACGATACGGTTCGGTATGTCGGCAGTCAAAGGAGCTGGCATTAGTGCAGTCGAAGAAGTTTTGCGGGCACGAGAAGAGGATGGTCCGTTTAAAAGTGTCGGTGATTTTGCTCGCCGGGTAAGTACAAGTCGTTTTAATCGGCGGGTTTGGGAGGCGCTCATTAAGTCTGGTGGATTTGATGAGTTCGGTGATCGTTCGGATCTATTATTCAACCTCGATACCATTACGGGATATGCGTCTCGGGTGCAAAAAGATGCGGCAAGCAATCAAGCTGACTTGTTCGGCGGGCTCGGTTCAAGTGTGGCGGTGCCAGAGATTGTCCTTGAGACAGCCCCCAGTAAGCATCACGAACGTGAACGCCTGCAATGGGAACGTGACTTACTCGGCCTATATCTCAGCGCCCATCCACTCGATCGGTACGATGATTATTTTGCCGAGCAGACTGTTGCACTTGGTACAATCACTCCTGAACATAACAAAAAAGCGGTGATCGTCGGTGGCGTGGTAAGTAGTGTGCGGACGATATTGACAAAAAGCAATACCAAGATGGCGTTTGTGGCGCTTGAAGACAAAACAGGTGAGGGAGAGGTTATTGTTTTTCCGCGGACGTTTGAAGAAATTGGTGAGGCACTCATCCAGGATGCGGTCATCAAAGTCAGCGGTAAAGTCAGTGGTACCGACAAAGACGGCAATATCATCAGTGATGCTAAAATTATTGCCGATGAGATCACGATTGTCACCAATGAAGAACTCGATAGTTACAAGAGCACGGGCAAAAAAATGAAGACCCCCAAAGCGAAAAAGCTTGTTGCAGCTGCAACGTCAAAGCCAGCTGCCGAGAAGGTCGCCTATACCTACACGCCCGTTGAGGATACTCCGCAAAAGATTTATATTCACGTTGAGAATCCAGAAGATCACAAGACCTTACTGCTACTGAAACAATCTCTTAATGAGTTTCCCGGCGATAACGAGGTAATCCTTGTACTTGGTGTAGCAAAAGATTCAGCAATTCGACTACCGTTTCGTGCTCGTGCATGCTCCGAATTATGCCAAAAAGTAGGAGAGCTGTATGGGGAGACGATGGTCAAAATCAAATAATTATTGAAGATGAGCTGCAGTTGCGGTGAGGATAAGTACGAGGGCAACAGCAAGTGCGGCAATATCAAGTAATGGGTGGCTGATGAGATAGCGCTCGCCGATGGCTACGGCATGTTTCATGAGCGAACGATGGGTAAAGGCATAGCCAATTGCGGTTGACATAGTTAGCCCTAGGCTTAGCATAGCAACGCTTGGCATAGAGCCATTTTTGATTGACTCAAGAATATTTACTTCTTTCGCTGATGCAACAGCGACGGGTTTCACGACATCTGGGTGTTTTTCCTGTGGAGCTGACTGCTGCGTAGCCGGTACAGCGGGCGTCGGTTTTTGCGGAGAAGGTTGTGGAGATTGCGGTTTAGATGGCGCGGGGACAGGCGCAGGTGATGGTGGAGGAGCTACTGGTTCGGTTGTTGCTGTTGGCGCAACGTATACGAGGGGTTTTGCGTAATGAGCGACAACAATCGTATTTTCGCTTCCCTGAAACTTTGAAGAGTTTACAAAACCATAGCCGACTTCCGTATAATCTCCCATGATGTTTGCTTTGTGTCCGGGGCTATTGAGCCATCCTTGGTTTGTGCTATAGGCGCTTTCAAAACCATAGGCTAAGTTTTCCCCGGCTTTTGCATAACTATAGCCGGCTGCCTCAAAAAAATACCATGGTTGCGTACCATCTGGCGCGGCGTGTGCCCAGTAATTATTGTCTGCCATATGTTGCGCTTTGGCCTGAGCAGAACTATTGAGGGCGGCGTTTAGGATAAAAGGTGGTAGTCCATTAGTGCGTCTGGCTAAATTGTTTTGTTCGAGCAGTTCATTGCGGCTCATGCTGGTAGCGTATGCCAAGACACCACGTGTGTCATGCGCTGCAATGACAGGTAGCGAGTGACCGTTAAATCGAGGCAACACCGCTGCGATTAGTAGTATGCCAAATAATACGATTCGGATTGCGTGAAGATGGTGATTTGTTTTTTTGTGTTTTGTCATGCGAGACTCTTTATAAAAAATAGTATACTATAAAAAACGTACGTGGTATAGAGCAATGCCTGCGGCAACGCTCACATTGTAGGATTCTTTATGTCCAAACATCGGGATTTCAACAAACTCATCGCATTTGCTCAGAATTTCGGGCGCGATGCCGTCGACCTCTTCGCCAAGGACAAGAGCGATACGCTCGGGAGGCGTATAATCAGGTAGAGCTATTGCATGGGGCTGCTGTTCAAGTCCGACAATTCTGTAGTTTTGCTCGTGAAGTTGTTGCCAGTTTGGCCATCCAGTGTAGGAAAACGGCACCATCTCCTCGGCACCAAGGGCTGATTTGTGAATCTGACTCATCAATTTATCGGCGATATGCGGCAAGCGTGGGTCAGAGGGTAGTTTTGGGTACGGCGAGTAACCGCTCAAGACTAATTTATCGACACCCAACCCCTCGCAGGTACGAAAAATCGCCCCAATATTATGGGTGGAGCGGATATTATGGGCGATGACAATAATTGAGCGCATGGTATGAGTATAGGGCACTAGTACGTAAATATATAGATACCAAATACCTATCTACTTTCTTAACAAAAAGTACTGAACGATGCTTCGTTTCGTTTGTCTTAATCTAAACGCACCCCCTTACTTTTTGTCTTAGCACAAAAAGTAACAAAAAAGCCAAGTCCCTATCCTCCTATCTCGACTCGTCTAGTTGTCAAACGTGTATCCATACCTGAGTCCAAAACCTCCCGCTCCAGACAAATTCGGCCAGTGGCTAACTGATTTAGTGTTCACTCTTGACTGACCTCAGCCAAGAGACTGACTGTCTGTCAGGGATGTTTTGAGATTCAGGTTTGTGAATATGCGGACGTTTTGCTTATGGTTTGTTACAATACATAGTAATGAACGAAGAAAAGCAGAAAGCGCAGTTTCGCGCGCAAGAGGAGCGTAGTACCAATGAACGCGCTAATATTCTAGGCATATCGTATCTTGATACTAGAGGTATGGCCGAAAATGCTGATTTGGTACAGGATTCTTTGACGATTGAGCAGATGTATCAGCAAAAAGTCGTTCCGTTACGGGCCGGCACGGACGAACATTCGGCCGTATTTGGGATTACCTCCAGTACGCCACAGTCATTTCTTAAAGCGATTGAGAATGATTTCTCTGGCAAATCGACCGTTGTTGAGTTTGTAATGATTAGTATGTCGGGTTTTCGGGAGTATATGGTGCGGTACGATCCTCCAAAAGTGGTTCGATATGATGATGTCAAGATTGCTCAAGACGGTGATAGTCAGACAATTGACCAAGTTTCCCAGACACTTGAAAATGTCTTAAGCGATGACCTACTGGACTATTTGATCGAGCAGGCCGATAAGCTCGGTGCAAGTGACATCCATATTGAGACGCAACGCAACGGAGTGCGGGTGCGGTTTCGGGTTGATGGCGCGCTCCATGCAATCGCGGAACTGTCGCACGACAAATACCGGATTCTGCAAGCGTCGATTGCTTCGCGTGCCAATATTTCAACGGCTGAGCGCCAGCCCCAGAGCGGTCATATCCAGCATCCGCTCAAGAATAGTCCTGATACAATCCTCAATATGCGTATTGAAACGGTACCAACGTCATACGGTCAGGATGCGGTAATACGATTATTTAATTTTGACGAATCATTATTGCAGCTCGATCGGTTGGGGCTAGATGTGACTCGTCGGGACCAGCTTGATCAAATCGTTGCTCATCCGCATGGGATGGTTATGGTTGTTGGCCCAACGGGGTCTGGAAAAAGCACGACCCTCTACAGCCTGTTAAATGCCCTTAACCAACCTGACCGAAAACTGGTGACGCTTGAGGATCCGATTGAAATGGCAATGACCGGTGTAACGCAGATTCCAGTTGATACGACAACCGGAGATAGTTTTGCGGATAAATTGCGTGCCGTACTGCGAATCGATCCCGATGTGATCATGGTTGGCGAGATTCGTGATGTCGATACCGCTAAGACGGCAATCCAAGCTTCGATTACAGGTCATCTCGTCCTGAGCACCTTTCATGCCAGTAGTGCTGGTGCTGCCTTTTCGAGAATGATCGATATGATCGGTCAAAATCCGATTTTTGCGAATGCAATTCGGATGGTTATTTCACAGCGTCTTGTCCGGCGACTCGATGATGCGACAAAGATTGCCTATGACCCGGATCAGACAGAGCGGGAATGGATACACAATGCATTAGGCACTGTTCCGGCTGGTTACGATGTTCCGGATATTTCAACCGTCAAATTATATAAGCCTGGAAAAAGCGCCGCCGCACCTTTTGGGTATATTGGTCGGATTATGATCATGGAGCAACTACTGGTAAGTGAACAAATTCAGAGATTTATCCGCGGCGAGGTCAAAGATGTCAATGTCGCTGAAATAGAGCGTGCCGCTAGGAGCGAGGGCATGCTTACGATGATGCAGGATGCCTTGCTTCGAGTACTACGCGGTGAAACGACTCTCGAAGAGATTAATCGGGTTCTTTAGTTAGGTTTTACCGCTTTCAAGTACTACCTTGAGCCCCACGCCGCCGATTGCGCGTAACGATCGAAGAGAAAACGTCTGCGGCGAAAGTTCTCTTGCTAATCTAGCTGTACGCCTAAGAATTCTAATCCTATCAGCTACAGTATAGGGCGCAATAATTTCACCTTTTCTAAAATCATGACCAGCATCAATACTGGTATCTACCATATTTCCCGCTTCTCCCAAGATAATAAAATCCTTCGCAAAATCTTGGAATCCTGCTTGAGAAGTAACACGTTCAGTGCAGCAAGCCAGAACTAACTGGGCATATAGATTACCTTCTACTTGGCGTAATGCCATATGTTCGCTGGGAGAAGGTGTTGTGTGAGCATAATAATTAACGTCACAAATAGCCTCGGCAATAGCCAGAAGACGACTATACATAGCGCTATCCTCCTCAGGAGATAATGAGGGATACTGGGTTTCGATGCTATGGTTTAGGGTATCATAGAGTATTTGCTTATATGCTTCCGGACTGTCAGCTGGAGAGCTATTGTCTAATCGTTTATCAAGGACTTTCGTAAGCTGGACAAGATCATACCACCTTTGGTGGGTTGTCTGATCTACGGTAAAACCAAATATTTTTTCAGCTGAATGAACTAAATAATCATAATGTCGTGAATGCGCAGAATGTGATGACTCCATACCCTCATAGTAGAGAAACAAAAAGGGGATGCAAGCATAAGAAAAATACGCAACGCACTATGTTATTTGATAGCTTTGGAGATAGTCTCTACAAGCCGTTTATCAAAAACACTTGGAATGATCTCATCTACGGATGGACTGCCGACAAGAGAGGCGATGGCTTCCGCAGCGGCAATTTTGTGTTCATCTGTAATCTTCTTGACGCCGTTGTCGAGCGCACCTCGGAAAATTCCAGGGAAAGCGATAGCGTTGTTGACCTGGTTCGGAAAGTCACTCCGTCCGGTTGCGACAACAGCAGCACCAGCACTGATGGCTTCGTCAGGCATGATTTCGGGGATAGGGTTAGCTAGGGCAAAAATAATTGGATCTGCCGCCATTTTTTGAATCATAGCGGGTGTTAAAAGACCGGGTTTACTGACACCAATAAAAATATCCGCATCCTGTATGGCATCATCGAGTGAGCCATGACGTGAGATATCGAGAAACTCGCACAGTGCGCGTTTTTCATCATTTAGGTCGGTTCGTTGGTTACCGATAATACCCTTGCTATCGACGGCGATGATTGAGCCGACACCGTAACGGTGCAGGAGCTTTACGATGGCTGTGCCAGCTGCGCCTGCACCAATGGTGACGATCTTGCAATCTGAAAGAGATTTACCTGTTACCTTCATAGCATTAATAAGTCCGGCCAGCACGACGACTGCTGTACCGTGTTGGTCGTCATGAAAGACAGGTATATCCAGCTCGGCTTTGAGGCGTTCCTCTATCTCAAAACATTTGGGGGCGGCGATATCTTCGAGATTGATCGCCCCAAAACTTGGTGCAATAGCCTTAATAGTTGCGACAATTTCATCGGCTGTATGCACATCAAGTATGATCGGTATGCTATCGATATCGGCAAATTGTTTAAAGAGAAATGCTTTTCCTTCCATGACAGGCATCGCACCTTTTGGTCCGATATCACCTAGACCGAGAACGGCTGAGCCGTCAGAAATAACAGCCACTAGGTTGTTTGTCCAGGTATATGTCGGTAGTAGCTCGGGCGATTCGGCGATTGCCATACTGACCGCTCCGACGCCAGGGCTATAATAAGCGCTTAATTTGTCGCGCGTCAGCTCAGACGTGTCACGAAGCGAAGTGGTAATCTTGCCTTTATATTTTTTATGCAGTTCGAGGGCGAGTGAGTTGTAGTCCATACGTCTAGTATAGAGCAAGGTATCATACTTTCCTATGTACGATAATGTTTGTCTTTTAGTCTTATTGCTCTTATACTTAATATCAGAACATAATACTCTAAAAGAGAGGGTTAATAGCTCCCATGACACGCCTCCCCACCCCCCACAACGACGCCGGACAGTGGGGTAA
>JAPUDQ010000026.1 GCA_027493025.1 Candidatus Saccharimonadota bacterium | reverse complement strand
AGCTCGTTGCATACCCTCGAGCACCTTGAGCCGTTTAACGATTTTTTTCTTACGTTGGCCTTTCGCACCCTCAGCCTCTTCAGTCAAATCACGGATTAGGACATTAAGGTCAATTTCTTTTAGAAGCGCTGCAAGGGCTTCGCCACCCATACCGACTGAAACGAGCTCTTCATATTCTTCTGGCAAGTTTCGATAATCCGTTTCGTTGATGAGCGCACCTTTAACGAGTCCACCGAGCTGATTACGACGAACTTCGATAGTACTCTCAAATTCTTCAAGCTCTTTGGTTTGCTCGGCAGCTAGTTTTTTGATATCAACGGCATCTTCCTCGGCCATTTTTTCATACCGAATTTTGATTGCCGCACGACCAGCATCAAGCTCAGCCTCAAGATCAGCCAGCATTTGATCACGCTTTTCTTCCTGAACTTCAAGGATAAGATAGCTGGCAAAATATGCCACACGCTCAAGCTGACGCACAGGCACGCCGCTCAAGAGAGCCATGGCGCTTGGCGCGCCACGCATAAACCAAATGTGTGCGACGGGTGCGGCCAAATGGATGTGACCCATACGCTCACGACGCACAACAGAGCGCGTGACAAGCTCGCCGTTTTTATCAACGGCAGCTTCACGAGAACGAACACCTTTCAGCTTAGCATCATGCGGGTTGATGTCCTTGACTGGCCCGAAAATACGTTCACAGAAAAGACCATCACGTTCTGGCTTTTGCGTACGATAGTTAATGGTTTCTGGTTTTGTAACCTCACCGTAGCTCCATTTGAGGATATCATCGGCGCTAGCAACGGCCAGACGTACGGCGTCAAAATCGGAGATACTAGTACTAATCATTGGACGTGCCATTATTTTTCCTCCTTTGTGATATCTTCTTCAATATCATCGAATTCTTCTGCTGTTTCAATCGTCATGCCCTCGTCAAGTTCAATCGCGCCAAATTCATCAGCCTCATCACCAACGGTTTCGGTTGACTCATTCTCTGAGTCAAGAGATACGCCACTGCCTTCATCGCCAACAATCACATTCTCGGCATCGATAGTCGTTTCATCCTCAATCAAATCAACACGAAGACCAAGTCCTTGGAGCTCTTTGACAAGGACATTAAACGACTCAGGAATCTTTGGCCCAAGAATCGGCTCATGCTTGATGATACTTTCATAGGCTTTTGCGCGACCATAGACATCATCAGACTTAATGGTCAACATTTCCTGTAAGGTAGTTGCGGCACCGTATGCTTCAAGTGCCCACACCTCCATTTCACCGAAGCGCTGACCACCGTTTTGTGCTTTACCACCGAGTGGTTGCTGGGTAACCATTGTGTATGGTCCAATTGAACGGGCGTGAATCTTATCGGCAATCATATGATGCAACTTAATCATATACATAACCCCCACCGTCGTTTTTTCCTGAAACGCTTCACCGGTACGGCCATCGAAGAGTTGGATTTTACCATCGCGCGGGAAACCAGCTTTTTCAAGTTGATCCTCGATGGTCTTGTTTGGCACGCCGTTAAATGGCGGTGTAGACACTTTATAGCCGAGTGCGCGCGCTGCCATACCGAGATGTGTCTCAAAGAGCTGTCCGAGATTCATACGGCTTGGTACACCAAGTGGGTTGAGGATTACATCAACAGGTGTGCCATCTTCCATGAACGGCATGTCTTCAATCGGCAGAATCCGCGCAACCACACCTTTGTTACCATGACGACCAGCAAGCTTATCACCAACCGCAATCTTGCGAAGCTGTGCGACATAAATCTGAATCTGCATCAGAACTCCAGCCTTGAGTTCATGCCCATTCTCACGGCTAAATATCTTAACGCCGACAACTTTGCCTTGTTTGCCATTACTCATGCGTTGACTGGTATCACGGACATCTTTAGCTTTCTCACCAAAGATAGCGCGCAAAAGTCGTTCCTCAGAGCTGAGTTCTTGCTCGCCTTTTGGCGTAATCTTACCAACTAAGACATCACCAGCTTTGACTTCAGCTCCGATTCGCACAACGCCATCTTCGTCGAGGTGACGCAGCGAGTCCTCACTAACATTAGGAATATCCCTGGTAACAATTTCAGGTCCGAGCTTTGTTTCACGGACTTCAACCATAAAATCTTGAATATTAATGCTTGTCAGATCGTCATCTTTGACAATCCGATCACTCAAGATGATTGAGTCATCCATGTTGTAACCATTCCACGGCATGAATGCAACGCGTAGATCACGACCGAGCGCCAGTTCTCCATCGCTAATACTAGCGCCCTCAATCAGGATGTCACCTTTCTTGACTTTGTCGCCGCGTGAAACCATAACCCGCTGGTTGATAGAACGATCATCGTTACTTTGCTCAAAGTGGACAGGTTTATAAACTTTAACGTCCTTTGGTCCGTATTGAACGTGTATCTCGTCTGCATCAGCTCGGACTACTTCGCCAGCGGCTTCGGCGACGATCAGTTGACTGGTGTTACGCGCAATATCCGCCTCAATGCCCGTACCAACCGTCGGCGCTTGGGTTTGCAAAAGCGGCACTGCTTGACGTTGCATGTTTGAGCCAGTCAGAGAGCGATCAATACGGTTTTTCTCGATGAACGGCACGAGACTTGCCGTAGCACCAATCATTTGTTTGCGTGCTGCGTCCATGTAGGTAACTTCAGAGGTATCAACCTGTCCTGGGGCGAGACGAATACGGGCACTGACCCGTTCAGCCATAATTTTATTGCCCTCACCAAGGTTTGTGCTGGCCTCAGCAATGATCTCTTTGGCTTCCGCCGCTGCATCAAGATAGACAACTCCATCGCTAACTACGCCATCTTTGACAGGGCGATACGGTGCCTCAATAAATCCATAATCGTTAATCCGCGCATAGGTTGCGAGGTTGAGGACAAGTCCAATGTTTGCTCCTTCTGGCGTCTCCACCGTACAGAGTCGAGCATAATGTGTTTGGTGAGCATCACGTACCTCAAGTCCCGCACGCTCACGGCTTAGACCGCCAGGGCCCATGGAACTTAAGCGACGTTTGTGGCTCAACTCCGACATCGGGTTAGTCTGATCCATAAACTGACTAAGCTGCGAACTGGCAAAGAACTCGCGTACTGCAGCTACGACTGGACGAGCGTTAATGAGCTGCGCTGGGGTGACCGTTTCAATATCACTGACACTCATACGGTCTTTGGCGTTACGATCCATGCGTAGCATACCGATTCTAAACTGCCGAGCAACCAACTCACCAACCAGTTTGATACGGCGATTACTGAGCGCATCAATATCATCCGGCGCTTCTTGAGTATTATTGAGGCGAATAATTTCTGAAATGATCGCCACAAGGTCCTCGAGTCGCATAACGCGATTCTCAGCCGTATTTGGCACATCCATACCGAGACGCTGATTGATCTTATACCGACCAACCCGGCTAAAATCAAACCGTTTAAAATCAAAAAACATGCGCTCAATCATACTGCGCGCGTTATCAACAGTAGCTAGATCACCTGGGCGCAACTTACGATATACTTCGATTAGCGCTTCATTGGTCCCTTTGCTCGGATCTTTTTCAATCGTGGCGTCAATATAGCTCGTATCACCTGTATCAACATCTTTAAAGAGCTCTTTGATAGCGGTATTGGTTGGATATCCGATAGCCCGAAGCAGGGTCGTAACGGCAAGCTTTCGACGGCGGTCGATTTTGACGTAGATTGCGCCATTTGTCGCCGTTTCAAACTCCAACCATGCACCACGACCGGGGATAAGTTTGGCGCCATAATAATTTCGTCCTGCATGCGCGTCAGCCATAAAGAAAATACCCGCACTACGGATCAGCTGACTAACCACCACACGCTCTGCACCGTTTATGACAAATGTGGCACGATCGGTCATCCATGGATAATCACCGAGGTAAATTTCGGATTCTTTGACCTCACCAGTAACTTTATTTGTCAGCTCAACGACCGCCTTGAGGGGCGCTTCATAGCTGATGTTGTCATAGCGTGCTTCGGCTTCAGAAATCTTCGGCTCTTCAAAGTGATAGTCCTTGAATCGAAGTTCAAGTTTTTGCTCCGTATAGTCAGAAATTGGATTTATTTCTGCAAAAATCTCACCTAGTCCCGTTTCGACAAATTCTTTCCATGAGTCGACCTGGTGACTGATGAGGTTTGGTAATGGCAGCGCTGAGTCGTCTTTCGTAAACAGCACGCGTTTTTCTTTGGCTGATGTGGCCATTAAGCCTCCTGGTTGTGGTTAGGGTTGATAATGGCGCCGAAGTTTTCTTTCTAGGGTACGGATCAGGAGCATCCTAACACGCAAAACGCCCGCCGATGCGTGCGTGTATAGATACCCTAGTTTATTCAACCTTCATTACCTACTACTATAAACGAACCATTCCTCCTAGGTCAAGTAGTTTTTTGTAGATGCCGTTTCGCACGAATCATACGTCGAAGACCCTGCCGTTCCAGAATCGTATAAGCAGTGCCCGAAATAGTACCGCGACGAATAATCTTGTCGACTGACGTGAAATCGTCCGGAACGTTACGTAGTATTTCATCCCGAGTCAATTTGATTTCGCTATTTCTCGTGGGAAACGGTGCAAAAACCGATGCAATCGCTTTATTACCCGCTTTTTGGGCAAAGTAGTCAAAAGACATAGCAGTATACGTTCGTTTGTCACTCGCTTCATTGATATGACGTCTTAGCGCCTGAATCTGCTGTCTATTGCTTGTTACGAGTTCTGAAAGCTTCTTGCGGCGAACCAAGGCAAGGCCACTTAGTCCCACCGCACCAGCCAACAGAAAATTTTTGTCAAATGGAATATGTTTAGGTTTTTCTGGTTGGAGAACTCCGGTATAGTCCTTGATCTCCCCGTAGGCGTCAACCGTCCATGCATGTCCGTCTTTCAATGTACGGTCAGCGCTATCTTTTACGAGATAGCCCGTCACAATATTCATAGGCACCTGATCAGCCATGCCCTTTTGGGCTAGTAGCGCAAGCGTATTTGCAGACGCACAGTTTGACGATTCACCCTTACGAAGTGCGGCTACATACTCATCTAGATCATTGACACCATTCAGTCCTTGGATGTCGTGCTTGATTTCTTGTAACGGCTGTTTAGAGTATGTCTTCTGCCGTAACAAGTCTTCAACAGCCGTATGATCTGTTTGTGTTAACTCAGGCATAACGCTAATGGCTGTTTGGTCTATCATCGGCAGGAAGATCGCTTGAGGCTGTCGTAATATGCTTTTTGGCTCTAGGGTGTATTCGATATAGTCGTCATCAGAATATGATAGTAGGCGTTGATAGGCCCATGTATTGGTATTTGAAAAATAGATTGGCATCTCCGTTGATACGGTCACACCTTCATCTTTATAAACTAACTCTGCTTTTGTGACAACGGTTCCTTGTCTGACAGGAATAGGTATAAAATCACCATTCTCGCCTTGGATTTTTTGTTGGACAACAATCATTTGTCTCGTAGGATCATGATCCCCACTTCTGTTATCCCGTTCAACACGTTGATACCCAGATTCATTTGGGTCATAGTTCCATGCTGCAGTTCCGTCACGTAAAGTCAGTCTATCATTAACCGATTTCGTCCAATAACCTTTGACATCCATACCGTTAAATACCAATAAGTTTGCGACATCAAGTAGGGTATCATATTTCGCATCGGCAACATCGCCACTCAACCTATCTGGTGATAGTTGAATTTCCCGTGTTGGCATGCCAGTTAACATATATCGTTTATAGGTATCGTAGGCAGCAGCAAAACTGCGAGAAGCAGTATCATAGTGCTCGGTAACATACTCATCATAATCTACCATAGGCGCTGTCTCCTTGTACTGGGTATGCCATGTGTCTGAAAGTGTACGACCGTGATTAAGTCCAGCAAAACTCACGACACCAAGCCCAACGATCGATCCTACCATACCTACAGCGCCTATTAGACGGCTACGACGAAACCTATCATCACTGCGCTTCCATGTCTCAATTTCTTGAAAAAGTGTCTCTTTTGTAAATTCGCCATCAGGTTCAACCGTATTCCTATCCTCCACTGATTGATGCAATGCTTCAAGCTCTAACCACAAACCAGCTCGTGCCAAGTGATGTCGCTTTTTTGGATCTTCTTCTTGTATCAATTGTTTCTCTAGAAGTTCTCGGCTGTTCACGCCATAGTGGTAAAGAAGAGGCTGTGTTTCCATAGTCTTCTCATTTGCGATATGCCTGACGCTTACTACGTTCGTTCCTTGTATATAAGCACCAACCTCAGCGCGTTTTGGCTGGCGAACACCATCAGTAGGATCAATCACCCAAGCGCGTCCCGTAGGCATAAGCTGCGCCTCAAGTTCTTGTCTCAGAACCGAGCGAAAGCTCTCCACTGATCGCGACCCACTAGTAAGCTCCTCGTATGCGCGCGGAATGCGTGATGAGCTATCACGTAAAATTGTCATATAAAAATTAATGGAGTTATCATCCATTTCACCACGCAGTTCATCGATACGGACCGCCAACTGTTCTGCGGTTAGCTCCAAAATTGGCGTTTCATCGATACGTGTAATATGAAACCCATGTTGGACGCCTTTCTTATCGTCAAACCACTTCTTCAAAGAAACAGCCTCCGGTATCTCCCTGCTATCTACAGGTACATCAAATAAAGCGCTTTTAATACCATATTGCTGCATATAAGCCTGCGTATAGGCAAGTACCTGTCGATCATCCACGGGCACCCTGTCAGGATTATAATTATTACTCTGGACATAGAGCGATAATCCATCGGCTACCCTGATCACATCCACCTTACCGGCACGAAAATCATCTCGAACTATCGCCTCGCTTTGATCAATCGCTTTATACTTTTTACGGCTTTGCCGGTATGCCTCGAGACCCGCCCCTCCCGCTAGGGCTAGCTGGATACCTATACCTAGAGTACTTGCTTTTTGAGTTTCTTCTTGCATCACCATGGCACTTATACCCATCGAACCCATGACGCATAGTAAACTTCCTCGTGCCTCCGCATATATACGATCCAGATGCATACGATTCCCATCGAAACTATCACCCTGTTGGTGAATCGTATTGAGACTATTAGGGACAGTGGACTTAAACATAACCATGTATAAATATTATAGCACAAATAATACAATATGTCCAGAGTTTACCCCTGTTGACGAAAACGCCTATAGAACCTGGTCGGCGATTCCGTAGACAACCGCTTCTTTGGCATCCATCCAGAAATCGCGTTCCATGTCCATCTTGACCTTGGCGCGTTTTTGACCGGTTTGTTTGACCATGATATCGATCAGAAGTTCTTTGAGACGGACACCTTCACGGAGACTGATCTCCTGGTCGGTAATCTGTCCCTGCAAGCCTCCGTGCGGTTGATGCATCATGACACGGGCATGTGGCAAGACATATCGTTTGCCTTTTGCGCCGCTGGCAAGTAGTACCGCACCAAAGCTCGCTTGGAGTCCGATACCATACGTAGCAACATCAGGCTTAATGAACTGCATCGTATCAAAGATAGCTAGGCCATCATAGACACTGCCGCCGGGACTGTTGATGTAGAGAGAGATATCTTTTTTAGGGTCTTCGTAGGCAAGGTGTAAAAGCTGCGCGACGACGATACTCGCCGTAGCTTGGTTAACTTCATCACCGAGGAAAATAATTCGTTCTTTAAGTAGTTTACTATAGATATCATAAGCGCGTTCACCGTCGTGCGCTTTTTCGATAACGGTTGGTACGAGATAATTGTGCGGTTTCATCATGCAATCAGTATAAAAAATTAGCACTCTAACGTCAAGAGTGCTAACTATATTTCATGTATTCCAGGTAGAACTCCGCGCAATGAGTTCACCTGTACTAGAATTCTTTGTCTAGAAATTCCTTCACGCCGTAGCCGACAACGCCAACCACCGCCAGGAAAAGGACAAATCCCTGTCGAGTGGCCGCTGCTAAGACAACGGCAGAAACGAGCATGAGACCTATTGCAACAAGGTGTCGCAAGGGATGCTTGGCCGTAAAGATCAAGCCCAGTCCAACCGCGACACATACAAGCGCGATAAACCAGACAAAGAGCTTAACCATAACCCACAGTGGATTGCCGATCACGGCGAGAATCAGTCCCGCCGCCAAAATACCGACCCCCTTGACGAGTTTCGTCAACTCGTCATCCAGCTCTCGCTGTTTTGCCTCAGCGGATTTTTCCATGTGCATTCATCTCCTCTCGGAGGATCCCTCCATTGCGCGGAGTATTCGATATTATAGCACTATAAATCTAATTTGTCAAATCTGCTCGCTACTTCTGGTTGAACTCCACCAGGCGTTGGATAGTCTTTTCAGTGATAACACGATTTGCAAGATCACGGCGAGCCTCTGGCGTATCAAGCTGATCGGCCATTTTCGGCGCTTCTGCCTTACGGCGAGCAAGCTCGGCCTCGAATTCGTCGGTGCTAATATCAATCGATTCGACTTTGCTTAACTCAGCGAGGACCAGTCCAGCCTTAACGCGTCGTTCGGCGGCCGGACGCAACTCCTTTTCTATCCAGATGTCTCTGTCTTTATAGCCCGCACCCTCCATATACTGCTCCAAGGTTTGTCCGCGATATAGTAGATTCTGCTGGAATTCTTGCTCAAGAGCGCGCAATTGGTCTTCAACCAGCACCGCCGGAAGCGTAAGCTTGGTTTTTTCAGCTAATTCACCTAGGAGGTCATCTTTGAGCTTTTCGGTAGCAGAGCGCTCCTTTTGTGCAGTCAACTCACGTTTAATATCAGCTTTGAGATCTTTGATAGAGTTGAAAGGACCGGACTTTTTTGCGAGGTCATCGTCAGCTTTTGGCAAGACGACTTCTTGAATCTTTTTGAGATTAATTGCAAACGTAACCTTGGCTTTCTGGAGATGTTTGGCATGATAATCGGCAGGAAACGTCACGTCGATATCGAACTGTTCCCCAGCTTTATGACCGATGAGTTTATCTTCAAATCCTGGAATAAATGAGCCGCTTCCGAGCGCAAGTGCGTAATCCTCGGCTTTCGTTCCATCGATTGGCCCATTTTTTTTGTCACGACCGTCAAAGTCAATCACTACCTCGTCGCCAGACTTGGCAGCTCGCGTTACCTCAGCTCGTTCCGCAAAATTCGTCCGGATACGATCAATGACTTCATCAACTTCTTTTGCATCCACCGTGAATTTTTCTTTGCGAGCTTTCAGTTTTTTGTAATCCGCTAATTTGACCGGAGGTAACACTTCAATATCGGCGGTAAATTCTAGATCAGTATAGGGTACGAACTTTGTCACATTGACCTTGGGTTGATCCAAGACGCGAAGGTCTTCGGCGACAATACAGTCATTTAATGCTGCATTAAGAGCTTGTTCCATGGTTTCATTGGCGAGTAGATTAGGGTCGAGATTTTTTTCTGCGATGGCTGGCGGTACCTTGCCTGTGCGAAAGCCAGGGACTTTTACTTGTGTACTGAGTTGCGTGAGCGCAGCTGATTTTGCCTTTTTGAGATCAGCCTCTGAGACTGATGTCGTAATCGATACAAGTGTATCTGAGGTTTTCTTGAGCGTGTGTTTCATATCTATCTAGTGTACCAGATAGTTCGGCCTTGCTCGACGTTAAGCGTTTTAAGATTCAGTCAACTAATCCGGAACAACCGTAGCAGCTAGGTAGGCCAGCGGAGA
>JAPUDQ010000025.1 GCA_027493025.1 Candidatus Saccharimonadota bacterium | reverse complement strand
TCAGTTATATTGTGAAAAAACATTAATTCTTGTACCAAGAGGTTAAGATAACCCGGTATGGATATGTTGCATAATTATTAATTACATTATAAAATAACTTTATGCACACGCCCGTGTGCATGCTCTACTCACGGAGGAATCATGAACGCTTTGCAATCGCGCTGGTCCCCCACTGAACGAAGGGACGCCGCCGTTCTGGACCTAAAGGTTGCCAATGACATCACCGGCGGCAAGTACCACGGTCGACCCGGAAGCGCCAAGAAGAAGATCGGCTCATCTGAAGCCTTGGGGAAGATTGGGGACAGGATCCTCAAGCTCCATAAGTGAATCTCCGTGATCGCCTGGCGCCCCTCCCGGGGCCCAGGCATCACCCAAGTTTTTTGTACGAAATCCTACCGTTGAGACCCATGATTACAGATATCAACAGAATCATACTTTCAGTATAGATCAAAGAACAATATCATCGAAGAACGGCTTTAATCCGTCGTATTCCCGCGCTTGAGGCTTCTCCTTTGGTTATAACGAATTTTTTACCGCCCTCAGCAAGTTTACCCGTACTCTCGACATGGGGCCCACCGCAGATTTCAAAGCTAAACGGATTGTCGCCATCGCCCGCTTGATAGACTTTCACTGTATCGCCATATTTGTCACCAAAGGCACCGAGCGCACCACGAGCAAAAGCTTCTTCGGTCGGATACTCTTTCCAGCTCATGGGCACATCTTGGCGAATTACTTCATTGACGATTGTTTCGACTTTGTCAAGTTGCTCGCGCGTTACCTTTTCTGGATGTGAGAAATCAAACCGGAGTCGCTCCGCCGTTATATTACTGCCCCGCTGTACCACATGATCGCCCAGTACCATCCGGAGCGCTTTGTACATCAAATGCGTTGCGGTGTGGTATTTTTTGTGGATATCATCATGCCCCTCAAGCCCGCCTTTGAAGACGCCTTTTTGCGCTGTCTGACTACGCTCGCGCTGTTCACGCATCTTAGCCCCAAACTCATCACGCCAAGTATCACTGGCTTGCGCCGTCACTGTATATCTCTTTCCATCTTGTGGATCATGATACTCGGTCGCATACGTCGCAATCGACTCCAGGGAGAGCTCAGCCGGAAAACCATGCGTATCATACATCGTAAATAGGTAATCGCCTGAAATAATCGCTGGCATTTTGCGGGTCGTTTTAAATTGCCGCAAAATCTCTTTGCCCAACTCAACCGTTCCTTTTCTGAGAGTCGTGCGAAAGACCTTTTCCTCTTTCATAAGCACATCCAAAACCGTCTGGGATCGTTCTTTTACCTCTGGATAATCATTCTCGTAGAGTCCTATCACCACTGGCACAATCTGCTCGATAAAATTCTGCTCAACACCAAGATCAAATGCCTTGATCATCGCTCGCCGCACCAGTCGGCGCATGACATAGCCCTGTTCTTTGTTGCTCGGTACACAGCCATCAACCGCGAGAAACGTCGCTGCCCGCAAGTGATCAGCGATCACTCGCATACTCTCGGTATGGCTGTCGTATTTCTTGCCACTAATTTCTTCGAGCTTCTGAATGATTGGCCACAAGAGACTTATCTTAAATACATCCGGATCATTGATAGCCGCTGCCGCAATCCGCTCCAGGCCCGAACCGTGGTCGATATTTGGTTTATCCAGCAGCTCAAATTTTCCTTCTGCTACTTTTTTGTAGGCCATAAAGACATTGTTGCCGATCTCCATAAACCGGCCACAGTCACAGTTTGGATGACAGTTCTCACCAAACTCCGGATTGTGGGCGATATCAAACATATAAAACATCTCGCTATCTGGACCGCACGGATCACCGACCGGCGTGCGTTCTTCGTTACCATTACGGCTCCACCAGTTTTTGCTGCCATCGTAGTAAAAAATCCGCTCGCCTTCATTGATACCACGCGCATAGCCAGCCGCTTCGCTACCAATCATTGCCGTGAGATGTGATAAACCATTTTTTTCAAATAGTTCCGACCAGACCATAGCCGCTTCTTCGTCTTTTGGGATATCATAGCGCGGCTCGCCCGCATAGCACGTGACATAGACGCGGCTCATATCCAGCCCAACCACGTCGCTCAAAAATTCATACATCCATTCGATCTGTTGTCGCTTGAAGTAGTCGCCCATGCTCCAGTTGCCGAGCATCTCAAAAAACGTCGTGTGACGATTATCGCCAATATCCTCGATGTCTTGGGCGCGCAAACAGGTCTGGCTATCCACAATCCGCACGCCTTTCGGATGCGGCTCGCCCAGCAAATACGGAATCATCGGCTGCATGCCGCTGCCCGTAAACAACGTCGTCGGATCACCGGACAAGACTAGCTGTGCCCGCGGGATAATCTCATGTCCCCGCTGGCGATAAAATTCTAAATATTTATTGCGGATTTCTTGGGCATTCATATCTGTAGAGTATAGCATACTATGCCATCTGAAAACGCACCGCAATAACCCTTACACACTTGATGAGAATAAAAATCGGTTAACTAATATTTCTCGAGTATTCGCAATATATTGTCAGACAATTCATCAAATTCTTGCTTTGACTTTTCGAGATTGTCATACGTACCTGGTTTGAGCGTTGCTGAATCAATTTCAAATATTGCCTCGCCCTTTCGATGACAAAGTGCAGGAATCATTCCGTAATCCTGGATAATATGCAGTGGATTTTGATAACTTGCTGCCACAAGACCATTACGACAATGCATTTCTGAGAGATACTTTTTAACACTTTCAGGAATCTTGTCTATCCACTTCTGGTGGTCTTTGATCGGTTTTTCAGCATAGACATTGTATGCATTAAGAATATAGCCAATAAACAATCCTTCGCCATCAAGTACATACTGACTTTCGGTATTTTGCGCCAACGCTTTCCCCGTATCACGCCAGTTTCGTTTCCATTCATCAAGCTTGATTCCCAAATTTTCAATACCTTGCAAACTAAATGCATCTGGGTTCATCGGAACCGCAAAGTAATCAGTACCAAGCAAAATCACACGGTTTAACCGGCCCATGGTAGGAGAGGTATCGATCACGAAAATATCTACCTCCTCCTCCATACCTTTTTCTCGCATAAAGCGATCGATCGCACTCGTTACAAAGTAGCCATTTCGCGTACCGGCAGCTGCATTATTAAATGCCGTACTCAAGAGTTCTTCATACTCAGATAATTTTATATCACCTCTCAACAAATAAAGATTTGAGGATGCCTTGACTGGCTCAAACTGGGTACTGGTGTCGATATCACCGCCGCCATTAACTACCCCTTCAAGCACATCGTAAATCGTTTTATATACGTGCGAAAATAGGGTATTTTGGTAGTATTCCTCGCCAAGTGCAAGTCTCGTCAGATTGCATTGCGGATCAAGATCGAGTAGTGCCGTCTTGTATCCTTTATTCGCAAATTGCACTGCTGTATTGAACGCCAAAGTTGTCTTGCCAACGCCGCCTTTGTTATTAAAAAATGTTAGTTTTTTTGCACGTGGGAATCTTCTCATAGTTACTCCTATCATACCATGACACGTATTTCATCGATTCCCCTTAGCGCGGTTGTGGGATTTGCAGAGCATTTCGCAGTTTTCAAGATTAGTTGCCCCGCCTTTACTCCAAGCTAAGACATGATCTGCATCCATCTCGTTGAGTGACCAAATCTTGGTGGCGTTTGCATCATGACCAATCGCACAATACGAACAATTCGATTATAAATTATGGTCGATAATTACCTGCAATCATCCACTTACCGCTCATACGAAACACAGGTATCGTCTGCCGAGCAGCTTTATTGGCGGCGATGTTACCGGAAATACTATTCTACGTTTACCGTACTCAACCCACCCCATTCGACGACGGTGAAGCCGCGGCGAGTGAAGCCATCAAGTCGTTGCGGCTTGATACGGACTGGTGTGTCGAGGCCTTCCATGTCGAGAAAGACGCGCTTGACGCTATCGGGCGTTGGCGCGATGCGAAGCGGTGCAAGCTCGTCCATTTGTTTCGTCGTTAGCCACGACAAACGTACATATGGTTTCTGCGGGATACGCGGTTGCCAAAACTCCATAAAGTCGGTGATTTCCTGTGCATTCAGACCTTGCTGTTCAAGCTGACGACGCATCGTAGCGGCGACCTCATGGACTGCGACAACTGTTCCCTCAGTGAGCGTCGGATAGTTACCGATGCCTGGACCTTCCCAGTACAGCGATGAGTATGAATGCCCTTGATAGGTTAGTTTGCCTGATGGCTCTGCCCGGACGTTTTTCCAGCCACCGCTCGGATAGAGTGGATCAGACAAGATGACATTTGCACCGACTGCCACATCGACAGATCGCGCTGAATCAGGGTAGAGATAGACCACGGGTTTGGCGCAGCCGTATTTGGGCGCATAGTGTTGCCGCGCATAGACGAGATATTCTCCGGCGCTGTTCTTGATAATCACCAGACCATGTGCCTGAATAAAGTCAGTAAACGACACTGTTTTTTTTGAGTCAACCGCTGCAAACTGAACGTACTCGTCATAGGCTTTTTTGAGCAGCATGTGGGCTTGGTCTTTGGGTTGATAGACCTCACGGCCAGTGTCAGTTTTGCCGATATACTGTAGGTCATCTTGCTTGACAACATCCGAGCGAGTTACGGCTGCCATCAGACCTCCGCAGCCACGCGCGATCGGCGTGATGGTGTCGTATTCCTCGATGCCATCATAATTTTTGCCCATAGCGGGTGTATTATTAGCCCACGTATATTTCTCGAGACTCAAGGTGTTTGGGGTATATGACAGCGAGAATTCTCCACCATACGGTAGCTCGATATAATAGCCAACATTTGTCAGTTTAGTGTCAGAAAATGACCTCTCAACACGATAGAGTTTACTCGCACCATAGTCAGCAACTTTCGTTTTTAATACCTGATCACCATAGGGTAATGAGTTGGTGCCTAGTGAGGCATACTCTTCGCGGACGACCTGTTCTCCATTTTCGAGGGGGATACTAGCCGGAACGCTCAATGAATCATACTGAACTTTATCATTAAACTGTGAAACTTTCGCGGTAGTTATGTCGCGCGCATATTTTAAGCCATCACCCTCATATTTCATATCTTTTTGAGGTTTTACGAGCATCGTGACGGTGCCATCAACCGCTCGCTCAAATATATGGTAAGTGGGCATCATACCGCTACTTGGATCAAGCACAACAACGATAGTGAAATCTGCACGTTTTCCGGCCTCATAATACGCTGGAGCGGCCGCTTTCATCATCGCCTCTATCTTGGACTTATCCTTTTCGAACTGCGTGAAATACTCAACCGTTTCTGATTTGAGATAGCCAAGAGCAGCAATTTCTTTGGGTCTGGCGTACCACGTTTCGCCTGATTGCGGAGACACAAAGCGTTGCAGTTCTGGAGAGAGAGGCTGTTTTGGTTTGGCTGATTCTTCAGATTTAGATACGGAATTTGAAGTATTCGTAGCTACCGGAGGTTTTTGCTGAAGATACATCCAGTATCCCACCCCCGCCCCGCCAAGCAGCAGCGCGACAACAAGGCCGATGATCCAATACTTTCTTCGTCGATGATTTGGCGCTGGCGGGTCAGGCTGGTAGGGGTTTGGTGTCATGATATGAGGAGGTTCCATATAGTGTTTATCCTTTATCTTTTCTCCAGTATACGATAATTTTTCCGTTAATCCGCAATAATTCCCCCGCCCAAACATTCGCTACTCGCATAGATAACTGCTGATTGACCAGCGACTGTGGCTCGTTCAGGATTATCCAGATAGAGAATGTCATCCTTATATCGGCATGACAATAAACTGCCGCGATGACGCAAACGAGCGACAAGCGATGATCGCTCAGGCACACCATTAATCCAGTGAGTATCTCGCAAACGTACCGTCGTCCGCCACATCGTCTCATGGTTGAGGTTGCGACTCACATAGACCTCGTTTTTGACCATGTCTTTACCAACCACATAGTATGGCAATCCGCCACCAAGGTTCAGTCCATGACGCTGACCAATCGTATAAAAGATTGCGCCCTCATGTCGTCCAAGAACGGTTTTTGTCTGCATATCAACGATGCTGCCAGCGGCAGCGGTAACGTATTGACCCAGAAATTCTTTGATTCCTACCGAACCGACAAAACAAATACCTTGACTATCCTTTTTGCGGGCAGTCGCAAGTCCTCGCTCAGACGCCATGGAACGCACCTCTGTTTTTTTATACATCCCAAGCGGAAATAACGTCTTTGCGAGTGCGTCAGAGGTAACTCGATACAGAAAATAGGTCTGATCTTTCAGTACGTCTTTTGCGCGAAATAAACGAGCATCCCCTGAAGATCCCTTCTGAACAACAGCATAGTGTCCCGTCGCAATCATCTCCGCACCATCAGCAAGCGCTGTCTCTAGAAATAGCTTGAACTTAACCTCTTGATTACACATGATGTCCGGGTTGGGCGTTCGCCCTGTCCGATACTCCGCGATCATATAATCCACCACCCGTTGTTTATACTCGGACTGAAAATCATAGACTTTGAGCGGAATCCCCAGCTGCACGGCAACCCGCTTGGCGTCGGCTAGGTCATCCGCCCAAGGACATTTCATACCAGGCAAATCTTGCGTCCAGTTTTTCATGTAGACCCCCGTCACCTGATAACCCTGCTCGACCAGCAATGCCGCGGTCACCGATGAATCCACCCCGCCGCTCATACCAACGTAGACATTCATACAATCGTTCCAAAACTGATATAAAACAACAGTATTTTGAACAACTCACCGTAGGCCAGCCATAATCCGCCAAAACTTAACCACCAGTATTCGGTCCATTGTCGATCATGAGCAACCGGATGATTAACGATCGTCACGCTGTCACCTAGCCGGGCCTTAAACTCTAGACTTGCCCGACGTTGATGATACGCACTGGTAACAAGAACTATTTTTTTAATGTTATTTTTTTGGATAAACAAACTCGTATTGACAGCATTTTCGGCAGTTGTATGGGAGAATTCTTCAATCGAAATCTGTGAGGTTGGTATATCAAGCTCCGTCGCATACTTTTTCATGGCGAGCGCATTACTGGGGCCTGTTTTGTCGGCTGCCGCTCCTGAGAATATAAGGTGTTTTCCCCAGCCATCTTTGAACAAACGAATCGCTTCATCAACCCGAGCAATCGTGTCGCCGCCGCTCACTACCACAATTGCATCAGCGGCTTCGCATGTTCCAACTTGCGGTTTATCACATTGTCGGAGGTCATCTGGTCCTAGGTAGGGTGGCACAATAAAGATCGTTAAGCCAGCAAAAAATGCAACAATTGTTATTAAGACACGGATCATTTGCCTTTCTCCTGCGCCGCGGCTTGTATGATTCGCTCAGTAGCTTCCATGATTTCTTCATCAGTAGTCAATCTTCCTAGGCTTAACCGTAAACTACTATCAGCAAGCGCAGCATCCATACCGATTGCTTCCAAGACATGTGAACGTACGCCTTTGTTGGCGGCACATGCCGAACCGGTTGCAGCGAGTACACCCAAGCCATCAAGTGCATACACCAGACGCTCACCATCACAGTCAGGTATAGAAATATGCAGAATGTGCGGCGCATGTCGCTTTGGGTGTCCATTGACGACCACGTCTGGGAGACGCTTGCTCAGTTCTCGCTCTAAATAACCACGTAGTCTATGAAGCCGCTGGGATTCATCTTTGCGCTCAGCGTGCGCGATAGACAGAGCTTCAGCAAAACCGATAGTACCTGCAACATTTTCACTACCAGGACGAAGACCATTCTCCTGACCGCCTCCAAACAGAATCGACTCCAGCGCAATACCCGATCGTACCCACAAGAGTCCAACCTGTTTTGGTCCATAGCATTTACCGCTATTGAGTGTCATCATATCCACCCCCAGCCGTGACACGGAAATATCCAATAATCCCACTGCCTGTGAGGCATCCGTGTGCAAATATAATGGAGTTTCGTTACCTACCTCTAATCGTTGCTGGCGTTTGGCCGCAACCACAGCTGCAATTTCTTTGATCGGCTGAACCGTTCCCAGCTCATTATTGATTAGTCCAATACTAACCAGCTGAGTTGCGGGCGTTATCACTGCCGCAACGGCACTTGGCTTCACATAGCCCCGCTCATCAACCTGCGCCCAACGAACCGCGTGTTGTTTAGCCGTTTCAACAACGGCCGCATGTTCGGTAAGGCAACTTACTATTTCGTCGTCTGGTCGCGTTACTATTCCTTGAATAGCCAGGTTGATTGACTCGGTCGCGCCCGCCGTAATTGTAATCTCTTGTGGTTTACCGCCAATCGCCATAGCGAGTTTGTGCCGTGCTATTTCATAGGCTTCACGAACCTGTCGAGCCGGTGTATAGAGTGCCGAAGGATTATAGTATTGTCCGTGAATATAGGGCTCCATAGCAGCAATAACCCGCTCATCAAGCGGGGTAGCAGCAGCATAATCAAGATATATTACTCGCTCACCCATCAGTATTCATTATATCAGGTGCACTGGATGGTGCCGATGTTAGTAACGCTCCGGTATAGGGATCGCGTTTGTAGATTCCACGCATAACTTGCTCGTAATACATTCGGACCGCGACGCCAAAATTACGCAGCTCTTCTTCGTCGAGATACTCATACTGACCGCCATCACGAACCTTGAGAACACCATTACCATGAATCTCATAGCGTGTCGTGCGGCTTACTTTTTTCTTGTTTTCATCTTGCCATTCTTCGTACCAAATCCAGGTGTGCTCATCGAGACAGAAAAATTCCCGGCGGCGACCAGACGGTACAGGACCAAACAAATACCGGCCAATGTCCGATTCAAGCTGGATCAGCTCATGCTCGGAGAGAGATTTGAGAGGACGTTTTTCGTCCTCCGGTGATCCAGTAAGTAGACTCAGCGCTTTCGTGAAGAGACTCATTATTTTATCCTAAGCGTGTTGATCGTCTTTTCGTCCTGCTTGCCGAGCGCATCAAGCCGCCACGCAACCACCGCTTTACTGATATCGCTGATCTGCTTAGGCGTCATGGTTTCGTTGACTTCTTTGCTTACGCTTCGCTGGTAGGTAGCACTCTCGACAGCCATGGCCTCAGCATTAAACCGAGCCTGTCTCTGCTCGTCAGATTCTGAGAGATGTGTTAGATAACGCTCTGAATCATACAAGTTTGCCTCAGCCGCTCCATAGGCTGCCGCCTCTCGGGGCGTTTCGACCATATTACCAAATCGAGCATTGACATCCTTTTCTGGTACATCATGCATACTGCGCACCCAATTATAGTCAGCGGTTGAATACGCCATTTCTGCCACCGTTTGCGTCGGTGAAGGCTCACGCTGCATATGATTGTCACTAAGTAAATAGTCCGCCTCTGCCCGCTCTTCTGCGGTAAGTGGTACGGAAACCTGATCAGTGCGGTCACGGATTGTATCGAGTTGAGTTCCAAAATATACTTCGTTCACCGATTGCGATGACGGATGCTGCTCTGACGATTCCTGTGGTTGTCCAGGGAGATGAAATACACTTTGGGGATTAACGGTCTGCAGTGACATAGGCAAATGCTCCATCAATTTGATTGGTGGGGTTGATATATTTCCGCTGTTTATTTTAGGGTGAATAGATGTGTAGCACCTACTTCCGTTGCCTGCGAGAGCTCCTCGAGATTGATAGACTGGAGAGTCGCAATATATTTGGCAACATGTGTCAAAAGTGCTGGCTCATTCATAGTACCACGAAGTGGCCTTGGTGTCAAGAATGGTGCATCAGTTTCAAGTAGTATTTTTGACAGCGGGATAGCTTGGTAAACCACTTCCCGATCGCGAGCAAAGGTCGCGATTCCATTGACACCAATATACAAGTCGCGTGCCAAGCCCTTCTCGAGGTTCTCAAGAGAATCCGTAAAACTGTGGAGAACGCCGCGCAAACCATGAAAATTATCAAATATCGGCCAAAAATCATCAAATGCCTCTCGCACATGAAAAGAAATCGGCAGGTCATAAGTGCGAGCAATCTCCATCTGCGCCTCGAGAAGAGCGATTTGATCATTACGGGGTGAATGCTCATAATAATAGTCCAGACCAATTTCTCCAATACCAACGACACCACTGCCTGAGTCCGCCGCCATAGTCTGAATTTCATTAACCTTATTACCTTCTTTGGAGGCTTCGTGGGGATGAATACCGACCACAGGCCAAACCATTTCATGGTTCCTGGCAAATTCTATGGCTTCGCGAGAACTTTTACAGTCTGTCCCGATACAGATCATTCGGTGAATACCCGCCGTTAGAGCGCGTTTGTACGACTCTTCGCTTTCAGCGTAGCTTTCCTCATGAATATGACAATGCGTATCTGTAAAATAGGGAGAATTGGCTATGTCGTCCATATGAGGCTCTCTTACGAAGTATTTCTTTGCGGTTCAGGGGTGTGGAGGTATTTTTTCGGGAACAAAACACCTTCGTATGGAGAGATAACGCCACCCGCAAATATTTTTGTAATCGTTGCAGCTGTTTGCGGCATAAAAGGCGACAGGCGTTCAGCGACTTGCTGAAGCGTTCCGACACAATGCAACAGTATTTCCTCAAGATGAGCGATGGCATCGCTATCAGTTTCGCGTTGTTTAGCAACTTCCCATGGTTTGACATCCTCGAGATATTGGTTGAGCGAACGAATCGTATTCCAGATTTCATCCATCGCTTTATCAAACTCCAGCTGGCTCATCAGGTCGTGATAATGCTGTAGGTCATGCTCCGCCTTGACACCGCTACCAATCACCCCCGCCTGGTACCGGTTAATCATCGCGACAATCCGCTGTACAACATTGCCGAGCTCATTACTCAGTTCCGCATTATAGGCAGTCTCAAACTTTTCCCACGTGAAGTCGCCGTCATCCATGGTTGGAATATGGCGGGCAAAATAGTATCTAAACGCATCAACGCCATATTGTTCGATAATCTCCATTGGATCAACAACATTACCAATCGTTTTACTCATCTTAGCTCCACCAACGTTGATAAATCCATGGGCTAGAAGCTTCTTTGGAAGTGGTAAATCAAGCCCGATCAGCATTGCCGGCCAGATTGCCGCATGAAATCGCAAGATGTCTTTACCGACCACCTGCACATCAGCTGGCCAAAAGGTCTTCCACTCCTCATTATCGGGATAGCCGAGTACCGTCAAATAGTTGCTGAGTGCGTCAATCCAAACATACATCACTTGGCTGTCATCGCCAGGCACCGGAATACCCCAGCTAAGGTTTTTGACCGGGCGTGAAATACTAATGTCCTCTAGGCCTTTATCGAGAAGTGCCATCAGCTCATTTTTACGAAATTCTGGAATGATTTGGAATTTGTGCGACTCAATAGCAGCTTTGATATTCTCGCTAAAAGCACTGAGTTTGAAATAATAATTTTCTTCACTAAGTCGTTCGTACGGTTTGGCGTGATCCGGACAATTTCCATCATTATCCCGCGCCTCTTTATCGGTCACAAACCGCTCGCAGCCCGTACAATACCAGCCTTCATAACTACCTTTATAGATATATGGCTGGAGCTTTTGCCATATGTATTGCACGGCCTTTTCATGAGCTGGATCAGTCGTTCGCACAAAATCTGTGTATTCTGCACCAACGGCTTTAATCAAAGCCTCAAAGTTTCCATACATACTATCGACATAGGCTTGCGGTGATATACCTACTTCACTCGCTTTGATAGCAATTTTGTTACCATGCTCATCCGTACCCACCTGAAACCGCACGGTACGACCGTTTATAGTATGATATCGTGTCCAGATATCAGCTAGTAGATAGTCCAGGGCATTGCCAATATGCGGTTTGGCATTGACGTAGGGGATGGCAGTCGTAATGTATAGATTTTTACTCATTACCTATTATTGTATCAAATTACCAAGCAACCCCTTGCAATGACTTATCGACCAATGATATTATGTGGTAAAATAAGCCTAGCATTTTGTAATAGTAAAAGGATTTTTAGCTCCCATGACACGCCTCCCCACCCCCCACAACGACGCCGGACAGTGGGGTAA
>JAPUDQ010000024.1 GCA_027493025.1 Candidatus Saccharimonadota bacterium | reverse complement strand
ACTGTAGATAATTACTTACGAGTTACGCTTTGTTCTGAGTTCGTTCAGTGAACCCGGCCAAAAAACAATCTCATCCATTTTGAAAAATTGGATTGATCGAAAGACTTCTTAGGAAGAGTTGGTTTATCTAGATTCTTAGGTAGCGACGGCAAAATAATCATTGTCTCACCCTCCGCTGCTTTCCCAAGTCTTGCTCTCGCTGTCAATTCTAGATACTCTGGACTACGGTAATATTGCTGTTCTAGAGCCAAGCTTTCAGCCTCTATTTCTGCTATCTTAATCTCCGTTGTTAATCTATCAACTTTTTGTTGGAGAATGAAATTTTTTTGCAAAGTACCTATTGTGTTCCAAACACTTGCCGAGACGATCAGTAACGCCCCAGCAAGCACGATATTATTAAGTGTCATTCGTGTACGGATAGTATAAAATAAATGAGATGTATTCATAGGCTGCATTAGGCTTATGTATAGTATAGCAATAGTTAACGATAACTACCCAGACAGTGACATTTTAAAGAAATCATATTACAATTATCAATATTGTCGGAGCTTTAAACCGATATATCCCCGGGGGCTGTAGCTCAGGGGTTAGAGCAGCGGGCTCATAACCTGTTGGTCGAAGGTTCGATCCCTTCCAGCCCCACCAGAATGTATTATAAAAACAGCGGTCAAGAAGGCCGCTGTTTTTATAATCTCGGAGAAATTACACCTCTGGGTGATTGCTGTTTAGGGTAAAGAGTTTTGCGACACCCCAGCCAAGCAGTGCGTAGATAAGCATCGCAACCAACGTACTTGGCTCAAAGACGCTCATACCATAACTTGGCGTGTAGCTAAACATACCAAAGAATGGTGCAGCAAAAACGCCGCTTAACGCATAGATAAAGTCGACGAATCCGTTACCTTGATTTGCTCCAAGAAGCTGCAAAACCAGTCGCAAGAAAAGCAATGCTAAAAGCGCACCCACCAAATACCATACGATTCGCTGTGCAACAACACTGCTAGGCGCTTTTGAGCTTTCTGAGACAGTTTGGCGTTGTACTGTCGTGCTACCCACCTGATCCTCGGTAGTCCGAACTTCTCGGGTTGCTTGTTCTTTGTCCATAGCTCTATATCCTTTCTTTGATACGATAGCGTCAGTATATCATAAACACCATAGAATACGTATGTATTTCGCTCTCCACCACCTATACCGAAAAGGCCCTGCAGAAGCAGGGCCGGTTTTGGCACCTTTTTGTTTGGTTCTATCGTACCATCATTATGCTCATGATAGCAACAAAATTACCACCTAAAAGTGGTAATTTTGCCATAATTCATAGATTAGTCTTTACGAATTTTGCGAATTGTCAAGAACCCATTGCGTGGATTCTCAGTAACTTCGTAGCCAGCGGGAAGTTGTGTTGGCTCACCCTTACCTCCTTCAGCTTTCGCGAAGAAGTAGATGGTTTGTTCTTTACCGCCGCGCAAGACAACGGCTTTTTTGTGCAAAAAGTACTTTACCCCTTTTGAGTTGGTGTGTTCGTAAGCTGCCATAGACAGATTCTCCTCCTTTATACTCTTACGATTCTTACTCTACCTGGGGTAGCCTCTGGTGTCAACAGGCTAGAGCATTTTATAGCGATGTTTTAATACCATACGCACAACGATCTCTGATACGAATCGAATACTAATAACAGAGGTAACGATCAAACAAAACAGTACACTCCATCCCGCTAAATCCGCTGACCAAAGGGGTGATACAAAATTATACTGATAATCTTCTTTTTTTGGTTCACGCATTACCTGAGAAGGATCTTGCCCTACGCCTAGAGCTCGCACGCGTTCCGCAACACACGCAACATAGTCATTCCGATATGAAGACACCGTTCCTTGAAATCGACTCCTACAATCAATGCTGGCCTGCTGATAAACTGCTGCGTTTGGGTTGGTAGCTGCTGATGCAGCCGCATAGGCCGCTTCTTGTGCTCGGGCATATTCTTCTGGCAAGTACACTCCAGAGTTTAGCGAGGTGTTCATGTGACTTGATACATACGATTGCAAGCTAATGAGCGATTCTTTAATTTTTTCTTTATTGCCACTTTTATCCGCTTCGATAACATCACGTCGCAGAGCATCCATCTTCAAACTATTGAGACGCAGAAAAGACCCGCTAAAAAACATACCGATAAGCAGCAATACCACGAGTTGCCATGTTTTAATTACACGGACCCAATGAAAGACTTTTTGGAGTAATCTACGATCAATGGCTGGCACAATATTTCCCACCTTATAGTATTTAGTATACGCTATTCCTAAACAAACTCCGCTTCAAGACCGCAAAATTATGGCCCCATATAGCAAGAACTGTAATAGCACCTACCGCAAAACTTATCTTTAGAGAAACTTCTTCCGATGCAAGATACATTATACCTGCTAATACTAGGCACAAGATTGCTGAACCTGTCGCTGTTGCTGCACTCATGAGTGATACATACGGTATTCTATATCCTGGAAGCTCATCAGCCCTTGCGAAAACCCCTTTCATATACGGCATGAAATACGCTGTGGTGGCTAGTTCATTAAATATATTAACCATCACCACCCCAAAAGGTGTCGCCGCGAATATTCGTGCAATATGAGTGCAGGAATTAGCAATGATGCCAACTTTCAGCAAATCACCACCCTTGCGTGAATCAATAATCACTCCAAAAACGCGCGCTGCTCCAATGCCTACGAGTAAAGTAATCGAGGAAAGGACTCCAAGTTCAGCATAAATGGCATTATCAACCGAAGGAAAGATAATAACGGTCAAAAATAGCGACCATACAATTCCTGTTGTAACATAATCAGTTCCCACCCCTAGCTCACTAATCATGTCAGGGCGTATGGTCCGCCAAGGAATACCACGAAACGTTATACTCTGACGAGTACGCACCGGCTCAGGACTAAAGAATAATGGCATTGCCGCGAGCGTAAAAACAATCGATGCCGTTACGAGAGTTACCTGAGGACCAAATGCAAATGCGATCATACCGCCAAGAACGGGACTAACTCCACGCGCCACTAGTTCAAGCATATGCATATAGCCTAGCTCTTTGCCACTATGCTCATCACTTTTAATCTTGGAAAACCCCGTCATATAGGATATGTCATACAGAGTCACAGAAAGTGCCTGAAAGATTCCGCCAACCACAAGCGCTATTCCATCGTACTGCGGTATAAGTGCGAGTAGCAATAGCGCAGGAACATAGAGGAGGTTACTGAGTAAGGTACCGCGTTTTGGCCCCACCCATGCCACCAAATGCGCAAATGGATACGATACAATAATTCTGACGACATAATAAAAAGCAAAAAATAACATCACTAAACTCAAAGAATAGCCGCTCTTATATAAATACACCGCAATAAAAACACTCACCATCGATAACGCAAATGTCCTGAGCGTCCGACTGGCATAAAGCTCAGCCATCTCGGAAAAGCTTATATACCGCCAATAGTGGTGGCGAGACAAAAACCGATAAATAAGCCGACGTATCATGTTTGTTTTGCCCAGATTATTTGTTATCTACAGTATAGGATATCGGTACTCCTTACGCTATACTGAACATATGAGACTATACTTTTCAGGAATAGGTGGAGTAGGAATCGGGCCACTCGCAGAAATAGCCCATGATGCCAATCATATGGTAGTTGGTTCGGATATGCAAAAGTCTTCGATTACGCAGCAGCTTCAAGCAAAAGGCATTGAGGTTATGATAGGTCAAGACGGCTCGCAAATTCAGAAAGCACATGAAGCGGCTTCTATCGATTGGTTCATATATACGAGCGCCCTTCCTCCTGATCATCCCGAGCTGCGTTATGCTCATGATAACGGCATTAGAGTCAGTAAACGCGACGAATTTTTAGCATACTTTATCAAAGACCATGATCTTCAGCTCGTTGCTATCGCTGGCACTCATGGTAAAACGACCACAACTGGACTATTCATGTATGCACTCCACCACCTAGACATACCACTTAGCTACTCAGTTGGTACAACGGTTTCTTGGGCATCAAGCGGTGCTTATGATTCCGCTTCCAAGCTTTTTGTGTACGAATGTGATGAATATGATCGTAATTTTCTGCATTTTGAGCCAAGCTTGAGTATTATTACTGCCTTAGATCACGATCATGTTGACACATACCCAACAGTAGAGGATTATCGAGATGCGTTCGTGAAATTCCTACAACAATCAAGCTATAGCATGATATGGGAAAAGGATTTGCGTTACCTTGAAACCTCAGATGATATTAATTACGAAGCGTACGACGAAAACCTTGATCTCAGTTACATAACCCTACCTGGCGACCACGTACGACATAATGCTTATCTTGTTGAGAGAGCAATTCAGAGATTATTTCCCGATCTTGACCAACAGAAAATAATACAGGCGATCAATGCCTTTCCAGGAACAGCCCGCCGCTTTGAGAAACTGGCCGAAAACCTCTACACAGACTACGGACATCATCCCACGGAAATTGCTGCAACCCTCCAGCTAGCTCGTGAAATAAATGACCATGTCGTTCTCGTGTATCAACCCCACCAAAATGTCCGCCAACACGAAATCCGTGACCAGTATCGAGACAGCATGAAACTTGCTGAGACAATTTATTGGCTACCAACCTATCTCACGCGCGAGGATCCGAATCTACCGACTCTCACGCCAGAAGATTTGTTGAATGTGCTTGTGAATAACGATGTTGCTCATCCTGCTAAGATGAATGAAGTACTATGGACCTCTATTGAAAACGCTCGTGCAGCCGGAAAACTCGTCCTCTGCATGGGCGCTGGGACTATTGACGGCTGGGTTCGTCAGCAGCTAGCCGACACATAGTAGGTTTGTCGTCCTTCACTTAGCCAGCGCGTCTCGTATGTCGTCAGTATTTTGTATTCCTCATTAAGTTTACTGTCATGCAAGTCAAAACTTAGTTCCTCAATATCCCAGTGTGCAGCCACGAGCTGCTCAAGACTCCACTGGAAAAATACTGGATTATCATGTTTGAGCCGCAGCTGTCCATTCTGCGTTAGCAACGTTGCATATTTGGCTAAAAATGTCGGGTGTGTTAGCCGGCGTCCAGCCGAACCTTTTCGCGGAAATGGATCAGGAAACGTCAGCCATATAGTCTCCAATGAAGACTCATCAAACAGCTCTATGATTTGATCAGCTCGCGCTCGAATAAACCAGAGGTTTGCTAGTTTGCGCTCGTAAGCCATGCGTGCACCCTTCTGCAAACGATCAGCTTTCACATCCAGCGCGACAAACATTTTATCGGGATATCGCGACGCTAACTCAACACTAAATAGTCCATTGCCTGCCCCGATTTCCACGACATCAACCGCTCGTTTTTGCCATTCATCGTATTCAAAGCAGTTATCCAAGTTTGCAAACCACGCAAACTTATATTTTTTACGCTTTCTAGTGATAATAAACTCATTCGGATCAAGCATCGTGTACTATAATGTATCATATATGAATAGTTTTAATGGCGTACTCGAACATATAAGTAAAATCTGGCTTGATCTACTGGTTATTATTGCACTTGGCTGGATAGCCCTCTATTTTGGAAAAAAGATTATTAGCCAGCTTATTAGACATGCTGTACGACATACACGTTTCAATAATCTCTCCGAGGATGACGCTCATAAGCGTCAGAATACCCTTATCGGACTTTTTAGGATTATCTGGAAGCTATTTGTACTTAGTGCGGTAGGAATAATCATTTTTCGCAAAGTATTTCCTACAATCGATCTCACCCCGCTTTTTGCGAGTGCCGGAATCGTCGGCATTGCCCTAGGATTTGGTGCACAATCAATTGTCAAAGATTTTTTGACGGGTATATTTATCATTACGGAAAATCAATATCGAGTTGGTGATGTGGTTGATCTCGAGGGAGCTGCCGGCACAGTCGAGCGTCTCGGTATCCGAACGACTATTGTCCGTGACGTTGATGGAAATGTGCATTATATCCCAAATGGCAATATCATGCATGTCATCAACAAAACGATGGGATATTCTAAGGTCAACTTCACTCTATCGGTCGATCCAGATACAGATATCGATAAGCTTGCGGATATCATCAACGGCATCGGAGAAGCTATGGCCCAAGAGGAAGCATGGCAAGAAAAAATTCTTGAAGCGCCGAAGTTTCTCAACATTGGTGCTTTCTCCGAGCTAGGCATGGATGTACTTATTGTTGGAAAAACTCAGCCCTCGGCACAATGGAGTGTAACTGGCGAGTTGCGTCGTAGACTATTGCGAGAGTTCAAAAAACACCGAATTGAACTGGCGCAATCTGCTATTGTTCCTTGGAATACCAAGAAAAAATAGTTTACCGATTTGGTTCTGTTTCGACTTTTAGTCCTAATGATTCATCTGAAAGTGGTTGTCCATCAAATGAGCTCATTGCCTTAAGTTTTTGACGTTGCTCCGTAAAACCTTCCATAAATAAGGTATAATCAGCTTCTTTCATCTCTCCTGTTGACGAAAATGCTGTTGCTCTAGCCGTTTCTTCAACTTTTTTACGATCGGCATCAAACCCTGGTCGACTCAGGTCCAATCCAGAGGCTCCACTGGTTATATACATCGTCATACTAATAGCTGTCAAGAAAATCACGATTATCACAACCAAACCCAGTCCGCTAAGAAGCTGGTGGTTTCGTATCCATACAATAGCGCGCTGTCGGAGCTGTTGCATCATTGTCCGCCTCGTATTTTTATGAGTACCTCAGTAGTGTGTGATTGAAATGAATCAAGTTGGGATTCAATTTCTTTGATTGCCGCATTTAACAGTGCTCGTTTGGCACGTACATCAATAAGCTTCTGATAGAATGCCATGGGTTCCGACTTGCAATCAATCAATATAAGATCGCGTAAGCCAATCTCATATTGAGTATAGTCATCTGCAAACTCTCGACGTAAATCTTGGACATTATTGGTAGCAGTTACTAACGATGGTATATTGTATGTGTTAGAGGCTGCTCGACTATTAAATGCCGACATTAGTGTGACAAGATTTGTCGTTGTCGTACCACGGCTAACGCGGGCAATTGTATCGACATGTTTGAGACTTTGTAAATTGCGTTTTATGTCATGGCATTGATTTACGACTCGCTGTTTTTCTGCATCAGTCATCGTCTCAGGATTAATAGATGATACTGAAAAAGGTATCAAAGCCACGATAAAGGCAAGACCAGTAAGCCAATACTTCATACTACCTATTATGATGCCTGTTTCTCGCCTGTCAAACTCCAAATATCATTCACGCAATAGATCAATCCATCGCGAACGAGGCTCTCTCGGGCCCTCACAAACCGAGCATCTTTGCCATACGCAGATACCATTGTGCTATTCGTTTGTGACGCTTGAGCAAGCATCCCAAGCAGTATTCCGCGCATTTCACGAAGAGAACCACGCAACGGTGATTGTTTCACATATCCTCTGCTACGAGCATTTGTTTTTATACCTTGAGATTTTAGATACGAGCCATAATCCATAAGAGCCCAATAAAATGTGCGCGGACAACGGCGATCAATTGTTTTATCAAGTAGTCTCATGATATCTGCATCCGAAACATTATTGTGATCCTTGAAGAAATGATGAATATACACCGTACGGATATTTGTCTCCACGAAACAATGGGGCTCATTATACGCATAGACACGGATTGCGCCCGCCGTATTTTTCCCAACACCAGGAAGTTGTAGTAACGCCTCATATGATTGCGGAAAAACACCTTGAAGTTCATTCGTTATCATTTTTGCTGCATCGGACAGGTATTTGGCACGGCGATTATAGCCAAGCCCCTGCCACGCACGGATAACATCAGCGAGGTTCGCATTTGCAAGTACAGTCTCGTCACTGAACTGTTGAATAAACGACGTAAATTTGGGCATGACCCGAGACACTTGTGTTTGTTGCAGCATGAGTTCACTGACGAGAATATAGTACGGACGGGTATCATCCCGCCACGGCATATCACGATACAGCTCGCGTCCGCGAGACAAAATAAAGTCTCGAAAAGTGGCATACGTCATGTATACAGTATATAAGAACACTGCTATTCTTCGCGCATATCCCGAATCGGATTGCGCTGGATGTTATGTGCGATCGGCACCATCGCGCCGACAATTGAAGCAGCGGCGACCACTACGGCGATCAAGCCAACATCATACCAATTCAGCGTATAAAAATGAAATTGTTTACCGAGATCAGCGACGTTAAACAATAACGCCATGGTCACACTGGTATTGGCGCTATACCGACTATCCACCCACAGAGCCACCGCAAATCCAATCACAAATGCCATCACAATAATCATCAGCGAAAGATACATCGTGTACGTGATATATATCTGTGCTATGGCCATACGCGAAGCGCCTACGGCTCGGAAAACTGCTGTTTCTTTTCGAGCATCAGCAACAATGCGACCAATCATCCCCATAAGAATCACACTAGCGAGTACCGTAACAACGATAGCGGCAATTAGCTGAAATCTTTTAAATGTCGCTTTGATATCTTCAAGTGCCAATGAAGCCGAGCCAAAGGACTGCAAGGCAAACGGACGCGTCTCAATCGCACAAGCTACCTGCCCTGGTTCGAGCGGCATACCCGGAAATTGATTGATGCAATTTCGTTCTTTAAGTACTTGACGCGCAGCATCTGGTGATGAAAACTCAGCTGCATAAAACTGTTGCGGCTCAAATACTCCCATCTGAGCAATCCGAAAAACGTCTTTAAGCGCAGGGCTACTATCGCGAATCGTAAGCGGGCTTACCCATGATGAGCCAAGTGTCGACATCGTCATCATACTGATGATGTCTTCGATACCAGGCATGCCCATCGGCATAGAGCGATCTGGCGATACTCCGACAACGCGAAACTTCAGTAACTCACTGGTCGGTTTTTGTGCACCAAACTCAAGATTAAAAGTCTCCTGTTTTTCATCTAATCGTTTTGCTTCGGCAGACCGCACATCACGCTGAATGACAGGACTCGTGCAGGGAGAGGCAGGTACATCATAGAGTAGCTCTGGTTTTTTATACTCTTTCTTGGTACCGTTTTGCTTAAGATCAGATTGTTGCTCGATAGCCTTTTGCAACTGAAACTGGGCCGCCGAGTTTCGATAGCACATACTGAACGCTTTACCCGCAATCTCTCGTCGGGTGTCTATCAGGCGTTGCTTCTTCTGCTCGAGCGTTGCGTTGGTATCAAGCTTGGAGTATTTGAGTAACTCTTGGGCTGCTGAGTATGATATTACAATTGGGATAGAACCGCTCGCATCACGCTCTAGGTTCTGTCCGGGAAGCAAAAATGGCTTCATCAAAGAGTCATCCATAAGCGTCCAGCTATCTGTAATACCAGCCAAGCCTTGAGTAGTGCCAGGAAATCCTCCGCCCGCATATACGGTATCATACTTTTCTTTGCCATCTAAAAGTGGTGTCAATTTGGGCGCATTATATAACATTCCTGGGATGGCTATTTTTTGCGCCTGATAAAATTTCGAGGCATTAGATCCGATTTGTTTTTGAAAAGCTGCAAGAGTTGGTTTAGCGGTTTGGTTAGTGTCTGATTCCGCGAGAACCTGCTGCCCAATCACTGTCATAGGGTTAAGTGATTTGTTACCGTCGGGAAAAACCTGAACGGCTTTTTCGCTTTCATCCTGAACAAACTCGATACCGAGTCGTTCGGCAACGGCTTTGCGTTTCGCCTGGCGCTCTTTTTCTAATGTCTCAGCACGAGCGATAAGCGCCGGGTTACTCATGGGTGATCCATTTTCGCTCTTGAATGAAGACGTATCAGTATAAGCTCCAGATATAATGTAACGCTTGTTAAAACCTTCATCTGAGAACGATTCAATACTGGTAATAATTCCATTAAATATAAGTGAACTTGCGGTTAGCCCTACAAATAACAAACCAGCCACGAAGACAGTTATTACCAAACGGATTTTGCGTGTCCGAATCTTGGTATAGGCGAGCTTTAGTGCATCAAAAAATCGTATCATGCCATCACCTTTCCGTCTGCTATCCGAATCACCCGATCCATACGTCGTGCCAGGTCTTCGTCATGCGTCACAATTATGACTGTTGCACCAAACTCATCACGTGCTTTTTTGAACAATGCAAATATCGTCTCTGCTGTCTGCTGATCGAGGTTTCCAGTCGGTTCGTCAGCAAGTAATATCCGTGGCTTGTTCATTAGAGCCCGGGCAATCGCTACTCGTTGGATTTGACCGCCGGATAATTCTTTGCCGTATGATTTGATCCGCTCTCCTAAGCCAACCGCTTCGGCAATACTATGTGATCGTTCGTGACGTTCATGAGCTTTCATACGCGCGAACATAGCGGGTACTTCGATATTGTCTGTCACATTCAGAAATGGCTGCAAATAAAACGACTGAAACACAAAGCCGATCTTTTGACCGCGATAGTAGGATAGTTTACTATCACGGAGTTTTTTGAGGTTCACACCATCGACAATCACATCGCCGGACGTTGTTTTGTCCAATCCGCCAATCATATGCAGTAAGGTACTTTTACCACTACCACTCTTACCAAGCAACGCCACCATTTCACCTTCGTGAATAGAAAGCGAAACCGCATCCAGTGCGGTGACTGGCGTTTTGCCAAGCTTATACGTTTTGGATACATCTTTGAGCTCAACAATAACTGGCGTGTCTGGTATAACAGCTTTTTTAGCTGGTTGATTCCGTCTCGATACTATCACTGATTTGATATCACGCCCAATAGCTGCGACATCATTATCGTAGACATCAAGGATTTGTTGAATGAGCGCCTGCTTGTTCACGTATCTTGATTATAACCAGGCCTTATGCAAATTGCTAGTGTCTTCTAAAGTCCAAAAAGCTTAACCACTTCATCAGGTGGCGTATTTTGCCCCGACCAGACGACAAGCCAAATATTACCAGACTTTTTGAGATACGCCTTGTAGCCCGCGGTGACATTTGAGACATTTGCAATTGCTATATTTCCATCACGTTTTGTTACTTGAATTTTGACATCATTAATCGGTGTGCCCAACGCACTATTATATGCTTTGACCGCACTAATAATAGCGGTTTCATCGTTTACTGGTTGATTTGCCTCGGCAGCAGCCTGGCCGTTCTTGACGCCGATTTGTTCGCGCAAATTTGCCATTGCCGCTTGTGCACTACTAACATCTGATCGCAATGTAGCTTGCTGGTTTTTTGAATCTTGCCACATATACCAGAGCCACGCACCCATCGCCAGTGACGCCAGCAAAAGCAGCATAAACAAAAATGCGACCGTTGACCACGCGCTACGACGCTTTTTTACTACCACCGGAGATTGATTCGTTGGAACCGGTGTCGACGTTTCTTTTCGGTTCATGTCCATACATAGTATCCTCTTAGATAGTATCGTCAGTATACTACATGATGCCTTATGAAAAAGTGGGATAGATTACAACAATCCTAAGTATCCTCGGAGGCATTGAGTAATCTCTTGCCCTGGGAATCGGCGCGGTATCCGATAATGATCTAGTTATACCCATTCACCGGATCAGTCACATAGACATAGGTATTTGGAGTGCCGCCTTCTACAGGGTCTATGGAGATGAATCGTCCTAGTTGTGGGAGGTATACACGTGCTCCCATTTGTATTGGGGTAATACTAAGGTTTGTTTCTGTTGTTTTTTGCCAACGACCGACATAGCTCCAGGTGGCATCTTGGACTGTATTTGTTGGATGGGGTTGGTTTGGGAGAGATGCGGTCGTATTGTTTTCTTTGTGTTCGCGGGAGATGATGCGGGATTGGGCATCACGTAAGGGGGTGATTATACTCCAAATACTTGCGACATATAGTTATATGTACTGAGTATTTCAATTTTTTCTAAGGTCAGAATAATGTTCGTATTGAGCACTTAGCTTCGCAATATATTTTTTCACTATTGATAATTCTGGCTCTTCTCCGTCCAATAAACGTTCGTAAAAACCCGGAGCCCCATTTCTACCATGATTGTGTGCCCATTCGGCAAATGTCATAAGACATTGTCCCAAGTATTCGTCATACACCATAACCCAATCATCGGGGAGAGAATCATCTATAACATCAAACTTCTTAATATTATAACTAGGTTCAAGACTAGTTAACTCAGCCTCTGCCGCTCCTTTCGCAGCAAGTTAAGT
>JAPUDQ010000023.1 GCA_027493025.1 Candidatus Saccharimonadota bacterium | reverse complement strand
TGAAGTATACTGGGAGAAATTAACGTGAAGTGTCCTACTTCAGGGCTGACTGTACATTGTTCATTCATAATACAATGATAGCATAATACTTACGCTATGTCAATCTTGAGCAATCGTCCTTCGACCGTCCGGCGACCTTGCCAATCATTGACCGATAACTCCACCCATACAGCTACTCGTTCACCTATATCAACCCTGAAGTCATCAGATTTATTAAAGGCAATCGCCTGAAGTGAGGTGTTATTCGTATCGGCAAATACGTATTTGACGTGTTGGCCATCACTACCCATTACTCGTCGAGCCACCACATCGACCGGCCGGACACAAAAAATAGGAACTGAATTGCCATTGCCATATGGCTCCAAATCCGATAGAACACGTACTAGTTTTTCATTGAACGTAGCAAAATATTCAAGCGTAACATCAGCGCTCGGCAACAGATATTTTTCTTGGCTGCCCAAATTAAGAGTTTTATAGTAGCGATTGATAGCCTGTCGCCATGGTCCAATATTTTCAGTACGGAGTATCACGCCTGCCGCTAACTTATGTCCTCCGCCCTTGATAAGATGCTGCTCAGTCGCACGAATCCCATCAACAGCTGAAAAGTCGCCAAAACTGCGCGCCGAGCCCTTTGCGGTACCATCATCGAGCTCTTGAAGAACAAAAGTTGGCTTACGATATTTTTCCAATAACTTTGCCGCAACGATACCGATAATCCCATGGCTCCATGACGCATTACTAACAATTAAGATGGAGTCGCGAGACCGCTTTTCAGCCTCTAGAGTTGCTTCGGCGAATATTCGATCTTGCTCAGCTCGCCGAGCGGTATTCATCGCATCAAGCTTTTCAGCTATTTCCAGTGCTTCCATCGCATTATCCGTACGCAACAAATCCAAGCTATACTGCGCTGTCTCCAATCGACCAGCTGCATTCATCCGCGGTCCCAACCCGAACCCAAGGCTTCGCGCGGTCAATTCGACCGGCTTTATCCGCGAGACTGCCATCAAAGCACGCAACCCCGGCCGGCGAGTTTTTTTGAGAACCTCGAGTCCCCAGCGCACATTGGCGCGGTTTTCATCACGCAGCGTCACTACATCACAGACCGTCCCGAGCGCAACCAGATCAAGTAGCCATTTTTCCTGTCCAGCAGCCAGCCCTGACAGTCGACTTTGGAGAGCTTGCACGAGTTTAAACGCGACCCCAACGCCTGCAAGATCCACGAAAGGATAAAGACTATCCCCGGTCGCGCTGTCTGCTAAGATAAAATCCTTATAACAGTCAGGATGGTCATGTAGCAATCGCTTAGGGTTAACCACTGCCACTGCTGGAGGCTGCACAGATGCAACTGCATGATGATCAGTAACGATTACATCAAGCCCAAGGCTATTTGCTTTCTCGATCTCCGTGTGACTCAAGCTACCGCAGTCCACCGTAACAAGGAGCTTTACCCCGTCATGTGCTATTTTTTCGATAGCATCAGCACTTAGCCCATATCCTTCGATAAAACGATTTGGGATATAGGCTGACACGATAATCCCAAACGACGCAAACGCATCAAGCAGCAACGTCGTCGCCGTCAAACCATCAATATCATAATCTCCATATATTACGACCTTTTGCTGCTCAGCATGCGCCCTTACGATACGCTCTACGGCCTTATCCATATCTGGCAGCAAAAATGGATCATGCCGAAAGTCGTCATATGCTGGTGACAGAAATGCCTGTCGCTGCGTAACAGTATCATAGCCGCGCGAAATTAAAATCTCACGCAGCAATGACTCGTGAGGTGTCGGCATAGATTACTCTGTTGCAGCGCGCTTGGTTTTGTTCTGATGGGCTTGTTGGGATTTGATGACGATACTCTGCAATTCTTTAAAGATGACGAAATGCTTATTGGTTGAATATATTTTGGTGTTGCCTTGTTTTTCAGATAACAAAAAGCCAACTTTTTCGAGGCGCTTTAGCTCACGCTGGATATTGCCTGGATCTTCCTTTATCAACTTTGCGAGACCCCGCACATGCGTGCGAAAATCAGGATATTTCGCGTACACGACAATGATTTTGCGTCGTACTCGTGATGTGATAAAAACGTCCAGCATACTCCTACTTGCACCCTTACTGTTACTTACTTGTTGATAATTATTCTACATTTAATACATCCTGATGACAAGCCTGTTAATTCATTTTTCCATCATTTTGTGAGGCTGCTCACAGGATTCCATAACTTATCTCCATGACATAACAGCATTATTAAGTATCTTCATAATCTCATCGTGCGCTGGAATTGTATTGTTGTCATAGTAGTGGTCAATACCCATAAAATTATCAGTCACCCCAAGAACGTGCAGTTCATCACCGAGCAAATGCATCCTATCAACGGCATCAACCGATGCTATAGGTGCGACGATAATCAATTTCTTGATCCGAATTGGTCGTAGATAGTCTGCTACGGCATCAAGGCTGGTGCCATTCGCCAATCCATCCGCGACGACAATCACATTGTGTCCACGTAGCATCCCTTCGCTCACTAAACCGCCTGAACTCAATAGATAATTTAATCGTGAAGTTTTCTCTCGTTTCTGGTCCTCGAGATAGCCATGAAACTCACTGTAATACTCTTCAATCTCCCCCACCGAAAACTTACCATTATAGGTAAATCGTCCACTCTGGTTAACCGTACCGAACTTCAGATTTTCTCCGGGAACATCTATCTCATCCACAAGCATCATTGTTAAAACAGTATGCAGACTGGCGGCTATTTGTTGACCAACTAAGACGGAGCCATCACTCAAACACAAGGTAACACAATCTTCATAGCGATATTGTATCAACGCAGGTACGAGCCTGTAACCAGCCTCAGATCGCGATTGAAAATACATACCTCAAGTATAATGATAATGTTATGCAAAAAACAATCTTTTCACCTCATTCGCTACTTAGGCTAACACGCTATACTATATAGAATGACATACTATGAGGTTGTGCCGCTCAAAATCGTTCATGGTTCCCAAGGGGTACTTACCTATCATTCGGAGCAGTTACTACAAGTCGGAATGATTGTTAGTGTACCTGTCGGCAAGACCTCTTCGGTATCCGCTGTCATACTTTGCCCAGTCTCCAAACCACTTTTTGCCACTCGGAGTATTACGTCTGTCATTGAGACTACAGGTTTACCGACTCCACTCATACAATTAGCTTCATGGATAAGTGAATTTTACGTCACCCATCCAGTCACTGTGTGGCAAAGTATTCTGCCACGTGGCCTATCAAAAAAACGTCGTGTTATCAAAAAGGACGTTACTTACCCCATAAGAAAAAGAACAAATATTGTACTCAATAATGACCAGTCTACGGCTGTAGAGAAGATATTGCACGGCTCAGCTGGAACGTTTTTGCTTCATGGAGTTACCGGGTCTGGTAAAACCCAGGTATACATTGAGCTCGCCAAAAATACCATCTCAGCCGGAAGGTCTGTTATAATTCTCGTTCCCGAAATAGCATTAACTTCCCAGCTCATTGCCGAGTTCAAACCGCATTTTCCAGATAGTATAGTTACCCATTCTACAATGACCGAGTCCGAACGCCATCTCACGTGGCAAAAAATACTGCGCGCAACTACTCCACAAGTAGTCATTGGCCCGCGCTCCGCCCTTTTTAGTCCGATTTGTAATCTAGGCCTTATCGTCATTGATGAGTGTCATGAGCCGACCTACAAACAAGAGCAATCCCCACGCTATTCTGCTCTTCGCGCTGCGGCAATGTTAGCTCGCTATGCAAATGCACATCTTGTCATGGGCAGTGCAACACCATCAATTAGCGATTATTATCTAGCGCAACAGTCAAAACGCCCCATCATCATGCTCCCTACTCCCGCAAGACCCGGTACGATCAAACCATGCGTATCAGTCATCGATCTCACGAAAAAGCATTCTTTCTCCAGACATAGACTTTTCTCTAATAAACTTCTGTCCGCTATAGAAGCGTCCCTATCAAGCCATAATCAATCTCTGCTCTTTCATAATCGACGAGGCACTGCTCCGTTAACCGTATGTGAACAGTGTGGATGGAGCGCCATATGTCAACGCTGCTTTATCCCACTAACTCTTCATGCCGACCACTTTAAACTTCAGTGTCATATTTGCGGCGGTTCTATATCAGTTCCAACTAACTGTCCTGAATGTCATGGAGCAGATATCATTCACAAAGGAATTGGTACGAAATTAATACATCAGGAAATTGCCAAGCTTTTTCCCGATGCACGGATTGCTCGCTTTGATGGTGATACCGATGCATCAGAAACTTTCGAAAAAATGTATCAATCTGTCTATGATGGTGAGATTGATATTATCATCGGCACGCAAGTTATTGCCAAAGGCATTGATTTGCCTCTACTTAGAACTGTAGGTGTGATTCAAGCTGATGCGGGACTCGCCATGCCAGATTACCTATCAGCTGAGCGAACGTTCCAATTACTCGCTCAAGTCTCTGGTCGTGTCGGCCGAAATGAATATCCAAGCCAATTCATTGTTCAAAGCTATCAGCCGCAACACATCGCAATTACAAATGGCATAACAAATAACTATGCCGAGTTTTACAAAGCAGTTATCGAAGAACGAAAAAGAGCTCATTTTCCCCCGTTCCGCCATCTCCTTAAGCTCGTCTGCATTTATAAAACAGAGGCTACCGCTATACGAAATGCTCAGGTATTTGCCCGCAACCTTCGCCAATCCACCCCCTCACGAGTTGAAATTCTTGGTCCGACACCTGCTTTCTATGAACGTATTCGCGAAACATATCGATGGCAGCTCATCGTAAAAAGTACCGCGCGAAAAGACCTTGTCAATATAATCAAGCTTCTTCCATCCGCTCACTGGCACTACGAACTCGACCCCGGTAGTTTATTATAAAAGCTATACGTCATCTGTTATACTATTGATAGTCATGGCCACAAAAAACGACATCATCACTTTACCCCATCCTGATCTGCGCAAAAAATCTGCTCGAGTACATGTTATTACTGATGACACACTAGCATTGATTAACGATATGGTTAACGCCTGTCTCGATTGGGAGTCATCCCGTCCTCATGAGGTAGCAGTTGCACTCGCTGCGGTTCAGATTGATCGTTTAGAACGAGTTGTTGTTGTACGAGCTGACTTTGACAATCGTGAAAATCAAGATTTTATCGCCCTGATAAATCCTGAGGTATCAAAGACCGAAGGCCAGCCAACCATCATTCAACCTGAAGGTTGTTTGAGTGTTGGCGGATCGCTCTACGGCATGGTTAAACGATACCCAAAAGTACGCGTCAAAGCCCTAAGCATTAGCGGCGAGGTTGTCCGCATCAAAGCTGAGGGATTCCTTGCAATGTTACTACAGCATGAAATTGACCATACAAACGGTCTTACTTTTGTCGATCACATTGATCAAGATAAAGAAGCTTTTTATACCCTCAATAAAAACGGAGATCTGGAGAAAGCCGACTACGATGAAGTTGCCGCGCGTGGTATTTTTCGGTAACGAACGGCTCGTTAGCGGCCTAACGTATACTGATACACCAATTTTACGTGGGTTAATTGACAGTGGTTATGATGTTCAAATGGTCGTTGCTAACCATACGGATGCCAAATCGCGAAACCGTCGTCCACTTGAAGTCGCCGACTTAGCCAAAGCACATAACATACCCGTTTTGCTACCCGCAAAACCAGCCGATATTGTGAACGAGCTTCGCGCTGTAGACGCCAACTGTGCAATTTTGTCAGCCTACGGCAGGATTATCCCGCAGTGTATAATCGATGTATTCAGCCCAATAGGCATTATTAATGTCCACCCATCACTTCTACCGCAACACCGTGGTCCAACGCCTATCGAGACAACAATTATGACCGGTGACAAAACTACTGGCGTAAGCATCATGCAACTCACCAAGGGCATGGATGAAGGACCGATATATGGGCAAACGTCATTTTCTTTGACTGGCACTGAAACTAAGTTTGAGCTCTATGATCGTTTATCAAAAGCCGGAACAGAGCTGCTTTTTTCACTACTACCCTCAATACTAGACGGTAGCATAAAACCAAGGCCGCAAGAAAATGATAGTGTGTCATATACAACACTCATTTCTAAGTCTGACGGTACAATTGATCCAGAAACAGATACGGCAGAAACGATATCTCGTAAAGTACGTGCCTACCTTGGTTTCCCAAAATCACGTCTTAGTCATCATAATAATGATGTAATAGTTACAGCAGCAAAATCAATACCCGCTCCACTAGAAAATGAGTTTTGCCTTCCCTGTGCGCAAAACTCCACACTTTTAGTGGAATCTGTGATCGCACCAAGCGGCAAAATGATGACCGGTAGTGCGTTCCTACGCGGCTTGCGCTGAGTCTTCTGAATGCGATGCTTCCAGTATTGACGCGGCGCTATTCTTAATTTCCTCTTTCAATGCATCAAGCTCATGAGCAACAACCTCGCGATAGTCCGGCCGATTCATTTCAAGCCATTTGAGGGAGCCGTACTCACACATAACCGTCAGTTCCGAAACACCCTCAGGTGCCGTTTGCTTCATCTGAACAAAGTCTTGGTTCGATGCATACTCAGGCATATTTTTCTCGAACCACCCCCGAACAGTATCTTCTTTTTGATCAACAAATGCCTCAAACTCCCCCATCTGTTGTTCAGTCATACCTTCGGAAAGCTTTGTTCCCACGCGCAGCTCCAGCTCTTCATATATATGTCGAAGAAATGCCTGCTTCTGCTCATCCGGCAATGCCTCCAAACCTACTTCTTGCAAAAAATTGTCGTCGAGTTGAAACATCTGATATTAATCCTTGTTTATAGTTTAGCTATATTATACTACGATTACTTTGTATCTTGCTTTTTTGGTATATCAGGTTCATTAAACTAAAACGGAACATCCCGTAAACTTAGAAGTGAATAGCAACTAAGTAAAGAGGAGATGTTCCTATGTCTAATCTACCAAATATACCCAGCAATAAGAAATGCTGGCAGCAACTTAATAAACTAGTCTTTAGCGAACAGGTACTATGCCCACTATGCCACCAGTCACTCCAAGAAAACTATCGTCAACGGTATGTGTGGTGTAGTCATTGTCGGAAGAAGTACCGCCCGACTAGTTACCGTGGCAGCTGGCTCTATGGCATGAAGATTAGCCCTAGGCAACTATTTATCTTGCTCTGGTGTTGGCAAATGCGTAAAAGTGCTGAAGCAACAGTACTAAAGGCGGAAGTAAGCTACACCACGAGTGGACGTTGGTTTGCCCGCTTTCGCAGACAGCTGCCTGAGACTGGCGTACTGCTTGATGGAATTGTTCAGGTGGATGAGAGTTACTTTGGCAAACAACGCTTCAAGCAAACCCAACATATCGTCGCAGGAGCTAAAGATCCGTCTACCGGACAAATTGCTCTCCGTATCACTGACAGTCGTGGTCAGGAGCCGCTTGAACGGTTTGTTCAGGACGTTATACGACCAGGTAGTCTCGTTGTTACTGACAAGTGGTGGGCATACGATGAGCTACCACTCCTTGGATATAGTCATGAAGGCTGGAACCATAGCAAAGGTCAGTTTGCAGGCACGAACCAAGGGGAGAATATTTGGAGTGTGAGTAAACGACACGCGAGGAAACTATTCGGTGGCAGAATACTCACCAAGCACCTAACAGTGCTTTGTGAAGAATGGATGGCAAGAGCCAACCAACCACAGTTCTTTAACAGTCCTATTGAGTTTTTACGGTTTACGCTTGTTCCGTGTTAGTTGACTGAACCGTATATCATAATCACTTCTAATCTAGCAACCTTACTAGCAAAAGAACTCTTAATTATTTTTCAAGTTTTATACATAACTTGATATATCTAAACAAAAATATTGACTTTTTATATACTTTATGCTTATAATAAACATATAAAAATAAATAAAGCAAGGAACTCAACCATAATGTCATTAGAAACTTTTACCCCTCAAGATAAACCTGCCCAAACTTACGAGGGCAAACACCGTGGCTCTGACGAGGATTTTACGAGCGAACAAAATATTCCTGATTATGAAGGAAGACATCGCCAAGAAGATCACCGGGACCCCTCGCCGATGGCTTCTGTGCTACGCCGTTTCGCAAACGCCTTAGAGCGCCGTGCTGTTAATAAAGCACACGGCGAAGCACTGACCGAAGATACCGAGCGAAAAATTTCCGCTCAATCTGAAGCATATGCTTCGTATGATGACAACATTACCCGCTCTCAAGATATTGACACAGCATATGCCATGAATGAACAGTTTGATGCTCGCGTCGCTCGACAAGAGAAGATTGATGCCGCCAAAGAAAATGTTCGTGATATTGGCAGGCGGGCAGTAGAAGCACTCAAATCTGCCGGACTTATCACCCTTGGGGCAGGACTCATTGCTGGTGAGTTCGCTGCCGATAAGGCAAAACAGGCTTCTGAAGCCACGAAACGTGCTGCCGAGACAGGTACACAAAAAGTAGCCGATACAAAAGAAGTAGCCAGCGATATGATCAGCTCGGTTCGTGAAAGATTAGCCCGACGCAAAGAAAAGGCGCTAACACGAAAATATGAGCGTGAAGCAAAAGAAAGAAAACGGAGAGCACTTGCTTCAGCCGAGAATAATACGATACAAGAAAACGTAAAAAAAATATCCACAAAAGAACGCCTAGACAAAATTAAATGGAATGCTCGTGCTATTCGTACAGCCGGACGAGTTGCCTTGCTCACCTTTAAAGATACTCGAGAAGCCCTGAAATAGTCATTGTCTACTATATAAAAGAAAGCATGAAAGAATAGAATATGCATTTTATCACCAAAGATGATCTGAAAACAATCGGTATACAAACTAGTAACGATACAGATATCGATAGTCTTCTCGCCCATCTCAACGAGCAACTCGAGGAACGTGTTGGTACAGCTATTACAGAAAAAATGAACGATACCCAACTTGATGAATATCTCTCCCTTCAAGAAACTACTGATGATGAGACTCTTGAGAACTGGCTACAGAGTAATATACCTGAGATACCTGCGATTATTCAGGATGAAATAGATATATTGCTTGGCGAGCTTGCCGAAAACGCTGAGTCTATCTAATTCTCCCCCCTAAACCAACATGAAATACTTCTTTTGATAGGAGAAGTATTTTAAAGCGAGCGTTTTTTCAGCTCACGCGTAAAGAATTCTAGTCGATCATTGACTTCAACAATAAGCTTTCCGGTCGTTTTCAGTTCCAGTCCGCATTGTTCGCCTTCGAAAACCTCTTTAGCCTCTTGCTGCTGACGCTGCACATGTAGTACCTCGGCTTCGGCAATTGGTTTTTTATCACGCATGACGCGTGCTAGAAGCGCTGGCGCAACTTTACCGCGCAGCATTTCACCGCCACAGATTACGCTGTCACGGGTTGTTCGGAAGACTCCGAGAACCTTTAGCTCACCGATTTCGGCTTCGACTATTTCTGGAGCAAGTAGCTCAGTCATTTCTTCGCGAACGTTATCAAGTAGCTCATAAATAACCTTATACATCCGAATAGAAACCTTGTCACGCATTGAGGTTCGCTTTACAGCAGGTGGTAGCAGAACATTAAAACCGTAGATAATAGCCCCAGACGAAGCCGCTAGACGAACATCGTTTTCTGAAATATTACCTACTCCCGATCGAATCACTCGCACGGAAACTTCCCCATTATCAAGTAGTTTTAGGCTATCAATAAGTGATGTAAGCGACCCCTGAACATCCGCCCGAACAATCACATCAAGCTGCTCGGTTTCATCTTGTTTTTTCATAAGTTTTAAGAGATCAGACCCCGTCACATTACTACTCACCGCATTGTGTTCTAGCTCGCTTTTATGGGTAGCAACGAGTTGTCGAGCGGCTTTCTCATTTTTGACCTCGATAAATCGGTCTCCAAAAGTTGGTAGCTCCTTGAAGCCCGTGACGGTAACTGGAGTCGAGGGGCCAGCTTCTTTGATAGGGCGTCCCGCATAATCCGTCATCGTACGAACACGACCATGCGCTAGCCCAGCCACAATATGTTCACCAGGCCGTAAGTTACCATGCTCCACAAGCAAACTGACCTCAGGTCCACGACCTGGTTCCATGTGCGCCTCGATAACAAGTCCTTCGGCGGGTATATTTGCTTCAGCCCGCAATTCTTCCATATCCGCTACGAGCAAAACCATATCAAGTAGGGTCTCAAGCCCTTCACCAGTTTTTGCGCTCACCGGCACCATGATCGTATCACCACCCCATTCCTCAGGATTTAAGTGATACTCACTAGCTAACTGCGCCTTAACCATCTCAGGATTTGCCGTAGGCTTATCTATTTTATTAAGGGCTACGACAATTTTAGCGTTGGCGCTTTGAGCAAACTTAATTGCTTCAACGGTTTGTGGCTTGACGCCATCATCTGCGGCCACGACGATAATTACAACATCTGTTAATGCAGCGCCATGTTGTCGTAGGGCTGCAAACGCCTCATGTCCTGGCGTATCAAGTAGTGTAATAGGACGATCTTTTCGAATTGTCTGATACGCGCTAATATGTTGCGTAATACCACCGGCTTCCCCGCTCACTACCTTCGTATCCAAAATAGCATCCAGCAGACTAGTTTTACCATGGTCTACGTGACCCATAACAGCAACGATCGGTGCACGTTCGGCTGCTTGATCGCTCAGCTCTCGTTTTGCCGCCTGCGCAACTTCATCGGCCTTAAGCTCCAAGCTAACATCAAGCTTAAGCTCCTCAGTAATAATCTGCGCTGTTTCAAAATCAATTCGTTGGTTAAGCGTTGCAGCAATACCATTTTTAAAGAGTTCACCAATGAGTGTTGTGGCCGGCAACCCCAGGGTGTCAGCTAGCTCTCCCACCGTAATCATGCTCGGGACATGGAGGATTTTTTCTGACATAAGGTTGCTCTCCTTTCGTTATGGCCTAGAAACAGTTGAGCGGATGATTTGTCATCCGCTCGCAGCTACTAGGATTTTTTTACTTTTGCTTTGCCCTTAAGGCTTAGTGATATTTTGCGGTTTTCTTTGTCAATCTCAAGCACAGTAAAGCTCTTACGCTCGTTGAGCTTAAATACTTTTTCAGGATCAGCGCTTTCGCCATCACCAAGTTCACTGACATGAACAAGCGCCTCGACAGCCGGACTGATTTGCACAAAGGCTCCAAACGGCGTAATACGCGTTACCGTTCCTTCAGTAGCATCACCGCTCTTGAAGGCATCGACTTCTTTTAACCATGGGTCTTCTTGCAATTGTTTCATACTAAGGCTGAGGCGGTCTTTATCGATAGCAATGATCTTCGCTTCGATTGTATCGCCAACCTTGACGTAATCAGCGGGTGCATTAACGCGCTCCCAGCTAATCTCTGAGATATGAACCAGTCCCTCGATACCGCCAACGTTGACGAATGCACCAAAGTCGACGACACCAGTAACCACGCCGCTTACAGTATCGCCAATCTTCAGCTTTTCAAACCGCTCTGCAAGCCCATCTTTAATCGCTTCTTTCTCAGAAAAGATCAGCTTGTTGGCTTTACGGTCAGCATCAAGCACGCGAACACTCAGTGATTTTCCAATTAAGCTATTGAGACGTTGGAGGATCTCATCTTTATCAGCTCCACCAACCCGTGGATAGTGCTCTGCGGAGAGTTGTGAAACTGGCAAAAAGCCGCGCACACCCTCAAGCTCAATAAGCAAACCACCCCGATTTGCATCGTATGGCGTTATCTGGATTGTTTCAGCCGCATCAATGACACGCTGAATTTCGTCCCAGCCTCGATCTTTTGCAGCTTTTCGTAAGCTCAAAAGACTAGTGCCATTGTCTAGCTCGGTCTCGACAACACTCGCTGTTACCGTGTCACCAATAGCCAATTCTTTACCAAATCCGATTTCACGACGTGGCACTACGCCAACGCCAAGCGGACCGAGATCGACCATCACCTCGTGCTTTTGTACACTCAAAATCGTGCCGTCAACGACCTCACCTTGAGTAAGTTGTTGGATTTTCTCCTCTTTGAGCAGATCGTCCATCGTAATTGTTTTTGTCATAAAAAGGTATGACTCCCCTCTAAAATATATTTCCCTAAGAGCCATGCCCGCAAGCACACTCCAAAAGATTACTCCAATTGTACCACTGTTAACAGAGATAGTCAAAGCTGGTTCAGTCAACTAACACGGAACAAGCGTAAACCGTAGAAATGCTAATGGGTTAT
>JAPUDQ010000022.1 GCA_027493025.1 Candidatus Saccharimonadota bacterium | reverse complement strand
AACGCCCTGTTGGCTACCCAAACACAAAAGGAGACGCTTATGTGAAGTTGGGGTTTGGTACTATGAGATAATAGTAAGCGTATGATTCTGGTAGATGAGGTTCCACTGGTCTATGTAGATGTCGAAACTGACGGCAAAAGTCATGTTGGCGGTCATATTATTGAAGTTGCAGCGCTCCGCTATGAGAATGGTCAATTGGTTCGATCGGTATCGAGTCTTTTAAATCCTGGGGTGTCCTTACCGCCATTTATCACGGGGCTTACGGGTATAACAGATGACATGATAGCAACCGCACCGCGCTTTGATGATATTGCCGATGAGCTATGGGATTTGTTTGATGGGGCGGTGATGGTGGCGCACAATGCGCGGTTTGATTATTCGTTTTTGAAAACGGAATTTCAGCGGGTCGGTATGTCTTTTGCGCCGCGGATGATTTGCACGGTCAAACTTTCGCGCGCGCTTTATCCAAATGAGCATCGTCATCGATTGGCAGATATTATCGAGCGGCATGGTATCCAGGTCGCGGAACGACATCGCGCCTATGACGATGCTTTGGCACTGGTGCAATTTATGGAAATTATCCGTCAGACACATGATCTCGGTATGGTTCACGCGGCGATTAACGGTCAAGTGCGGCGTCCATCAATTCCGCGCTATATTGATCGAGGTGAGATTGACGCACTTCCTAATGGTTCGGGGGTGTATATTTTTGAGGATGAGGCCGGAAAGCCGCTCTATATTGGTAAAAGTATTCATATAAAAAAACGTGTCATGAGCCATTTCATCCGGGATACGACTGCGTATCGTGAGTTCAAGATATCTCAGTCGATACGTCACATTTCATTTCGAGAAACGCCAGGAGAGTTGGCTGCGCTTTTGCTTGAGTCGCATCTTATTAAAACACTCACGCCACTCTATAATCGCAAACTTCGTCGCGCTCGGAAACTTGTTGTTACGAAACGCTCCTATAATGATAGCGGTTATATTGTGCTTGAACGCGATGAGCTGGATGTAGCCGAGTCTCACGAACGCGAATTGATTATGGCGACACACGCCAGCCGGACACTGGCTACTCAGTCTATACTCTCGGCGGTAAAGACCTATGACTTGTGCCCGAAACTATGTGGCCTGGAGAAAACAAAACGAGCGTGTTTTTCGTATCAGCTTGGTAAATGCTACGGAGCATGTATCGGCAAAGAACCGGCGGAGGCCTATAATGCGCGAGTTGTTATTGCATTTTCTAATAAGGGGATTGAGCCATGGCCGTACAATGGGGCTATCGTAATGACTGAGAAAACGGATCAAAATATGAGTCAGGGGTTTGTCGTGAACAATTGGGTTATTGAAGGTGTTGTTAAGCAGGTGATGGACTGCGATGCATATCATGAACCATATGAAGCGGTCTTTGACATGGATGCCTATCGTATTCTTAGGTCGTATATCTTTCGGTATGCGGAGCGTCTAACTATCCTACCGTACAATAAATAACAGAGTGTTTTTCGCAACAGTTATTTATTAAAAAACCTACTACAATAGGTATATGCCGTTGATTCAAAAAATCAAAAAAATTCAGAATCTCGCCAAATATCCTCGAAGGCGGCCCGTTATCGGCATTGTGCCGTCATTTGATGAAGCAAAAGTGCTGCCAATGTCACCGCGATCATTGTATCTGCGTCGGTCATATACAGAAACGCTTGCTAGCGTTGGGGCGATTCCGTTCGTTATCTTACCGGATATGAAAATAGCTGATATTATGCAGATATGTGAAGGTATCGTCTTGTCGGGCGGCGAAGATCTTAATCCAAGTTTTTATCATGAGAAATTGATCGAAGAAAATAAGTCCCTTCTCAGAGAGCCGGATGAACGGTATGTGTGGCAGCGCGAATTGCTTGAAGTCTGTGAGGCCAAAAAGATGCCAGTGTTGGGCATATGCTATGGTATGCAATCACTAAATGTTTATTTTGGTGGAATGCTACACCAAGATATTACTATTGATATGCCGGATAATGTCGGTCATGTCCTGAGTTCGCATGAAATTCAGTTTAGTAGCCCCATGCTCGGTCTCGAAGAAGGTTCGCGATATATGATAAACTCGCGACATCATCAGGCTGTGAAAAAACTAGGAGATGGATTTGCGGCCTGTGCAACGGCACCCGATGGGGTGGTTGAGGCGATTCAGCGCGGCACAATGTATGGTATTCAGTGGCATCCAGAATCCGATGAGACTGGGGCGATCATTTATCGATCATTTGTTGAATTATGTGCGCCGAGGGTTGTATAGTAGAAGTATTATGATAAAACCACTGATTATTGATACCCGAGAACCAGAAGAATTTGATCAGAGTCATGTCGAAGGCGCCCTGAACCTGAGCGCGATGCGATTTATGACTGGTGCTATACCAGAGGAACTGTGTGATATCTCCAAAGATCAGCAAATCATCTTGTATTGTCGCAGCGGCCAACGTTCTAACACCGTGATGCAGATTCTTAAATCTCATGGGTTTACGAATCTAACGAACGGTATCAATCAGCAACAGGTTGAACAAAAATTGAAGTAGTAGTGCTTTGTTTCTTGAGTGCTAAGTGGTATTTTTAGAGAGTATGAAACGTTGGTTGAATCTATGTGTTATTGCAGTAGTGGCGATAATTGTTGTGATGGGTGGCGTTGTTTATAGTCAACTTGTTGGTGCGGCTTCGATAAGCTCAGGCTGGATGAACACTTTCGATATCCGTGATAGAACAAAAATCCGTACCGTATCTCAACAAGCTAACATTACCCACCCTAAAGAGTGTGTAAGGAAAACTGAAAAAGTATCTATATCGTCAGGCAGGTATAAATATATTGAAGATGATTGTTGGCGTATTCAGACGGGTGGAACATATAATGTCTCTGAAAATAATAATCAGCAATATGTGAGATTGTCAGGAGCGCCGTCGGCGTTCCCTCTTCTTAATGATGGCTCAGTCTTCTTTTTTGCAGGTGATCGTATGGTGCAGATGACGAACAAAGATGCATCAGGTGCCTATGAGGTATATATCTACGATGAGCCCCATAAAGCAATAACTATGGTCAAAAATGGAGAAGAAATGCAAGGGAAGTTCGACCGCACAAAAGCTCGCCAGGTGGTAGATTATTTTTCTCGTGCACCGGCTCGTGTTGTTGGGGAGAAAAGTATCAATCATGATGGAAAATGGGTGGTTATGCAGACACATAATAGTTTCGCAAGATTGAGTCTTGATACGGCGACGCTACTCTCATTTATATCAATGTATGATGCAAGCAGTAACCTGAGGGCATATTATGAAAGAGACGAAGAGGGCAATAGTACCTATGATTATCTCAGGTCAGCCTACCAAACAACCGCAACAAGTGACGGTCGTTTCATCGCCATTGCCGCCAGTGATGATATACGGAGCGTCGTCACTATATATGATGTCGGAGAGTGTGATTATGAATATTTAACACGATGCTCTCCTGGTATAAGTCCCATTACATACAAAGTATTTAACGGTCAAGAACCTTCAAAAATCTTTCAGTCTTCATTTGATGTAACGGGAAAATTCTTTGACTATATCGTAAATGAGGATGGAACGTTATCTCTCTATAGTATTGGAATAGAGAATTTGCAATTTGGTATGGATTACTTGGCGCTAGGAGACTCGTTTAGCTCAGGTGAGGGTGATGGAAATGGCATGGTGTATTATCTACCGGGTACTGATGGTGACGGAGCAAACGTAGAAGGGTACAAGACTGATATAGTGAACTATCCATATAGTGCCGAGAAGTGTCATATAAGCTCGCGTTCATATCCGTTTTTGTTGGCTGAGCAGGCTGAACTGTCTCGGGTTTTTGGTTTTCGCTCTGTTGCGTGTTCGGGTGCAACTATAAGTGATGTTATTAATACTATTGCAGATGATGCTTCGACTAAAGGTCGTTACAATGGGCATTATCGTCAATTAGGTTTTATTGATAACCCAGATGTCGTGAAGGATATTAAGAGCCAGGCTATTAATAATTATACGCCCGCCAGAGCGGCTCAGCTGGAATTTGTTACTAGCTATAAGCCAAAAGTGGTTACGATCGGTGTAGGCGGTAATGATTTAGGTTTTAGCGAAAAGTTAACTGCATGTGTGACTAGCAAGTTTACGACGTGCGAAGTAGCCAGCAATACTCGCGAGCAAACAGCGATAGAGATTGAGACAACGGTTTATAATCGTTTACTAACGACGTATCGAGACCTTAAACATGCCTCACCGTTAACGCAGTTTTATGCCATAGGATATCCGCAAATTTTTTCAGCAAACGGCAGTTGTGATTTGAATGCCCAAGTTGATCAAACGGAACGGGAGTATGCTATTTTTACCGTACAGTACCTCAATATGATTATTAAAGCGGCTGCTACCCAGTCCGGCATACCTTATATTGATATTGAGCATAGTCTTGCTGCTACCAATCTATGCTCCGGGAAGGATTTTCCGACAGTTAATGGCTTGACAACAGGGAACGATATCTATGGGGTCATTGGTAGCGAGTCGTATCATCCAAACGAGGAAGGGCACAAGCTCATCGCAGACTACATCTTGCATGAGGAGCTACAGGGAATGTCTATTACGGAGTTTCAGCCTTGTTCGCAGGATCAGTTATGTACGTATATCGGACTGCCGCCAAGACCTGCCTATTTTGGGGGTAGTAGGCAATTTTCTGGCATAACACCTACGCTAGAGCAATTTATAGAAGGCACCGGGTATTTGAAAAAGATATTTCTTGATGCAGAAAAAACCTTCCGGGTGTATTTAACGAATAAGCTTTTCAAACCCAATAGTACGGTACTAGTGGAGCTACACTCCTCACCAGTACAACTTGGGAGCCTTCCTGTTAGCTCCGATGGCATGGTGACCGGCGAAGTAACATTACCTTCTTCTGTCATGCCTGGCCTGCACACGGTTCATATATACGCAGAGCAAATCAGTGGCGAGGTGATTGACTACTATCAACCGTTATTTATTGCCACGTCGGAAAAAGATATGGATGGCAATGACATAGAAGACGACAGACAGCCCTGTCTATTTGTGCCGGCAAGTGGTAAGGATGAAGATCGGGATGGTATAGACGATGCCTGTGATCGTGTTATATGGCCGCGACGTGCTGACCCTGATCTTGGTCAAGGGAGTGACGCTGTGACTGCGGCACCCGCTACTATAGGGGCATTCGATCCTCTTGACGACGCTAGTGTTGGTAGTAAAAACGCCCGCACTATGCTTAGAGAGTTATTTGACATAGATCCTATATGGGTTGCGCCGGAACCGATTTCTCCAGCTAATTCTATTCCTTCACGCAAGGAACCTTCAAGTGATAGTGCAAAACATGGTTCCTCGAATGCTCAAAAATCAGTGGAGCGAGCACCTGGAAAGCTGATGGATCTAGTGTTCATAATTACAGTGATTGTGTATGTCATAGTTGTCGTATGTTTAATACGCTATGTTTTCCATAAACGTTTTACGGTATCATAGGCTATATGAAGCCGAAGCAAAAACAACCCCATCACGTACGTAACATCTTCATAGGTATTCTGGTAGTTTTGCTTGTGATACCACTTATGCTCTACCTCTATAACCTATATCTTGATCATGCTGACCAGCAAAAGTTCGTTGTTCTCAAGCAAGATATGGTTGCTCTTCAGAAAGAGTTAACTGTTATTGATCAGGATTGGAAGTATGAAGAAGGGTGTTGGCGTGACGGAACAGTGTTTAATCTGAAGCCCTCTGATTGTTTTATATCACTAGACAACAAGTCTATTGATGATGATAAATTGCTGGCTGTGTGGCATGATACAAACTTTATAATTGATAGACAAACCAGGATCTTTAATAAAGAAAAGGATATCAGGGAATTCACACTTGCATATAAGAAAGATAAGAGTGTAAACTGTTCTATTTATATTAAAGGGACGATAGGACAGTCTGATGACAGTGCTAAAGTTGTTAGTATTACCTGTCTATCTTCTGCTCGTAAATACTACTACCCACAAGTCCGGTAAGAAGCCGTATGAGTACAAAGCAAAAACAACCCCATCACGTACGTAACATCTTCATAGGTATTCTGGTAGTTTTGCTTGTGATACCACTTATGCTCTACCTCTATAACCTATATCTTGATCATGCTGACCAGCAAAAGTTCGTTGTTCTCAAGCAAGATATGGTTGCTCTTCAGAAAGATTTTACTATGATTGATTCGGGATGGAAGTATGAGGAATGGTGTACTCAAAAGGGTGGAAAATATGAGTTTGGGGCGTCGGCATGTGATGTGGAAATATCTCGTGAAAGCTCTTTTCTGCCCGATAGATATATCAACAAGCTTGAAAGTCTTACGCATGTATTTTCGGTGAGAGAGAGGAAATCATTCACAGCGGACGATGGTCTTCGCTATCAAAGTGTAAAGCTCGACTATGTAAAGAATAGTACCGTAATATGTGATATGGTTATGAGCGAGACAGATGGAACTATATCGGGTGGAACCTTACGATGTGTCTCTTCAGCACGTGACTTCTATTATCCAAAAATTCCATAGTATGAAATCGAAACTAGAATAATCTTATATTGTGCGCAATAGCTCGTAGACAAGTTGTTAATAATGTTAGTGATGTATGGGATAATAGAGTAAAAGGGGACGGCTTTATGCGGGATGTAGGTTCAGATGTCGTTACAGGTGGTCAGTCGGGTGTGAGTCGGGATGTATTGACTGCGAGTACTCAGCACAATACGTCAGTTACTCAAAACATACAAACGAGTGGTGGAGGTGTTGTACTGGGAGTGGTTTGTATTATTCTGTTATTGATCGTTGGTAGGATGATATGGAGGAGCTATAAAAAATGAGCCCGACAGACATCGGGCTCATTAGCTAATAACATAGACTATTTTTTTGCTGATTTGACACTAATTTTCTTTGGTTCCGAGAGTGGTGTTAGTGGTATGGTTACCTTGAGTACGCCATCGTCGAGGTGCGCTTCAATTTTCTCGCTGTCGGCTCGTTCTGGTAATTGTATACGACGATAGAAGCTACTACTACTTTCGCGAACAACATATTTCTTGGATTTATCTTGCTCGGTTTCATGGCGTTCGGCCTGGACGACCAAACAGCCATTCTCAATTTCGATATCAACGTCTTTTTCGGCAAAGTTTGGTAGATGCGCCTCAACAATCAGTTGGTTATTGTCGGTGTAGACGTCGGTAGTTGGCAGACTGACGTTACGTAGCGGGCGCACCCAACTATCGCCAAAAAATTGGTCTTGTAAGGCATTGATCTCAGCAAATGGATCAAATCGTACTAATTTGTTCATAGGTTCCTCCTTTTCGTTGGTAAGAGAGCTTGTCTTACCTATCTCCATTATAAGAAACTGGCACTCGCATGTCAAGAGTGCCAGTTTCTTTCGTAGAAAGATACTTCTCGGGTTGTTATACTTGTAGCATGATAGAACAATTTCTTCATAGGATTTTACGAATACCCTACACACTACACGTTCAAATGATTCGCAAGGTAAAGAAACCTCGCGCCACGGTGCTATTTATTCATGGTATCGGACAGTCGGGCGCAGAATGGGAGAGTGTTATAGCACGACTACCTGATGATCTAGCGGTATATTCTGTTGATCTGCTTGGTTTTGGGGATTCACCAAGTCCAGCCTGGGCAACATATAATGCTGTATCGCAGGCTCGTTCCGTCGCTGCCACTATCGTGAAGCTTCTGCCGCGACAACCATTAATTATTGTCGGTCATTCGCTTGGTGCGCTGGTAGCAATAGAGTTAGCGCGCCGGTATTCGCCATTTATTCAATCACTGGTACTGTGTAGCCCACCCCTCTATAAACCTCAAGAAATAAAACGTATCCCCAACAACGATGAGATACTCCGCCTACTCTATCGTCGGCTGGACAAATATCCAGAAGAGTTAGTAAAAATATCCTCACTTGCTGTGAGGTATAAAATTGTCAACAAGGCATACAATTTGACGAGGGATAATGTCAGTTCGTATCTGGCAACACTGAAGGCCTCGATTATCAACCAGACATCCTATGAAGATATCGTGCATTTGAAGCTACCGATCTCACTACTCTATGGAGTATTTGATCCCTTGGTAATCGGCCGTAATTATAAACAAGTAGCAAAAGCAAACCGACGTATCAAACTGACTAGCATGTTACTAGGGCATGAGATTACGCCAAGGTATGCTCAACAGATTGTGCATGAGGTTGATAAACATGCCAATAAAACGTATGATGAGTAATTTTCCAGATTTTCTTGATGCGGACTCGACAATTGTAGCTCGTCAACTGCTCGGATGCTATTTGGAGCGTGAGATCGATGGCGAAAACGTATGTGTACGTATCGTGGAAACAGAGAGTTACGATCAGACTGATGCAGCCAGCCATAGTTATAGAGGTGAAACACCGCGAACAAAAGTTATGTTTGGGCCAAGCGGATATTTGTACGTATACTTTACGTACGGCATGCATTATTGCTGCAATATTGTAACGGGACCGGATGGAGTAGGGTCAGCAGTATTGATTCGGGCGGTCGAACCGATCACGGGTGCTGAGGTGCTTGAGCGACGGCGGAGGAGATCGGGCGTTGAGGTTACGAATGGACCGGCAAAGTTATGTAGTGCCCTTGGTGTTGATCGTCGGCTTGATGGTCATGATTTACGTAAGGTTCCCCTAAAACTCCTAAGCGGCGAGAGGCTTATGAATCAAGAAATTGTTATCGCGAAACGGATTGGTATCAGTCGGGCTCGTGACGAGCTAAGGCGTTTTTATATTCGTAATAACCAATTTGTTTCTAGAAAATTCTGATTAATTCTTGCTATCTTGGGAGAGGATGAGAATACTCCGCTTCGGTATGGCGAACGTCACGTTGCCAGCTTTGTTAGTTGTCAGTAAATCGATTGTTTCTTCGTGAAAATCACTACCATAACCACGCCAGCTACTGTTGAATCGAACACGCCATGAGCCGGGGATAGGTAATGTTATATCGTAGGTAGTGAAGCTTTCTCCACCGAAGTTAGCGACGATGAGGACATCGTCTCCAATACCACCCTTGTCCCAACGATGATAACCGAGTACGTGATTTGTATCATTACGATGAAAAATGTCCGTATGTTGGCCTAGGAGTCCTGCGGTGTTACCATACGTATTAAGGCGCAGGGCAATGAGGTGCTTGTGGGCAAGAACAATACCAGCGAATTGGTCGGCTTTTTCCCATTCCAGCTCCTTCCAATCATTAAAGGTGCCTTCTTGCATAAATTCTTGGCCCTGTAAAAGCATCGGTATACCTGCTGCGGTCAACGTAATAGCACTGGCAATAATCGTTTGCTGTCGTGCCTCCAGGCTTGCCGCCTGTCCTGGCGTGACTGCTTCATTTATACGAACATGACCGTTTGCGGCTGTGTCATGCGAATCGCTGAAAATAACTCGCTCAAAGGCATTGTCATTATAGCGAAAGAGCAGTTGGTCACCTATATCATTCGGATAAGGGGCGGAAAGACCCATAGCAGTACGGATAGCATGCGGAAAATTAAGACCCCATTGCGTGTCAAGACCACAGCCACCCTGATCAGTTGGACGAGTGAGATACGAGTTACCTGAGTTATCTTCTGCGACCATGAGCGAGTGGGGCCGAATCTTGTGTGCAACTGTGGCAATTTCATGAAGTAGTGACCATGCATCTGGAATATCATGGGTTGGATCGTCGTTATTACCGAGTGTATTACGCATGTACGCGGTTGAATCTAACCGTATACCGTCCATATGGAATTCCGTAAACCACATAACGATATTGTCGAGGATGAATTGACGAACTTCTGGACGGCCAAAGTCAGGACGACAGCCCCAAGGTGTGATACCGCGCTCATCGTTGTAGAAATAGATACCCCCCTGATCGTTCTCATACCAACCATCCCAGCGCCAGAGCTCATTCTCGGGAAAAAAGTGATTGTAGACAACATCAGCAATGACGCCGATACAACGATCATGACAGGCTTTGACGAAGTCCATCAAACCACGTCTGCCACCGTAACTATTCTCGATAGAGAAGATGCTATTGGGATTATAACCCCATCCATTACCATACGCCATGCTGGTGACGGGCATAATTTCGATCATTGTAATCCCAAGTTCTTTGAGATAGTCGAGCTTTTCGATTGCATCATAAAACGTTCCTTGCGTAGAGGCGTCGCGGCGATTGAACGTACCAATGTGAAGCTCATAGATAATATGTTCGTGCATAGGACGTTGGAAACTGATATCATCTCCCCAGTCATATTCGTTGTCGGCGACAATTGACGCACCATTTTCTGAGGCAGTTAGCGCACGACCACGCGGATCGTTGCGCTCTAGTATCTCCTTACCCGTATCAACAAAAAATTTGTAGCTCTGTCCGGCTTCAACGTCTTTTAAAAAGATTGACCAATATCCATCACCTTCGGATGTCATGTCGACTTTGTTGCCGTGATCATAGTACGTATACGGGCTCGCGATCGCAACACCAGCGGCAAAAGGAGCCCAAACGCGAAACTCCACGCCGTCGTGATGCAGAATTGCTCCGAGATTCTTTTTCACCTGATGTGCCATTGATTATATTATCTAGGCATAAGCATTTTTATGCAAGCGATTTAAGAGACGAGTCTATTGTGATATATAAACATATAGTTTATAATAATACGTACAAGCTCGTAAACCGCGAGCTCTTGAGAGAGGATAAGCATGTCTTACCTTGACAGGCTTATGGGTAATTTGCTCAACACTCTGAAACTCAGCGTGTTGCAGATTCGGCACCAGTCCCAAGAGGGAGCCAGCGCCACTCATCCTTTCTGTCGGTATGCAGAGCTACGTCGTGAGGAAGGAGTGCCTGGGTATCCGTACGGCACTCATCCACACCACTGTTAATCTCTCTTCATAATCAGGGACGCAGTCTTGCTGGTTTAGCTAATGTGGCAAGGCTGCGTCCCAGCAGTTATTTTGTAAAATAAACTACCCTTAGCGGGTTATAGCTAAGGGTAGTTTTATAGTTCTAGAGAGCAGTTAGTATTTGATCTCGACACCACCAAGTGCTACGGTGCCTGTCAGGGTGAGGATTGGTGCGCCTTTGTCTGACAATGTATCCGCTTTGTTGTCGACGCCACCAAGGATAGCGCTCATGCGGTTAACAACCACCAACCCCTTCGGAACTTTGATGTCGACGCCGCCCATAAAGACGCTGATGTTGAGAACGACATCTTGTTTGATATGCGCCTCACGAATATCCAGTTCGGCACCACCGAGAATAGCAGTAATAGTACCACCGCGATAGTCTTTACTCGTGTTGCGAGATTCACTGCCGCCAAGCATGGCGAAAATATTTTCTTGAGCCTTGCCATCAACTGATGGCACGCCGCGTTGTTTGATGAGTAGGGAGAGTCCAATAGCCACCAATATTCCTGGCCAAAAAAGAGATAGTAGATGGAAGTCGCTGTTGTAGCCAAGTGTTTTGATAAGACCCAAGACGCCAAATAAAATAAAGAAGATAGGCCACACCCAATTACGACGATCATTAATCCAAATTAATCCACCGACAACAATCAAAAGTAGTGGCCACCACTTACTCCAGATGACACCGCTATCAATTATATTGAGGCTGCCAAGCCCCGCAAAAACACCGAGTGCAATGATCCCGATGCCCGCAAGATTGCGTGAAAGTGTAGGGTTATTCATATTCACAGTATATAGCAAAGTGCACTATTAACTATAGATATTCACGGCAGACACTGAGCTTGCCAGTTTCGTAGCCTTTGTTAAAAGCCGCCGCTCGATCGGCCGAACTACCATGGGTCCATGTCTCAGGATTAACAGTTGAGCCGGATTTTTGTTGTATACGGTCATCACCAACAGCTTTCGCCGAAGCAATTGCTTGATCGATATCGCCAGGCCCAAAGACATTTTTGTCATTGAGAGAGTTAGCCCATAAGCCTGCAAAGCAATCGGCTTGAAGCTCAAGTTTGACGCTCAGACTGTCTTCACCTCCGCTCCGATAACCAGGACTTTCCTGAACTGTCTCCATGATGCCAAGCTGATTTTGAGCGTGGTGGCCGACCTCGTGAGCAATTACGTAAGCTTGAGCGACATCGCCATTGCTGCCACCAAGCTGTCTGAGGATGTCAAAAAAGGTTTCATCCAGGTAGATAGTCGCATCATTTGGACAATAGTGGGGACCGATTTGAGTGGTAGCAATACCGCACCCGGACTGTGTAGCATCACGAAAGAGGACGAGTCGAGGGTCTTTATATGATTTATCTTCAGTATTCAATGCACTACGCCAGTATTGATTGGTGGAGCCAAGAACGGTTGAGGTAAATTTTTCGTATGCATCTTTACCCGCATACTCGCTGGGTTGAGCTGAATTTTGCGTTAGAGAGCTGGAGCTGGTCGTTCCGGCTAGTTGATCAAGCAGGGCTGGGTCAACGTTGACACCCATAAAACTAAGCGCCAAAAACAATACGATACCTACCAAACTACCACCGCCAAGCGCAATTCCACTTATACCGCGACGATCATCAACCTCGCCAGCAGTTCCAAGATTATCCCAAACGGCCATTATCACTCCTTACATCAATTTCCTTTAGTGTACCGTGCACAACAGTAAAAATGTGTGAGCGGGATTACAAATCTTAGCACAGAAAATAAGTAACCCTGGCAAAACGGCTTTATGGAACGTTTCTTCGGTACCCTCAAGGACGAACTACTGCCGCTCAGCCAGCTCAAGTCTACCGAACAACTACTTGAAGTTATTGCACTGGCTATGTACTACTGCAATCACAGACGTAGGCACAGCACACTAGGCAACCTGAGTC
>JAPUDQ010000021.1 GCA_027493025.1 Candidatus Saccharimonadota bacterium | reverse complement strand
AACCGCTGTTGGTTGGATGGCCTGACAAAAGTGATGTTATGCGAAGCTGGGGTTACCAAGGAGTAGATTTGTGATATCGGTTACGCTTTTTTCAGTGAAATATGAAGTATCTCGCCTTCAACTTTAGCGGTGGTCTCATAGCCATCCGACACCTTACCGAGATACGTAGTCAATGTTTCGGCCATTATCGTCGTTTCATGTTCCTTGAGAGAATTCTGCAACTCTTTGCTGTCAGTCGTAAGCTCAAGTATGATCCGGTCATCGACGTTCAGACCCGCCGCTTTGCGAGCAGATTGCACGCAGCGGATACATTCACGCATCATACCTTCACGTCTTAGTTCTGGTGTAAGTGTCTCATCAATTTTTATCTCGGATTCGATTTTTACTTCTTTGACATTCACCTCATCTTTGATGATCGCCACAAAATCAATAAACGTACCGTTCGATGTGATAGACATTGAGGCAAGCGGCTGGCGGACTTTCAGACCAGCTTTCGCACGCAAACTAAGTCCTTGGTTTACGTAATCACGCACTGTTTCCATCTCATTCATAACCAACTCATTAACTCGTCCCGTCGACAGCCAATTTTTCAGGTGAATTGACTCTTTGTCACCAGTCAAATTATGATACAGTTCCTCCGCCAGAAATGGCGTAAATGGTGCCAGCACATAGGCGAGTCGTACCAGCACATAATGTAGCGTGCGATACGCATCATCTTTGTCGGCATCGTCTTCGCTTTTCCAGAACCGACGGCGCGAACGGCGCACAAACCAGTTACTCGCGTCATCAAGAAACGGTAGGATAGGACTCATCGCATCCGGCAAGTTATAGTTATCCATACGCTTTTCTACCTCAGCAACAAGCTGGTGTAGTCGACTTATCACCCATATGTCAAGCGGATTCGACAACCTATCGAGCGGGTCTTGCAAGTTCCCATCATACTCCCAACCGTCAACTTCGGCATACATCGTGAAGAAATCATACATATTCCATATCATTGATAGTTTGCGAGCAACGTCACCAACCTCTTTGTCCTGAAGCGCAAAATCTTCGCCGTTCAGCAGCGGACTCGACAGGAGCAAAAACCGTAAGCTATCCGCCGAAAACTTGTCCATTAGCTCATTTGGATCCGTATAGTTACCATAGCTTTTGCTCATCTTGCGTCCGTCATTACCGGCCACATTTCCGGTCACAATTACGTTTTTAAAGGCATGGGTACCAAACAACGCCACGTTGACCGCATGGACGTAATAAAACCAGGCGCGGACTTGACCAATATATTCGACGATGAAGTCACCGGGGAAATTCGCTTCAAACTTCTCTTTGTTTTCAAACGGATAATGGAACTGCGCAAACGGCATGCTACCACTCTCGAACCAACAGTCGATGACTTTGTCGATGCGCGTATACTGCTCGCCATCGATCATAAAGGTAACGTCATCGACCCATGGCCGGTGATAATCTTCGAGTTCCACACCGCTCAATTCTTTCAGCTCAGCGTAGCTGCCAACAACTTTTACCTTACCCGACTCTGACTTCCAAACGGGCATCGCCGTTGCCCAGAACCGATCGCGACTGAGATTCCAGTCCGGTGCTTGCTCGACAGTCTTCGCGAACCGGCCGCTTTTGACATGTGGTGGAAACCAATTAATCGGACTGTTTTCTTCGAGCATTTTCTCGCGCTGACCATCGATATCCATGAACCAGCTCGGATGTGCCCGATACATCAGCTTCGTGCCGCAGCGATGACAGTGCGGATAGCTGTGGCGAATATAGTCAATCTTCCAGACCATGTCGCGCTCGTGCATATCCTTTGCAATTTGTTTATTAATCGCCCAGACGTTTTGACCTGTCCAATCACCTTCAGTGAAGACGCCATTCTCGTCAATTGTGTGGACAATGGGAATGTTATTTTGTTTAGCGAGCTCAAAGTCCTCTTCACCATAGGCGGGCGCAAGATGCACAATACCGGTACCGTCCTCATGACTCACGTAGTCTGCATGCCAGATTTTATGCGCACCTGCGCCACGATCAACACCAAGTAGCGGCTTGTACTCAAGCCCGACGAGATCGCTTCCCTTCATTTCGCGGATGACTTCATATTCGAGTGGCTGGTGTTTTTCATCTTGTAAAACTTTTCCGACCAGCTCTTTGGCAACAATAAACTGATTGTCACCCGTTTTCACTTCGACATAGTCTAGCTTTTCATTCACCGCCAACGCCGTATTGGCCGGTAGTGTCCATGGGGTGGTTGTCCAAGCGAGCAGAACAGAGCCATCTTCAAACTTAAACTTCACGTACACACTCGGATCAGTGATATCTTGATACGCCCCGGCGTCCATTGTCACCTCAGCCTTACTGAGAGGTGTAGCATCGAGCGTACAGTACATCAGCACCTTTTCGCCCTCGTAGATTTTACCTTTGTCGTATAGCTCTTTGAATGCCCACCAGACGGACTCCATATAGTTTTTGTCCATGGTCTTGTATGCACCCTTGAAATCGACCCAGCGACCGATACGGTCGACGACATCCTCCCACTCTGAGCTCGTCTGCACCATATTGTTTCGACAAGCAACGATATATTTCTCAAGACCGTAATCGAAAACCTCCTCACGACTGCCAATACCAAGCTTTTTCTCCGTAAACCGTTCCGCTGGCAAGCCATGACAATCCCAGCCCCAGACACGTTCAACGCGCCTACCTTTCATCGTCTGGTAGCGCGGGATGGCGTCTTTGACGATGGAACTAAGCAGCGTGCCATGATGCGGGTTGCCAGAGATAAATGGCGGCCCATCATAAAAGACATAGTCCTGATCGTTGGGGCGGTTTTCAACCGACTTTTCAAACGTTTTGTCAGCTTTCCACCTCTTTACCCAATCTTTTTCGTACTCAATCGCCCGACGTCGTGTATTTGCTTTGAATTTCATAGCAACTCCTTACAAATAATAAAATCCCTTTCTCGTTACTGGATCCCGCGTACGGGAGGTACCATCCAGTTTCTAAAAAGGGATTCTTTTTAGCGCTTTATTGTCTGATCTCACGCGTCAGTGACGTCCGGTTCTACTAGCCACATGGCGTTCTTCCGGCAGCATTCGCGGCTGATAACCGCTTACCTCATGAGGATGCCTGTCTCATACAGTATACAAAAACTTCTATAACCTGACAATTTCGCTGCCGTATTTAAATAAAATGGCCGAAAGAATGACCATCAAAATCAGAAGAAATACGACAATATCATAGCCCTTCTTCACAAAGCCATCAGCAGCTTGCTGGGTATGTTTTGGAAGATAGAGATTGTTGTGACGGACATTATAACGTGTTACCGCAAAGAGTATCATAAGCATAGCCGCATCCACAGTCAGGCACCATGGACAAAGCACTCCGATAACCGCATAGCTCATATAAAGCATCCATGTTGCGAAGATAGCTCCCGCTATTGCACCAAGCTGCGCACCAAACATAAATCCGCGCGAAAAACGGACGCCCATCAGCCCCGCAACCGCAATCGTTACCATAACGGGTGTAGTCATAAGACCCACAAAGCTGTTCGGAAACCCAAAGATATGCGCACTAGGATGGTTTGCCACCGTTGCGCAGTTGAGTACCGCACTAAGGTTGCAGCTCAAAACAGCATCTGGATTTTTGGCAAGTTCAAGCGCCTCTATACTTAGTACAAATGAACCCAGAAGAGCAACCAGTGACCCAACAAGCAACACCGAGAGCACCCCACGGTCAAACGTTTTATGCGTTAGAGACTCTTTTATCTCAGAAATCATCGTGTAGCCTATTATCGCACATAGTAGGAAACTTCTGATATAGTCGGCAAGGGCAACCCGCGCCATATGTTTTGAAGCACTCCATTATTGTCGATTGCAACAATACTTGGGTACTCGACGATATCATAGACCTGGCACGTCTGCGATCCATCCGGTGATTCTGGATTAACCACCTCGATTTTTTTACCTGTCTGACGCATAAAATCATCCATGAATGTCATAACCGCTCGTGCATGATCGCTTTCTGTTTTGTAAACGACGAATGTTCTCATGGTTATATTGTACACCACATATAAAATAAAACCGCCCTCGCAGGGACGGTTTTATTTTCGTAGCATATACGCTTTAGCTACAACCCGTTGTACTACCACAACTGGTGCAGACATAGCAACTGCCCGCTCGCTGAGTAACATTGCCACAGCTATGGCAGAGTGGTGCGGTTGCGTCAGCGACACTTAGTTCAGCACGCGCAGTTCGGAAAGTCGTTTCAACTGATTCTTTTTTATCAAGGTCATCTGGAACGACCTTTTCTGGAGACGCCTCTTCAAACGTAACGTCTTCCGTCTTTCCCTCTTCAGACTGCATATGTGAAGCTGCTGGCTGCTCAAGCAACGATGCTTGCTGCTGGCTAAGTTCAGCTTCAAGCTCTTCCATAGTTGCCAGTCCTAGCTCAAGTAGGTCGTCAATCGAAAGATATTCGATCGCTAGACGACGGAAAATGTAGTCAACAATACTGGTAGCTGTTTTAACATCTGGGTCATCCGTAAGACCAAAAGGTGCGAAATTAACGTTCGTCATACCACGGACATAGGCTTTGAGTGGTACGCCGTATTGCAAGCCATAGCTCACCGAACGGGCGAAGACATCCATCAGTCCCGCAAGTGTTGAACCCATTTTAGCAGCCGTGATAAACACTTCACCAGGGGTACCGTCCTCGAACTCACCGACTGTCACAAAGAGCTTGAGATCACTAACGCTCGCCTGAATAGTTTTGGCATTGCGGACTTTTGGTAACTCTCGGCGTTCGTTACTACGAACAATTTTCTCGATGACTTTAGGCGCTTCGTCTTTTGATTTAGCCTTCTTGTCAGCGTCTTTTTTACTACTAAGTGGTTGGCCGACTTTACTGCCGTCACGATAGATAGCGACTGCTTTAAGACCGTATTTCCACGCATCCATATGGAGCTGTTCAACATCTTCGACCGTAGCATCCTCCGGCATATTCACGGTCTTACTGATTGCTCCAGATAAAAATGACTGAACCGCACCCATCATCTTCACGTGACCCATGTAGTGAATCGCCCTATCTCCAACCGCACAGGCAAAGACCGGATAATCCTCTTCTTTGAGCCCAGGCGCTCCGACAACCGTACCATGCTCATGGATGTACTCAACGATTGCTTGCGCAGATTTTTTGTCATAGCCTAATGTTTTGAGCGCTCGTGGAATAGTCTGGTTGACGATAATCATACTGCCGCCGCCTACTAGCGTTTTAAACTTCGTCAGGCTAAAGTCCGGCTCAATTCCCGTCGTGTCACAGTCCATCATAAAGCCGATCGTACCCGTTGGTGCAAGTACAGAGGCTTGTGAATTACGGACGCCGTACTTTTCCCCTAACTCAACTGCTTGATCCCAAACATCAGCCGCAGCATCAAGCAACTCTTCTTCCACCATGCTGGCATCAATATCCCGCACTGCATCACGGTGTTTACGAAGTACTCGATTCATACCATCACGATCTTTGGCATATCCATCAAACGTCCCGACTCGCTTGGCTATACGAGCACTCGTTGCATAGCTCTTTCCGGTCATGATAGCTGTCAAAACCGCTGCAAACGCCCGTCCCTCATCACTGTCATACGGCAAACCTTTGGCCATCAGCGTCGCACCCAAGTTTGCATAACCGATACCAAGCTCTCGAAACGCCCGAGCATTCTTCGCAATACTTTCTGTTGGATATTCTGAATAACCGACCAAGATTTCCTGCGCCAAAAAGATGATACCGACGGTATGTTGATAAGCCGCAACATCGAAACTACCATCCTCACGAAGAAACTTTAGGAGGTTCAAACTTGCAAGATTACATGCAGAGTTATCAAGATGCATATACTCAGAGCAAGGATTAGAGCCATTGATCCGACCTGCTTTCGGTGTTGTGTGCCAATCGTTGATTGTCGTATCAAACTGCATCCCTGGGTCAGCTGATTCCCATGCTGCTTCGGCAATTTGACGGAAAAGGTCACGGGCTTTGACGGTTTTGTGGACTTTGTGGTCTTTGACGCCAACCATATCCCAGTCTCTATCGTTTTCAACGGCTCGCATAAAATCATCTGTAACCCGCACCGAATTATTAGCATTTTGGTACTGAATCGAGTGAATATCCTCACCATTCAGACCCATATCAAACCCTGCTTCCGCAAGCGCGAACGCTTTGCGTTCCTCACGAGCTTTACACCAGATAAACTCTTCAACATCTGGATGATCAATATTGAGTATAACCATTTTAGCTGCTCGGCGTGTCTTACCGCCGGATTTGATTGCGCCGGCAGAGCTATCAGCCCCGCGCATAAAGCTCAACGGTCCGCTAGCCGTACCGCCACTTGCACTCAGTTTTTCATAGGATGAACGGATTGAACTAATATTCAAACCAGCACCAGATCCACCTTTAAAGATCAGTCCTTCCTCACGATACCAGTTGAGAATACTATTCATGGTATCGTCAACTTTGAGAATAAAACAAGCACTGGCTTGCTGTGAGCGATCAGGTGTACCAATATTAAACCACACAGGAGAATTAAAGGCAGCTCGTTGTGTAACAAGGATATATTTTAGCTCTGCATTAAATGTATCGGCCTCTTCTTCAGAAGTGAAATAGCCGTTATCATACCCATGACGTGTAATCGTATTTGCAACTCGATCAACAAGTTCTCTCAAGCTACCCTCACGCTCAGAGGTACCAGGCGTTCCATAAAAGTATTTTTGTGTCACAATATTGATGGCATTTTGGCTCCAAAAGGTTGGGAACTCAACATCGTTTTGCTCAAATACAACCTTGCCAGTACCCGGGTTGACGATTTTTGATTCTCGTTTTGCCCATTGCATCATGTCATACGGGTGCGTCCCCGCCTGCGTAAAATAGCGCGCCACTGAAAGCGCGGACACTGATTGTGCCATATGATCTCCCCTCTTATATTGATTGTTTTACTATTGTTTGTTTTACGGCCCCATTCTCCATGTGTGCCGAAGTATGGCTTTACGATCGGCGGTTCCGCAGTGCTTTGAGGGTTTGCTCAAACTCCTCAACTGACTTGAACTCACGATAAACACTAGCGAAACGAACATAAGCTACTTCGTTTCGTCCCGCAAGCTCATCGAGCACCATATCGCCGATTTGTCTGGAGTGAATTTCATTTACACCCAGATTATGCAATCCATCCTCTACTCTGCCGACAAGCTCTTCGATCTCCATATCAGAGGTTAGAAACTTACCAACTGAGCGATGAACCGCAGCGAATAGCTTATTTCGGTCAAATAGCTCCCGGCTGCCGTCTTTTTTGATAACCGCCAAATTAGGTCGCTCAACCCGCTCATAGGTTGTATACCGATGAGTACAGGTGAGACATTCGCGCCGTCTGCGAATTGCATCACCATCCGCAGCGTCACGAGACTCAATAACTTTCGAACAGTCTTTTAGACATTGCGGACACTTCACGCACCGAACTCCTTTGTCGTATTACCAATCTCTACACCTCCCCCATAAGCGATGCTTATTGTGTAGCTACCATCTACTATAGCTCTATATATAGCGCCTATCAAGTGTATTTTATGCAACATATAGCGCATACGTTTACAAATAGCTCTACGAACTACAGATTCAAAAAACTTAATTTTTTTTGCGACGACGCAAGAATGCGGGCGTATCGGATTCATCATCATCAACTTGATGCCAAATATTGCCAGTCGGCTCTTCCTCTGTAAACGTACTGCCAATTTTGGCATCATGGGTATTATTTAGATCCATATCAACACTCTTCATGTCTTCCTCGCTCACGTCAGAAATTGGTTCACGTGTTTCGAGTGGTGTCACTGGCGGGCGAACTGATGGTGCTTCAAGCTGAGCAGCCTTTTCGTTAAAGTATTCGCTATCAAAACCAGTAGCTATCACTGTAATGATCAACTCATCTTCGATCTCCGGCTTAAGTGTTGCGCCAAAGATGATATTTGCATCCGGAGCAACAGCCGCCGTAATAATCTCTGCCGCCTCCTGAATTTCACTCATACTCATATCATAGCCACCAGTAACATTAAACAGAACGCCTTTGGCACCATCAATAGAGACTTCGATCAACGGTGACTCAATCGCTTGCTGAGCGGCTTTGGCTGCGCGGTCTTCACCGTTTGCACGCCCAATCCCCATGAGAGCTGATCCAGCATTACTCATAATTGCTTTAACGTCAGCAAAATCAAGGTTAATAAGCCCATGCTCAGTTATAAGCTCAGAAATACCTTGAACACCTTGACGAAGCACATCATCGGCAATCTTAAAGGTCTCAAGAAGCGGTGTGCGGCGATCGATCGTTTGGAGTAAGCGGTCATTTGGAATCGTGATAAGCGTATCAACTTGTCGACCGAGCTGTGCAATTGCCCATTCAGCATTCGATCGGCGTTTCTCGCCTTCAAAGCTAAATGGTTTCGTCGCAACACCGACAACAAGAATACCGAGATCACGAGCAATACTAGCTACCACATGACCAGCCCCTGAGCCAGTACCACCCCCAGCCCCAATAGTCACAAATACCATGTCAGCACCGGCAATCGCCTTTTCTATCTCGTCGCGAGACTCTTCTGCTGATGCTTGTCCTACTAATGGATCGGCGCCTGCACCAAGTCCTCGGGTTGTTTCACGACCGATATGAATCTTTATATCGGCTTTAGAATTATGGAGAGCCTGGGCGTCCGTATTGATAGCAATAAACTGCACTCCGGTCAGTCCCGCGTCTTTCATGCGGTTGACGGCTGAGCCGCCTGCACCTCCAACACCGACAACTTTGATTGTCGCGAATGCTTGGATGTCACTTGGTTTTACTTCAGGCATATATTTCCCTCGCTTTGTTCACATATAGTATACAGCGCTTTTTTGATAACGCCAAGCTTGTATTCATAATTCGTGGGAGGATTCTTATGAACACATTTTATGAACGGAACTTACTAAATACCCCTGTTATTTTTTGGGTAATATTTTTAATTTCAAATCTTTTTTTGGCTTCGGATTGTTTAGCCGGACCAGAGATAGTATGTGATGCACCTTCTAGATCAATCAGCATAAGCCCAACGGCCGTACTCCATGCCGGATTATTGACCTTTTCTGACACGCCAGCAAATTCGGCAGACTGGCCCAATCGAGCACTGAGCTGCAAGGCCTCCCGCGCATAGTCAGCAATACCAGTTAGCTGCGCTCCTCCACCCGAAAGCACCGCACCGCCCGGCAGTTTAGCCGCGCGTCCGATACTTTTAAGCTCTTTATTGATAAGCTCAAATATTTCCTCGAGACGAGCTTCAACAATCATATCAATATCCGATATGCTGAATTCATGGGTGGACTTCTCGATACGAACACGTACCGTATCATTACTATCTTTTCGTGCAGATGGCTTAGCCGTGGCATGCTGAAGCTTTACTTGCTCAGCGATATCAAGATCCGTCTTTAGTCCAATTGCAAGATCGTTAGTGATATTCACACTTCCCATCGGAATAACCGCCACGTGCTGAAGATCGCCCTCCTCATATACAGCCAAATTCGTTGTGGTTCCGCCGATATCGATTAAGACAACCCCATTTTCAGTCTGCTGATCACTGACGACCGCTCGTGCTGCCGCCAATCCCGCAACTACCGTTGCTCGCGGTGTTGTCTCAGTCATCTCACAAGCTTTATGAAGGTTTTTGAGATGAGGGCCAAGAGCCGTAATGACATGCGCATCAACTTCAAGTCGCACACCAGTCATCCCAAGCGGGTCTTTGATGTTGTCCTGTCCATCCAGTTGATAACTTCGTGGCGTCACTTCAAGAATTTCACGATTAGCCGGCAGCTGCACAACAGTGGCCGCTTCCTCAACACGCGCTAAGCCATCTTCATTGATCTCATGCCCGCCAGACCCCACCGCAATCACCCCGCGACTACTCATACCAATGATATGAGAGCCATTGACACTAATAGTCACTTCATGAATTTCATGACCACTCATTCGTTCGGCAGCCTCAAGTGTCTTATCGATCGCACTGGCTGCATTAACAAGATTAACAACGGTTCCTTTGCGCATACCACTATTGGCGCACTCACCTACACCAATAATCGTTGGTAACACCTGAGGGCCTTCAATGTGGCCGACGACGCAGCGAACGGTTGTCGTGCCGATATCAAGACCGACGGCGTATCGAGAATTCTCTTGCATATGTCAAATTATACCATACTGCTTGTGCAAACTACGTCCGGCATACTAAATCTATATCACCGTTAAGATTTCTGAGCCATCATCAAGAATCAGTACCGTGTGTTCAAAATGTGCGCTTGGGTTGCCGTCGCGAGTTCGGATCGTCCATCCATCCGGATCCATCACAACATTGGCGGTCCCAAGGTTTGCCATTGGCTCAATCGCGATCGTCATGCCAGCTTTTAATCTCGGGCCAGTACCGGCTTTACCGTAATTTGGGATATCCGGGTCCTCATGCAGCTGATGGCCAACGCCATGACCGACAAGATCACGGACAATACCATATCGTTGCGAATCCAGCACACGCTGAACTGCCTCTCCAATATCACCTGTTGACACTCCGTCGTGTAGCACCGCAATACCAGCCATGAGGGATTTTTCTGTTTCTCTCACAAGTTGCCGCAATCGTGGCTCAACGTCACCCACTAAAAACGTCCGGGCGCTATCTGTCACCATACCTCTATAGGTTACGCCAAAATCAAGACTGACAATATCGCCCTCTTGAAGCACATAATTACTTGGAATACCATGAACGACCTTGTCATTCACCGATATACAAATCACATCAGGAAATCCCTGGTAGCCCTTAAATGTCGGATGACCACCAAGCGCGTTGAGTTCTCGTGCTGCCGTATCGGCCAACTCGCGTTCTGAAACGCCTGGAGTTATCATCGGTCGCAAGATTGTATCCAGAATTGTCGCCAACATACGGCCGCTTTCGCGCATGCCTTGGATTTCCGTTGCTGTTTTCACGCGAGTAACCATTTAGTCAACCTTCGGCGCAAGCGTGCGATCCGCCAGTTCACTATAGATTCGGTCATGCACTTCGCCAGCCGTACCGGTTCCATCAAGATGCACGATCGGGATATGCTCTTCGGCAAAAATACCCAAAACTGGATACATTTTTTGGCGATATATCATCATGCGCCGGGCAATTGTTTCAGCTGTATCTTCCATCCGACCACGTTTTTCTAACCGCTTCATAATTTCGCTCTCTGGTACTTCAAGCGAGATGACCAAATCAATCTGTTGATCATTCTTCTCCATGTAGTCGGCTAACCATTCAGCCTGTTCCTTCGTTCGCGGAAATCCGTCAACGATAATATTTGGAAATTTCCGCTGTTTGGCGTCCTGGATTGCCTGATCAAATACCTCATAGGTCAGCACATCACTTACCAGTTCGCCTGATTTGAGTACGGCAATCACCTCTGGATCATTACTTTCACGAAGCATTTCACCCGTTGACAACCATTTCCAGCCCTGGCGAACGGCCAGCATCTGACCCTGCATACTTTTACCGGCTCCCGTCGGTCCAAAGAAAACTATCAAAACGCGTCCCTTTCTGCGTTATATTACGTCTTATTGTAGCGTGTTTTTAACAAGTTTGGCAATTATAGCGCCATCGCCAGCACTGCCGGTTTTTGTCTTGACTGCACCGATAATCCGACCCATGTCTTTCATTCCGTCCGGCTTTAGCTCCGCGATGACCCCATCGATAATTTGTTGCAATTCGTCATCGCTGAGTTGCTCGGGCAAATAGCCCAATAGTATGTTTTTTTCAGCCCGTTCTTTTGCAGCGCTTTGCGTATTACCACCTTTTTCAAACAATTCTGCAGCCTCATCACGTTTTTTGACTTCGCGTGCAATCAGCTGTTCGATCGAGATATCGTCCAAACCGCTATCACGGACCTTTTTGGCCACTTCCTCATTAAGAATCGTAGCCTTTAGGCCCTGGAGTGTCTGTGTCTTGACAGTATCACGAGCTAACATAGCCGACTTGAGATCGGCTTGAATCATGTCTTTTAGTCCTGCCATACCGACCTATCGAAGACCAAGTCGCATCTTCATCATCTTGTCAGCCTTGCGAGCTCGGCGAATGATAGCTTTTTTGCGTCGTTCGATTTTACTAATTGGTTTTTCAAAGCGCTGGGTAGCTTTGACCGTTGACAGTACACCTGACTGGAGTACTTTGCGGTTAAATCGGCGAATGAGGTTTTCGTTCGCTTCTTTTTCGTCTTTACGTGTAACTTGAATCATATTTCGCTATTGTAGCAAAAAACCAACAGAGGCACAACCCCCGTAAAATCTCACCCCAAATGCGAAACTCCTCGCATCTCGTCTAAAGCTAGTGTAACAGCTTTAGGGTTATCATCGTAATAGACCTTGAACTGTGCTGGTGTCATCATGTCTGGTAGTCCCATATGCCAGCGCCGTTCAATGTAATGTTTCGTGAAGGTGTTCGCTTGTTCATAGCGATACTCCTTCTTCGTTATTAGTTTAGTACCTAACAACGAGTGTACAGGGGGCATTACTTTTTTGGATTTTTTCGCAGCGTTAGTGGGAATTTTCCGTTACTCGTCTTCTTCTGACTCTTCCTGCATACGTGTCATGGCGTCTTGTTCAAATTTTCTCTGAAGTGTCATGAGAGCTTCCATAAAACGGGCAAGCTCTTCTTTTGACGCACACTCAGCAACACGGATCGTGTCCTCCTGACGATAGTACTGTTGACCATGATTTCGCGCTATATCATCGACAATGCCAGTAGCCCCCATTGATAAGGCAAATACAGTAGATTGATTCAGTCTATCGCGTTGATATGTTGCCCGTAATATTTCATCTAAGTTATTAGTGTCATAATCAGGGAAATATTCGCTCAGTACACTATCGACATAGTGTACACGCTCAGCTTCAGCCAGCTCTTCTGGCGTCATTTCTGCACCTAAAGGTGGCGTAAACGGTTTTTCGATAAGCAAATTTTTATTGCGCTGGTTTTCAGGGCTGTTTTGGGTTTCTTGTTGCCTCCAGTCTCGTTTGAAGTAGGACACTAGACCTAAGGAAGGTTGGTGTCAGT
>JAPUDQ010000020.1 GCA_027493025.1 Candidatus Saccharimonadota bacterium | reverse complement strand
ACAAGCATGGACTCTTTTTTGAGCCATGAAATATAGGTTGGATTACTCGCTATAGGAACACCGATTTTTTGCAAATCACGTATCTGTTTATGAGCAAGTTGACGCGCTTTTTTGATGAGTTTTCGAGGGCGAGCTGGAAACTCTTTACGAAATTTTGGCGGATGAAGTAGTGATTGAAAACGTTTTTTTACCATATATACTATCCTACCCCATAGTAGCCCGGTTTGGAAAACCGCGCTATACTAGAAGGATGAAATACGAAGGAACCAAACTACGCAACTTTGAACCAATCGCCGAAGTTCATGATCTTCAAATTATTGACATAGAAGAGGGGACCGGCGAAGCAATCAACCAAGGTGCGACCATTACTGCCCACTATACTGGCGCACTCTGCAAAAACGGCATTATTTTTCAAAGCAGCCATGACTTTGGCGACCCGATCACCTTTGGTCTCAACCAAGTCATTGCCGGCTGGACTCAAGGCGTGCCTGGTATGCGTGTCGGCGGTATGCGCCGTTTGATTATCCCCGCTCGCATGGCTTACGGACATGATTCTCCAGCTCCAAATATTCCAGCAGACAGTGATCTGGTGTTTGATATCGAGATCACCGCCGTTCCAAAGAATTATTAGTCTATTTCTAGATTCGTTCTTTTTTGCATGCAATATTCCGCTTCATGCACTATTTGACGAAGCATCGGCCAAGCAACACTTACTGTTGTCAAGACAGCTCCGGCTACCAGCCAACGGCTATCGCCGCTCGCCGTCGCTGCAATCGTTGATGATACAACCGATGCTCCTTCGCCTATTTTGGTATAAATAAGGTTTGCGGCCATAACTTCATTTGGATTAGAAGAATCAGCTGAAATACCTGCTTGCTTCTTGCGGTCATACCACGCTACACCAAGCGCCGTTGCACCCAACACGGAGCTCATAATAAATGACCGTGGATCGTATTCCATGTCATGGCGATTAACGGCTTCGCTACAGCCATAGCCTGCCACCATGATGTGACCACCGCTGGATAAACTGCGTATCAGTGATCCCATACGCCAATGTCCGCGTGCTTCACATTTTGCCGCTGTCCACAATGTCCCAACCAAAATACCATCAAAAACGCTCATTAATGCTGTCTGAGCTGTTATTGGGTTTTTATCGTAGATTTCCTGAGATACGGTTCCAGCTGCTTGTAGACCGCTCAAAATACCAAACCCGCCTAACAGCCGACGAAACCGCTTGGTTACTCCTGGCGTATCATTCTCTCGACGATTCATTCCTCTTTCGGCATACATATCGGCGAGTGTACGGCTATTTCAGATATATATCAAGCATAAACATATCGAGGTGATTGAGTCTTAAAGATAGAGCAGCCAGATTATTGACTGCTCTATCAGACTACACTTTACCACGTATCTATTTCTCGTCGACAACTTCGCCTTCGACTGGGCCATCTTTGTCTGACTTCTTCCCGTCAGCTTTTTTATCAGAATCGGCCTTCGCCTCACTCTCTTTGCTGGCGGCTTCGTACATCTTGGCTCCGATCGGCATGATGGCTTCATTTAGTGCTTTTACGGCTGCTTCAAGCTCTTCTTTGTCATCAGAATCTTTCTTCTCCTCAGCAGCTTTGACAGCATCTTCAATCGTCTTCTTATCCTCATCAGAAATCTTGTCTTTGTATTCATCCGGCATTTTTTTTGCCTGATAAATTGCATTTTCAAGCTGGTTTTTGGCATCGACCGCTTCACGCTTTTTCTTGTCGTCGTCAGCGTGCAACTCAGCCTCTTTTTGGGCTTTCTCGATGTCTTCTTTGCTCATATTACCAGAGTTCTGGATAGTAATCGACTGCTCTTTGCCTGTACCTTTGTCTTTAGCGGTAACATTAAGGATACCGTTGGCATCGAGATTAAAGGTAACTTCAATTTGCGGTACGCCACGCGGAGCAGGAGCGATACCGTCAAGCACAAACTTACCAAGTGATTTGTTATCAGTCGCAAATTCGCGTTCACCCTGGAGAACATGTATCTCAACCTGCGGCTGATTGTCGGCCGCGGTCGAAAACGTCTCACTTTTGCTAGTTGGAATCGTTGTATTGCGCTCAATAAGTTTCGTCGTAACACTTCCCATCGTCTCGATACCGAGAGATAGAGGAGTAACATCAAGAAGTAGCACGTCTTTGACGTCACCAGCCAAAACACCGCCCTGGATAGCGGCACCAATTGCCACCACCTCGTCAGGGTTAACACCTTGCATCGGGTCTTTACCAAAAATTTTCTTGACTTTTTCAACGACGGCTGGCATACGGGTCATTCCGCCAACAAGCACCACATTATCGATATCACTTGCTTTTAGGCCAGCGTCTTTTAGTGCTTTTTCACATGGCTCGGCTGTTTTGTCAACAAGGTCGGCCACCAAATCCTCAAGCTTCGCCCGTGTAAGAGTGTACTCAAAGTGCTTTGGTCCATCGGCATCAGCAGTCAAAAATGGCAGATTGATCTCAACTTGCGGCGTACTTGAGAGTTCTTTTTTGGCTTTTTCAGCTTCGTCTTTGAGACGCTGCATCGCGGCATTATCACCCTTGAGGTCAATACCCTGTTCCTTTTTAAAGACCTCTAAGAAATGGTTGACAATGCGATTATCAAAATCTTCACCACCCAGGTGCGTATCACCATTGGTTGATTTGACTTCAAAGACCCCGTCGCCAAGCTCAAGGATGGATACATCAAAGGTACCGCCACCAAGGTCAAAAACAACGATTTTTTCTTCTTTACCTTTGTCGAGTCCGTAGGCAAGCGCTGCCGCGGTTGGCTCGTTAATAATCCGTTTAACCTCAAGGCCAGCAATTTTACCAGCATCCTTCGTGGCTTGTCGCTGAGAATCATCGAAATAAGCAGGGACCGTGATGACAGCTTCAGTAACTGGTTCACCAAGATGCTTTTCAGCGTCAGCCTTGAGCTTTCCAAGGATCATTGCCGAAACTTCTTCAGGTGTATATGCTTTGTCGCCCATTTTAACGGCGACGCCATTACCTTTTTTGATAATCTCAAATGGCATGATATCATGATCTTTTTGGACCTCTTTGTCGCTAAACTTACGACCAATCAGACGCTTGACTCCATAAATCGTATTTTTAGCATTCGTGACGCGCTGACGCTGAGCAACTTGTCCGACGATGCGCTCGCCTTTTTTAGTAACCGCCACCACACTTGGCGTCGTACGATTACCCTCTGCATTGGTTATTACCTCAGGCTTGCCCGCAACCATATAGGCAACGGCACTGTTCGTTGTTCCGAGGTCAATACCGATAATTTTCCCCATATTTTTTCTCCTTTTATCTCATTAGACATTTCAGGGTTCGTTTGGCACTCCTCGCTGTACAGTGCCAGATCGTATTTCTATAATATAGAACTAGCACTCTCGTGTCAAGAGTGCTAGTTAGGTAATTTTACAATAAGATATGATTAATCCTGCATCGTCACCTTAACCATAGCATGACGAATAACGGAATCTTCCAACATATAGCCTGGCTGTAACTCTTCAGCGATGACCTCACGCGTGCCAGTACTGTCCTCGTCAAACTGTATTGCTTCGTGATACCGAGGGTCAAAAGCTACCCCCACACTGGCGTCAATACGCTTGAGTTTGAGCGGGCTAAGCGATTGCTCTAGATTTTTGCTAAGATTTGCAACGCTTTCCGCCCATGGATTATTGGCTAACTCCTTTGGTCGATGAGATAAAGCTCGCTCAATGTTGTCGATGACCGGAAGAAGTGCGAACACTGCTTGTTTGCGACCGACAGCTCGAGCTTCATCTTTTTCTAAATCGGAACGTTTACGATAATTCTCAAAATCAGCCTGAATCCGCTGAATATCTGCCGTTAGCTCACCGATCTTTTGCTCATACTCGGCATTTTTCTTGGTATTTTTTTGCACCTTATTTCTCCTCACCTATACTATTCATCTTATTCTTGCGCTGACGTGCCTCAAACTCCGCCTGGTCTTTCTGCATCCTCAAATAAATAATCCATACAAAAAACAAGATCACGATCGCTAGTACAATCCATTTATTCATACTAAAGAACCTCCTCCAACATTGCACCAGTGTGGCGAACAAGTCGCATAACCCGCGCGTAATCTTGGCGAGTTGGTCCAAGCACCCCTATATAACTGTGATCACTAAGTGGTGAGCGGAAACGACTAATAATTAGGCTCGCTTCAGATGTTCTACCGATTGGGTTTTCGGAGCCAATAAATACATTCAGCGGTTCATTGGGAGCAGCTTCTCGTAGCCATGGCTCAAGATTATCAAGTAACTTCGCAACCTGCTGAACATTGCGGGTACTCGCCATAAATTCAGGTTGCGAAAAAAGATTAGCCATACCACTGATATATAACTGATCGCCGATAGTCGCCAAGCCAAGGTTGTGTGTCAACTCAACCAGACTATCTACGGCGCTGCGAATTGCTCGATCAGTCCGATTTGCATGTGTTGCCACTCGCGCGTCTAGCGCCTTTGTACCGCGATCAATAATGGCAGGTAAACTAGTGTGAATTTCTGATTCTTCTGTAATTTGGTTGACATAATGACGATAGCCTTTGTCAGTTGGTACACGTCCCGCACTCGTATGGGGTTGATGAATATACCCCGTCGCTTCTAGTTGAGCCATATCACTACGAATTGTTGCCGAACTCACACCGAACAGTTTTGCAAGCGTAACACTACCAACTGGCACGGCCACTTCTGCGTATTGTTCAACAATAGCGTGGAGTAATTTAGCTTGACGTTCGCTCATGGAGCAATTATAACAAATTTTGGCACTCATCGCAATCGAGTGCTAATATAGAAACTAATCTCGTTTTAACATAACAGTAAAGGCATCGGCTGGGATATCGACTTTACCAAACCGCGCATTCTTTAGGAGGGACCACGTCCCTCCGCATTGTTCGTGAAATTAATTCACGAACAATGCCCCACCCTCTAAAGCATCCTGTCATAACAGGATGATGAAGTGGTTTTTGCCGAGCGATTAATCCCGTTTTAACATAACAGTAAAGGCATCGGCTGGGATATCGACTTTACCAAACCGCTTCATGCGTTTTTTACCTTTGGCTTGTTTGGCGAGGACTTTTTTCTTGCGAGACACATCGCCCCCATAAAGACCAGTTGTCACATCTTTGCGATAAGCGCTCAAGTCTTCCCGAGCAATGAACCGTGCACCAATCGCTGCCTGAAGTGCTACCTGAAAGTTTTGACGTGGAATAATATCTTTGAGTTTTTTAACGGTCTCTCTACCCAGCACCTGCGCCTCACTACGATGCGCCATCACACTCAGTGCATCAACAATTTCAGCCGCTACATAGAAATCGACCCGAACTAAATCTTCCGCACGATAGCCATCCAGCTCATAATTAAATGATCCATATCCACTCGTTACACTCTTGAGCTGATCATAAAAATCTGTTAATAAATTTGCAAGCGGAGCCTGAAAACTTATGAGCGCACGTTCATCGATATAGCTAATATTTTTTTGTAATCCACGTTTACTCACAATTAGCTGAATGACTGCACCGACATAATCTTGAGGCACAACTATCTCACCCCGTATCCACGGCTCACGAATTTCTGCGATTTTACTGACATCTGGAAGATCGCTGGCACTTTTGATAGTAACCAGCTCGCCACTTGTTAGGCTAATCTCATAGTCTGTGCTAGGATTCGTCACAACTAAATCAAGGTTATACTCACGCTCTAACCGTTCACGAATAATATCCATGTGGAGCAGCCCCAAAAACCCCACTCGAATTCCAAAGCCGAGCACTGGCGAATTCTCTGGCTCAAATTGTAACGCCGAATCACTAAGCGATAGTTTTTCAATCGCTTCTTTTAGATCATTGTAGTCTTCGTTTGATACCGGAAAAAATCCTGCATACACAAACGGTTTAACGAGCTTATACCCTGGGAGCGGATTATGTGCTGCCGACCGCCGAACTGTTATGGTGTCTCCAACACGAGCATCGCGAGTAGTTTTAAGATTTGTTACAATATAACCAATCTCTCCAGTCTCAATCTCTGGCTCCGACTTCATTGTTGGACTTAGAGCGCCAACTTCAAGGGCTAAACCATGCGCATCAGTCGCAAGCATTTGGAGCTCATCGCCTTTTTGTATTGCTCCATCAATCACTCGTATATAGAGGATGACACCTCTGTAATCATCATAATAGCTATCAAAAATAAGTGCTCTCGTAGGTGCTTCTGCATCTCCGGATGGCGTTGGTATACGCTCTACAATAGCATGGAGTACTGCATCAACACCTTCACCTGTCTTGGCACTGATCTTCACGATATCTGATTCTTCACAACCGAGTAAATTAATAATCTCAGCACTTACCCGAGGTATATCAGCCGCTGGCAAATCTATTTTGTTAAGAACTGGAATAATTGTGAGATCGGCCTCCATTGCTAGATATACATTTGCAAGTGTCTGCGCCTGTATGCCCTGGCTTGCATCCACAACCAAAACCGCACCCTCACACGCTTGAAGGCTACGAGAAACCTCATAACTAAAATCCACATGTCCTGGCGTATCAATAAGATTTAAATCATAGCCATTATACCGCATCCGAACTGGAGCCAATTTAATCGTTATCCCTTTTTCACGCTCTAAATCCATACTGTCAAGTAACTGACTTTTCATATCACGTTTCTCAACAGTACCCGTAAGCTCAAGCATACGATCAGCAAGCGTACTTTTGCCATGATCAATATGGGCAATGATACAAAAATTGCGAATAGAATTCACCGTTTAAACCTTAGCTGCATAAAAAGGACGCTCCGCAAACGCTCAATAACCATCTCTGCTTCCCGTAAATGCAGGACCTTACATAAAATAATATAGGTTGTCGCCCCCACCAATACGATAAACATAAATTTTGGAAAGGTAGCCGCAAAACTTTTATCTGAAATCAGCAGCTCAAACATTTTCACTGCTTGGAACGTTACAATACCGCCCCCCACTGAGGCAAGAAGCATTCGCCACGTCGCTTTTCGAATTGCGCCATCAAAGAGATTTGGTATTCGCTGCGAAATAATTGTAAATAACACGATTACCTCGATTGCGGAAACGAGTGCTTGGGCCCAAGCCAACCCATATATACCCATATTGAATTTCATAGTAAAGATAACTGCCAGCATGATATTTAGCCCGATCGTGAAAAGTGATATATAAAATGGCGTTCGAGTGTCTTGCTGTGCATAAAATACACGTGAGGCAATGTGATATACCGAACGAAAGAAAATTGCAAAAGTCAAAATACCAAATGTCGTAGCAACAATAGGATTACCGCCATTAAACAAAAACTGTGCTAAATATCCACGTGCGAAAAAAGAAATAGTTGCCACAGGTAAAGCTAGCCATATAATTACCCGAATAACGGTTTGGAGCTCTTTGCGGAAAAGGTCTGGCCTACCTTGGCTAAGGCGTTCTGTCATCTGCGGAAAGGCTGCCGTACTAATTGCAACGCCGATCAAATTAACCGGAACCATGTGTAATGTCAATGCTTGTTGATAATTACGAATTGAACCTGTTACCATCCGTGAAGCCAGACTGGTTTCAACTAAGCTATTTACGTAGTCTATGCCCTGATCAAACGAGCGAGCTGGCAATAGATGGAGCACTTTTTGGAAGCCTTTATTGCGCCAAGCAATCTTAAACCGATAGTCAAATCCCATACCAATCAAACCCATGGCACTCACAAAAAGCTGGATGATGCTACCGAGCACCACACCAAGAGCCACACCCATAATTCCACCTTCAAATACCTGAAACCCAAAGATCGTAATACCGTTCGTAAAAACCGTAATGCCAATGATAATACCTATGTTATAAAATAATGGTGCCAATGCAAAAAACGTAAAGCGACCGATCGCCTGTTGCATACTAGCAAGTACGCTTGATACCGCAAAAACAAATGGATTTACCGCTATGACACGCATCATACTTGTTGCGAGCCCATGACCTGAGTCATCCAATCCTGGCCAAACAAGTCGAACAATAATATCTGCAAAAATAATAATCAATACGCTTGTTATCAAAGTAATCAGCGCCATAAAGTTGATCATACTAAAACTCAAGCGCCAGGCCGATTCACGATTACCTGAACTTAGTCTTTCACTAAGAACAGGAATAAATGTCACACTAAGCGCACCACTAGTTAGTAGCATAAACATAAAATCCGGAATGATAAAGGCTACGGTATAGGCATCAAGTCCAACATTATAGTTAGAATAGGTACTATTGAGAAGGCGGTCACGAAAAACTCCTAGTAAGCTACCAAACAAACTAGAGCCAGCGAGCAACACCGCCGCTACTTTTACGGGCAAGCGTCCATTTGCGCGATTTACCGCATTACGAACTCGATTCATACCAGCTTAGTACAACGCGGCACCACTGGGTAGTTTCGCGCCTTTGAGGAGCTCCTTCACTCGCTCTTCTTCGATAGTTTCTTCTTTGAGTAAGGCTGTAGCGAGTCGGTCAAGTTCTTCACGATTATGTGAAATGACCAGTTCAGCCCGCTTTGCGGCTTCTTTGATAAGTTTTTCAACTTCAGCATCAATCTCTTTAGCGGTCTCTTCACTGTATGGTCTTTCGTGTACCATGCGATCAAACATCATACCGCCATTATCCTCATGAAATACCTGGTCACGAAGTGATGCACCCATACCCTGTTCTATAACCATCTCTCGAGCAATTTCCGTAGCTTTGCGAAGATCAGAACCGGCACCCGTCGTTACTCGATCAGTACCAAAGATAACTTTTTCCGCAACTCGACCACCCAGTGCTCGTGCCAAGACATCCTTAAACTCAATAATGCTTGTGTAGATTTTATCTTCTGGAGGCAAAAACCATGTCACACCACCCGTGCCGCCGCGAGGGATAATTGTTACTTTATGAACTGGATCACTATCAGGAAGAACGTGACCAACAATCGCATGTCCTGCCTCATGATATGCGGTCAATTTTCGATCATACTCCGTCATCACTTTAGCCTTACGCTCTGGGCCAATCGCAACCTTCTCAAAGGCCTGCATGACATCTTCGTTAGTGATAATTTTGCGATTTGCCCGAGCAGCCCGAATGGCAGCCTCGTTTGTAATATTGGCAAGATCCGCACCAGAGCATCCAGCCGTCTTTGAAGAAAGCGCCCTGATATCAACCGATTCATCTGTTGGCTTGTCCTTAAAATGAACGCGCAAAATTGCCTCGCGGTCTTGTCTGTCAGGTAAAGTAATGTTTACGCGCCGATCAAATCGGCCAGGACGCAATAGTGCTGGGTCTAATACGTCTGCACGGTTTGTTGCAGCGAGCACAATAACATTTGTACCTGTTTCAAACCCGTCCATTTCTACCAAAATCTGATTCAATGTTTGCTCACGCTCGTCATGACCACCACCCATACCACTGCCACGACGTCGGCCAACAGCGTCAATCTCGTCAATAAAGATAATGCAAGGCGCATTCTTTTTGGCTTTTTCAAAAAGATCTCGCACACGGCTCGCCCCAACGCCAACAAACATCTCCACAAACTCCGATCCAGAAATACTAAAGAACGGCACGCCAGCCTCACCCGCTACAGCACGCGCCAGCATCGTCTTACCTGTTCCGGGAGGCCCTACCAAAAGAACGCCTTTTGGAATCTTGGCCTTTACTTCAGCAAATTTCTTAGGATGTTTTAAGAAATCTACGACCTCGACAAGGTCTTCTTTTGTTTCTTCACTGCCCGCTATATCCTTAAATACAACTTTTTGTTTGTCTGACCCATAGAGTTTAGCGCGTGATTTACCGAATCCAAGCGCTTGATTGCTTTGGCCCTGCGCCTGTCGAAACATAAACAAGAAGAAACCACCAATCAACAAAGCCGGCAGAAGTAAGCTAAGGATATTCATTATCATCGTTCCGGTTTCAGATGGCGCCCGAAACTCGACCTGAACATTCGCATCCTTGTTGAGCCCTTGTTCATAGACCGACCCTTCACCAACTCGTGATTTTTCTGTAGCTTTTGACGTGTCCTTTTCGTCTTTTTTGACAACGTATACATCACGTCCTTCGATAATCAACTTTCCGATCTCACCTTTGTTAGCTCGGAAAAATATGTCAGAAACTGGCTTCTCGACTGCACTGTTTGGTTTTATGAAAATCGATGCTACAAAAATACCGAAGAATAGTAGCACTGCCCAGAAAAGAGTTGTGCGTATAAGAGTTGATTTCGGAGGTGTGGGGTTCTTGGGGCGTTTTAGAGCCATATATGTCCTTTTTTAGGTCAGATCGATACTATAACTACTCTATCCTATCAGATATGAAAGGGTGAGACAATCAATTCACGGATCGATAATCGAAAACGACACCCCGCCTCATAATGCTTCGTATTCGGGCGTCCTGTACAGATCATATGCCATATTCTAAGCAGAGTTGGACGCTCAAAACGACAACCTAGTCTATGCATGAGTATCTCTCCAGCCACGGGCCAACCCGACATTATCAAAAAATACCGACTAAACTGCATGGCGTTTTGGGGAGAAATTAAAGCTAACTCTTTATCAACCTCAGCTACTATATAGGATTGTTGGCTATAAAGCTCTAGCAAACGGCGGCGTTCTATAGCGTGAAACTTTGGCATTAAATACATGCGAACCGTATTACGCATATACTTCAATGATTCATTGGTGCTATCTTCACGCCACATAAGATTTTCTACGATAGCTATTTGTATAATCTCCGCTTTACTCATAGTGAGAAATGGCCGTCGAATAGCTTTTTGATCGCGTAATGCGCATATGCCACGCCAACCCGTACCGCGTAATAGGTTAATGAGTATGGTTTCGAGCACGTCATCTTGATGATGTGCCATAATTATAGCCGTAGCATTATATTGTTCCTGCACAACGCGCAGCCATGCATATCTCGCATCTCGTGCATCTGATTCTGATATGGCCTTGCCTAGCCCTAGCTGAGTTGATATATACGGCAGTTGATATTGCGCGGCCTTCTCACGCACAAACCGCTCATCATCGGCGCTATCAGTTCGTATACCATGATCTACATGAGCCACCACAAACTCAGCAGTAGGCTCCAAAAGATATCTTTGTGATCGGCGCGACATTTCGTGAAGCAGTACCATAGAATCTACGCCGCCAGAAACAGCCAGAATATATTTCATGTCTTTTTTATACGCCAATGCCGAGCTAAGCCCGCAACAATCAGCACCCAGGCTATTGCCATAAGCCAACCAGCAATGATATCCGTCGGATAATGCACGCCAAGATATAATCGAGTAAAGGCAATAACAAACATATATATTATTCCTGATATAAGTACTGGATATCGCCATCTTGTCGGCCAAAAGATAACAATCGCACATAGAGCGAGCGATGCGGAAGCCATAGCATGTCCACTCGGAAATGAAGCACTATTTTCGACCACAATCCGCTCCCACAGCTGGGGTCGGTCGCGCTGAAAAATCAATTTAAGAATGATATTTATAATTGCCGATCCTGCCACACCGAGCGCAAGTATCAAAGCATTACGTCGTTGTTTATAATATAACAAAATCAGTAGCCCAATGATGGTTAATCCCCCAACCCACCACACATAGCCAAAATCTGTTATCGTCACAACAATTCGATCCATAACTGGCGAAGAAACTGTCGTGTGAACCCAGTGAAGAATTGCGGAGTCAAAAAGCAAGGTTTCACGCTCTCGCACTTCATCAGCTAGCTCCGCAAACAACAAAACAGGTAAAAGATAGAGCATAAAATATAGAAGAAGCTTTTGCCAGGTTGTCTTTGAGAGTGTCGTGATAAGACGTCGTACTTCCGACTGAAGCATAGATATCATTTTTATAGTATAGACTATACTAGTCGTACAGATTAAATTTTCGTAGGTTTTTTCGTTTTGGTTTCGAGATTGTGATTAACCTCTGCTCCAATCAGAAACGTCATTGCCGATAGATTGAACCATATCATCAAGACAATAATTCCAGCAAATAGACTATAGGAATCACTGAAGTTTCCAAAATAGCGCGCATAAATAAAGAAAGCTGCGGTTGCCAATAACCACAAAAGCGTTGCCGCAATTGCCCCCCAACTCACCCACTGCCATTTTGGATTTCTATGATTGGGTCCATACCGATACAGCACAGCGAGCGCTATCATTACAAGCATCACTAACAGCAACCAACGCATAACGCCCACGGTAATTGACGCCCAGTACGGCAAGCCCCAATCTTGCAGCCAAGATTCTGAGATGCCCATTAGGGGTATCATAACAATCAGCAGCAAAACGACACCTGCCGTTAGCGCGATACTAATCAATCGCATTTGAACGAAATTTCGCGACTCCTCCAATCCGTAATTGACGTTAAGTGCCTTAATCAAATTTTCAACTGCACCTGATATGCCCCAAAGAGCAATAACAATTGCAATGGCTCCTGCCGTCAGCGATACGTTCGGTTTGTCAATCAGATTTGTCATTTGTGCCGTGATAAGTCCTGCAATATCTTTCGGCATGTAGGTATTAGCAGCCGCTACAATTTCCTGAACTTGTTCGGGTTTTACAAAAAAAGAACCGATCGAAACTAGCGCAACCATCATCGGGAAGAACGATAATGTCGCGAAATACGCAACACCAGCCGCAAGTACGCTGAGGTTTTTGTTGCCGAAGGCATTTTTCGTTTCACTGAACGCTTTGCGCCAATCTTTCCAGCGAAGCTCTGTAGGATCGTTCGCGGACACTTTTTGATAAATACCATCAACAAAAGCTTTGTAGTTTTGCAGAATTCTTATCATACAGCTTCATTATACACTGATTTACACAGTGCCGGGTGCCGGATAGTTCTTGCTTGCATCATCGAGGACGAGTACCCAGTCCTCGGCAGATGGTGCGGTAAAGGTCATGGTACCAGATAATGTTTTTGTTTCGGCTGTACCTGCATCTCCGGTTCGCGGGTTGTACCACCATTGTTTAGCACTTGTACTGGAAAGCTTTGTTGTATCGACATCAAAGCTTCCACCGTTTGAAGTATAGACCATGATATAGGAGCCATCGTCGTTGCGTGTTGCCTGCTTTCGGGTGGTTGTCTTTCCATCCAAAACACCTTGATCACTTTTGATGATACTTTGATCAGGAACTCTGGTGAGGATGGGACGAGACTCAAGAAGCTTTCGAAGATACTGCATTTGCGTTCCGCCTGGTCGAAGAATAGCTTCATCCCAGGTAAGATTATTGTTATACGGATCTTTAGTAGATTTCATTGGCCAAACGGCATGATGTCCATAGGTAAACCCAAACGCTCCAGCAAATACCGCGCAATACTCTCGAGGACGCACATGAGCTGGTGTCGAAAATCCTTGATTAATATCCCAGTTAAATGGATGGTCTTCGTATAACGGCTCCCCATCTATAGCAGGTTTGGGGGGCGTCATATCATAGTCCGACTGAATCTTTGCATATGATACAGCGTTGCTATGACTACTCTGTTCCATATTAAAGGTATTCCAGACCCGACTATGGAAATGCGAACCCATATGAGCACCGCCGGGATGATAGGACATCAAAAGATTCGCATACGACTCAGAGCCATTTATACCAATTGCAATACCTCTAGCAAGCGCGTCCCAAATTGCATCGAAATAATTTGTATTATTATCCCCACCCAGTACCCACACTACTTTGTTGTTCTTATACCGAGTTCCGATAAATTGTCCGTACTCTTGAGCGTTCGCATCCGTAATCTCATTGCCTGCCATCGAAGTACTCCAAACGGGGAATAGCGCCATAACCATATCACGTTTGTTTGTTTCATTTACCACGTAGTCGACGTGATCCCAATAATCATACTGGGTTGCATCTGCCGAATCACTACCATTTGTAATCACTCTATTTGCCACTGACCCACCTGAAGTTGGTTCATCACCATACTTGTTTGTAGCACTAGCCGTCTCAACCCGCGGAATAGCCACTGCTTGTATAACGTTATACCCTTGAGATTTGCGAGTATCAAGATACTGTCCCGTCTGTTCGCGTGTTAGCCGTGAGAATAGCGTCCACGCCGTATCTCCCTGCCATATAAACGGTTTATTGTTCGCATCAATAAGATAGTGTCCATCAGCACTAACCTTTAACGGCCATGCCAATCCCGTCGTCCCTGGCACCGTCCCTCCCCCAGGCACCCCCTTCACTCCCACACTTGGCTGACTGGTACTGGTGGCGTTTTTAGCGGTGACGGTGATGGTGTATTCTGTACCATTGGTAAGACCAGTGAATTCTGTAGATGGTGTGGTGATGTTCTTGGTTTGTGATCCAGGCATGAGGGTAACATCATAGCTCGTGGCACCCTGAACGGGGTCAAAGGTGACAGCTATCGTTCCATCGGACGCGGTAAGCTTAAGGTTAGTAGGAATAGTGAGGGTAGTTGGATCCGGACTCGTCTTTAGGGTGGTAGCAATCGTCACCCATACCCCATTGA
>JAPUDQ010000019.1 GCA_027493025.1 Candidatus Saccharimonadota bacterium | reverse complement strand
AACAGGCCTACGGTCTGGTGTTATGGGGTATGGGATGAGGTGTGGGGTGGTTTAGTTTGCTATACTGGTTATAATGAAAATTCTTGGGATTGAGTCGAGTTGCGATGAAACGGCAGCGGCTATCGTTGAAGACGGTACGCATCTATTGAGTAGTGTCGTCAGCTCGCAAATCGATGATTTTTCTGCCTACGGAGGAGTCATTCCAGAAGTGGCGGCACGCTCTCATGTCGAGGCTATCGTACCAGTTATCCGCAAAGCCCTTCACGACGCTAAATGCCGCTGGGAGGATATTGATGGAATTGGTATCACCTACGCCCCAGGACTGGTTGGCAGTCTGATGATCGGCACGTTGACTGCTCGCGCCCTCGCCGTTACAAAGCAGAAGCCTCTTTACGCCGTTCACCATGTCGAGGGCCATGTGTATGCCAATTTCCTTACTTCTAGCTCCTCAGAGATTGAGCTCCCTCATGCAATACCGAAATTCCCGATTCTTGCGCTTATCGTATCAGGCGGACATACCCAACTCGCACTTTTTCACGACCATGGAGACTATGTACTGCTTGGGCAAACTCAAGACGATGCAGTAGGCGAAGCCTTCGATAAAGTTGCCAAAGTCATCGGTCTCCCCTACCCTGGTGGTGTCTCCATCAGCAAGCTTGCCCCCGAGGGCAATGTCCATGCTTTCTCTTTTCCAAAGGCTCACCTTCACTGTCCTCAGAACTGCTCTCACGCGATTAACACTCCCGTTCAGGCAACTGATCACGACGTTGTGCGCGGCGGACGAGGCGAAGTCTTTACTCGTACGCGCTGTCACAAATATGATTTTTCGTTCTCTGGCCTTAAGACAGCCGTTCTGAGGACTGTGCAGCGCGAAGTTGGTGTTGACCACACCTTCCCTTCCAGCGACTTGCCAGCACGTGTCTCAGATGCTCTGCGCGCTGACATTGCCGCCAGTTTCCAGCATATTGCGGTCGAAACGCTTGTTGAAAAGACCGTGTCAGCAGCTCACGATTATCAGCCTGCATCTGTCGTGATTGCGGGTGGTGTGGCAGCAAACCAAGAGCTGCGTCGCCAGCTCAAAGCCGCTCTGCCTCTTGATATTGAGTATGCACCGATGAATCTTTGTACGGATAATGCCGCCATGATCGCCAGTCTTGCCTACTATATGGCCCGTGCCGGCAAAGAAGCCGACCCATTTTCTCTTGAGGTAATTCCAAGCCTCAGTATGACCAAAACAGCCTGGAAATAGCTCCAGACATGGCACGAGCCGCCCAGCGGACGACTCGTGCCATCGACGCTGTAGCGGCTCACCTCTCTCTGAGCTTCACGATAACGAAGGGGTTTCTTTTGAGGTCTACTTCTAGCTCTAACTTATCCCCATTCTTCCCAAGGAAGAATGCTACGAGACCACCTCCGCAATTCATAGCCCACACCGATCTTCCTTGGAGGCCTGCTCTTAGGACCTTTGTTCTTTGCCCCCTGGTGATAACAAAGCGCGACAAGTCGTGGTCATCAAGTCCCCGTGAACGTCCGACCGCGATAATTCCGTCCTTTATTGGGACTACCGTTACGCAATCCCCGAGGTTTGATAGCTGAACAAACTTTCCCGGTGCAGTTACCATGCTTACCTCTCAATCTCAAGAGTAGGGATGACTCTAACCCTACACCTCTGAGCCGATCACGTCAATACTACATTTGCACGCAGGGAGGCGTATGCTATAATCAGAGGTGAAAATAAAAATTGGTGTATAAAAAAGACATATTGCAGGGTAGTGTCATCACATTACCGTTGTTTGATGTTGCCCGGTTCACGTGAAAGAGATTTTTTGATAATTACCCCTGTAAAAACAGGGCTTTTTTGTTATAATAGCTACATAATAGACTGCCCGGCAGGGCGGGGAAGTGTGAGAACTATATGAGCGATACGCAAACTGACCAACCAATGAATTTGCCCAAAACCTATGATCCCAGCCAGTACGAACCAGCCGTGTATGGTTTGTGGGAGGCTTCTCGAGCCTTTGAATCAACAGGGAAAGGAACGCCGTATGGAATCGTCATGCCGCCGCCAAATGCCAATGGCAATCTCCATATCGGTCACGCCCTCGACATGAACCTCAAAGACATTATTATCCGTTACAAACGCATGAAAGGGGAGGACGCCCTCTTTATACCTGGGTCTGATCATGCAGGATTTGAGACCTGGGTAGTGTACGAAAAGAAGCTTGCCGAGCAAGGCAAAAGTCGATTTGATTTCACCAGGGAACAGCTTTATTCCCAGGTTTGGGATTTTGTAGAAGGTCAGCGAGGAAATATGGAGCTTCAGCTACGTGCTCTTGGTACCAGCTGTAGTTGGAAGGATGGAGTGTTTACGCTTGACGAGAAAGTCATCGACACAGTCTACGCGACATTTAAACAGATGTGGGACGACGACCTAATCTATCGTGGCGAACGCATCGTCAACTACTGCACAGCCCACCAAACGAGCTTTGCTGATATCGAAGTTTCATACAAAGATGAGCCTAGCCACCTCTGGCATATTGCCTATCCGATGCTCGAGCACGTCGGTGAAATCGTTGTGGCGACAACACGACCAGAAACAATGTTTGGTGATGTCGCCATCGCCGTTCACCCTGATGATGAACGCTACAAGTCATTTATCGGTAGCAAGGTACAGCTGCCTATATCAGAACGTGAGATTCCGATCATTGCCGACGAAAGTATCGACCCAACCTTTGGAACAGGTGCCGTCAAAGTCACTCCGGCTCATGACCCCACTGATTTCGAGATTGGTGAACGCCACCATTTGCCGATCATCCGCGTCATTGATAAGACGGGGCATATGACAACAGAGGTACCGGGCGCATACCATGGTCTTGAGGCACTAGAAGCCCGGAAACGAGTCGTCGCTGATCTGACAGCGCGTGAAAACCTGCGTAAAACAGAGGATTATACCCATCAGGTAGGTCATTGCTACAAATGCGGCACGGCTATTCAGCCACTTCTGATGGAGCAGTGGTTTGTGCGGGTCAAGCCACTTGCCGAAAAAGCTATCGAAGCCCTAAAGACCGATAAAATTACTTTCTTTCCCAGTAGCAAGCAACGCGAATTGATTCACTATTTTGAGCAACTGCGCGACTGGAATATCAGCCGTCAACCGGCCTGGGGGATTCCGATCCCTGCCTTTCAAAATATTAACAACCCCGAAGATTGGATATTTGACACGAGAGTTGCCGAGCAGACAATCACGGTTGACGGAAAAACCTATCGACGTGAGGAGGATACTTTTGACACGTGGTTTAGCTCGGGGCAATGGCCGTATATCGTAACTGACGCACTAACAGACAGCAGTCTGAGTAGATTTTATCCAACCGAGCTCATGGAGACGGGTTCGGATCTCCTCCGCCCATGGATAGCCCGGATGATCATGCTTGGACTCTACCGAACAGGGAAGGTGCCGTTCAAAAACGTCTACATGCATGGTATGGTACTTGACGAAAAAGGTCAAAAAATGAGCAAAAGTAAAGGTAATGTCATCAATCCAATGGATATCGTTGCCAAATACGGTTCAGACGCCATGCGGATGGGTATTGTCGCCAGTCGTAGTGCGGGTCAAAACCAGGCTTTTTCAACGCCAAAAGTCATTGCCGGCCGTAACTTTTGCAACAAACTCTGGAACATGGCTCGCTTTGTTGAAGGCAATATTAATCTCGAAGAAGCACACTCACCCCATCCGCAGACAACGGCCGACCATTGGGTGATGCGACAACTGTTAAACACGGCAAAAACAGTGGGGAAGGCTATCAAAGAGTATCGGTTCGCTGAGGCATTGGATGTTGTATATCATACAATATGGGATGATGTCGCAGATTGGTACATCGAAGCTAGCAAAGAAGAGACAGGGCAGGGGATGCTGGCTTGGGTGCTCGATACGTGTTTGCGTCTCGCCCATCCGTTTGCGCCATTTGTGACCGAGACCATATGGGCTACCCTTAAATGGGAGGAGACGCTTCTTATCCGTTCTGAGTGGCCAAAAGCCGCCGAATATGATGAGATTGCGGCTGCTGAGTTTGAGCGCATCAAAGACCTGGTGATCGAAACGCGTTTCGTTGCTGCGGAGCTACCAGGTGGCAACCAAACCCTCCTCTACGAACATGATTCACTGATTGCAGATAACGCGAATCTCATCAAGCGGCTTGCCAAGCTCAAGGATATACACCATGTCGAACAACCGCAAGGATTGCGTTTGGCTGTTCCTAACAGAGAGGCATGGCTAGACGTGGATAACGACACTCTCTATGAGCATCAATCGAAGCTTGAGATGCGATTAGTCGAAACTCGTGCCGTAATCTCTCGATTACAGTCTCGTCTCGACAACAAGTCATACATTACGGGCGCTCCAGCCAAGATCGTTAGCCAGACCCGCGATCAACTAGAAGAACAACTCGACCTTGAGAAAAAGCTGATTCGCGAACTTGACGTGCTTGAGGCATAGATTTAGCGGTTTGCAAACGCATACGCAAGGGTAAGTCGAGCCATAAACATCATTTCAATCAACCGAACCGATATAGGCTGGTCATCATGAATCTCATCTCGTTCACGTCGTATAAGCGCCGCTGAGTCCCCAAAGGACTTGCTAAGACCTGGGTCTTTAACCATGGCCTTATCGACATGGCTGTGTAATTCACCGGTAGATTTTGCGACTACCTCTTTATGAGTCAGGACATTTTGCTCTGCCTTGAGAAGAGGATGATGATAACCCAGCATATCTTTGGCATGGGTTGATAGCAACATAACTGCCAAGACTAGGAGGCTAGAGAGGCATGTCGTAAGAGTAGTTTTGATTGTTTTTATTTTTTTCATAGTAAACACTATGTAGATTAGCATAAGCTTTACATTTTGTCAACTGTGGGTTTTACTACTTGTGATGATAGGGATGATTGGAATGTATCATCTGAGCACGGTACAGCTGTTCTACAAGAATCAGCCGCACGAGCTGATGCGGAAAAACAAGTGTCGATAACGCCATAGTTACATTAGCGCGATCATGTACCGTTTTGTCGACCCCATACGCGCCGCCGACGACAAAGACAAGCGAAAAGCCCACGTCAATCTTGTTCATCAGATGACGACTGAAGTCCTCAGAAGAAAAGTGAACCCCACGCTCATCAAGCAATATAACAAATTGCTCTGAGGTAATTGCGCGAAGAATTGCCGCGCTCTCCTCGCGACGAGATGCATCTCCCTGGTGTTTAGAGTACGGAAGAAGCCTCCAATGAATCGGCAAGATATTTCCAAGACGCGTTTCATACATTGCAATAGCCTGTTCCACATGAGAATCATGTTTATCACCTATCGCAATAATCGTTACGCCGCGTGCCATATTCTAAAACATCAGCCGTTCATGCATATCACGTAGCTCATCATCAGAAACCTCATAGGGCTCGGATATGCTATCGCCAATACTATTAGTCGGTATAAGGTGAACATGGGCATGAGGCACCTCAAAACCTTCCACACGCAGACTTATTCGCTCTACCTGAAGTTCATCTCGCATATGAAGCATTAGTTTCTTAACCGTAGCCATCAGTGCGCTATAATCATCACCCTCAAGATCTTCCAGATGATCGACCTGCGCCTTAGGGACAACCAACACATGTCCCGGCTGAACGGCCCGAATGTCAAGAAATGCGAATGTACGCTCATCCTCATAGATTTTATAGCAAGGTACTTCACCGCGTATAATTTTCGTAAAAATGGAATCTTTCATGAGGTGTATTATACGATATCTGCTACAATTACTCTATGAGATCAGAGGTAGAAGACTTGTCCCGCCTCATTCAGACGCGTGGGTATACGCGGCTGATTTTTGATATGGATTGTACGATTACCCAGATACAATTACCCTGGGGCACATTTCGCGAAAACGTCGCCCAACAACTATCAGCTGATACGGCAGCGTCGTTTACAGCCGCGTTTCGTGATCCGAGTATCTCCTGGGGGAGTATGCATAATTCTCATGTTGATACCGATCCTGATTTTCACGCTATCATGGCAAAAAAATCTCAGGAGTTTGAGCATCAATACTCAGATCACCAGCCATATAGGGAGTTAGTAGATATGATCAAGAGCCTACCACCGAATATTTCCTGTATTATATGGTCGAGTAATACGCGTGATGGCCTAATCCGTATTCTCAAAGAACTTGGCCTATCCGAGCGTATCGAGCGTATCGTTTCACGCGATGAGGTGCGCTACATCAAACCAAATCCTGAAGGATGGAAACTCATTGATAACGGCACACCTCGTGAAAAATATCTTTTCATCGGTGATAGTATCAACGACCGCCTAGTCGCTGAAGCTATTGGAATAGAGTATTTTAAGATCGGGTATTTCCGCGAAAGAAAAGTCTAAAGTCAAAAACACGACCACGAGGGTCGTATTCTTGACTTGGCGGAGAGAGAGGGATTCGAACCCTCGATGGGTTGCCCCATACCGCTTTTCGAGAGCGGCCAGTTCAACCACTCCTGCATCTCTCCATAAAATACCTGATTATTATACCATTTCACTAGTATGAACTGGCCTGCGGCCGGTATCGCTCCGTTTCACTCCGCTCCGCCGCCTCCTCATCGCGCCAAAAGCTAGCTTTCGCGCGATTTCGTTCGGCTCTGCCAACCACTCCTGCATCTCTCCATAAAATACCTGATTATTATACCATTTCACTAGTATGAACTGGCCTGCGGCCGGTATCGCTCCATAATGTAATCTACCTTACATCTCTATTCTCGCATACCCGCTACTATCATATTATGAACCCAACTATTTTAGCTCTGAGAGCGGTCACTGGCGTGTATTTTCGGCGTTTACTTATCATCGCTACTGCGGTTGCCGTAGGATTGTTTAGCATCTTATACATCGTTATCAACTATTTGGCGATGAACCTTTCCCCTTGGTGGTGGATATTTATGATCGTTCTTGTTCCTCTGAGTATTATTGTCGTAATTGTCGGCGCGGGATTATGGTTTGCTTCTCGCAAGTTACTTCCTAGGCGAATGAGTCGACAAGAGAGTAGGACAATCATGGCATTTGGGGCGAAGTTATTTGGAGTAATAGAGCGGGGAAGGGTACCCTATCCACTCCTGCTTGGCATGGTCGCAAAAGACGTACTTCGCGGCAAAGAAAGCAACCTTGTCAAAGATACGATTGCTGATAGCCGCTCGCTCAAAGATGATTTTATCCGTATCCAACAGATGTTCACGTAAAAAAGACTGGAAAACCAGCCTTCTTTACGTGGTACACCACTGCTCCAGAAGTTTACACACAACTAAAGCAAGAAGGTAGACGCTGGCGAGAGATATTAGACCCGATGTACAGAGAGTACAAGCTACAGTTACGGGGACGTGATTAGATATATCCCAGCCTGAATGTACACCTAGTAATAGAAGTATAAGTAAGTGTCTAAGTTTTTAGATGTTTGTTTGTGTTTCTATGTTTTATAGCATAGGTGGGGTACGGTAGGGGCTGACAGGGCTATATGAGTAAATCCTGTCTATAGGGATACTACTTTAGGGAGTTTTTATACCATAAGCATAAATCATAAACTCCATACCGATTAACTCTGTGGAATCGGCGAAAACTAGCAGTTTTTGGTTATATGCAGATATGCTTATTCGGTAGTACTAGTTTGCAATGCCGTAACAATATCTTGAGTATCTATAGCCTGGTTGAGGTTAGCTATAACAGAGGTATTCTCCATCAATAATATGAGGTCGTTCTTATCCTTGCCCATCGTTTCATTCATTAACTTTGAGTATTCCCATAGTAGGGTACCTTTTAGATTGCTTGAATCGGTATTCGATAGTGGCAAGCTTCCATATTCTCTAGATAGCCCGCCTATAATTCGGTTAAGTTCAGTATATGCCTTCTGTTCGAGTTCCGGAGGATTGCTATTTCTTGCTATTGTTCGCAGTACTTCGCTAATAAACTCTCGGCTTTTGCGAGGCTCAACAGATGCCTTCTGGAATTCTCGCATAAGTATTATAATGCAAAATCCCATAATTCTTACTACGAGATTATTTTCTTGCAACTCTGTTAAACGGTGTTTCTTTCGTAAATCATCAACTATTGTTATAGTGACGCCTTGTAAGATTGTGCCATAAGCATCAGGTCCTTTAGTCTTCTTTGCGGTTTCTGTCTGTTCTTTCGCATGATTAGCCCCACTATGTTTAGCACTAATACGACCATATTGTTTATTCTTGCGAGTCCAAGACATGCCGAATCCGTATAGTACAATTACCAGAGCACAAACCTGAATAATGCTAACGGCAATTCCACCGCCAATACTAGAGCGTAATGAAGATACTGCTATCAGCGTAATTAGTCCAACTATTATGAGCGGAACGTTACGTTTAGATTTGTGGCTAGGTCTTGCACGAGAGCCTCTTGCAATTGATGCCGTAGCACTGAATATACCAAACACTATCTTTATGGCTATCAATCCAGCAAAAGCAATTGCACTTGCAATGCAAGTCAAGAATAGCCAGACTGCAATGCTGCTTTCAGAAAATATAGTAGCAGCAAATCCGGAAACAACACTTGTCCCACCTGCCAGAAAAAGATACTTTGCGTCTATTCTTTGTATTATGTTTGATAGTGCTTTCACGTTATCTCCTTTATGGGCTACAATTTATTGATGCCAGATTCTGATAATACTGGGTTTGTAGTTGAGCTAACCTAGCATCGTGAGCAGGCTTGTTATCATTAATCATACTCTGGACATAGCCGCTAAATGCTCCGCCGACACCGTTTCCAGCAGCGTAGTTGTTCCAAGCCTCTATCTGGTTATACCAACTAGCATTCTCTGCATTAACCTTTGAATTGTAGAGGCTTGTATATGATGACTTCATTGATTCATTACAGGTTGGAGTAGATGGCGTGGGACTCGTAGCAGTCTGCTGAGGAACCGTATTAGTAGCTGTTTGTGTTGGTTGAGCTGTAGTAGGGGCTTGTGTAGTGGTCTGTGTTGACGTGCTGTTGCTGGACTCACTAGTGGTCTGGTCTGATGGCGTAGTATCTGCTTGCTCACTATCACTAGCTGGCTTGTCTATCTTCTTAACGGTTGAGACTTGCTTTGTTTGAGCAGAATTGCTAACTGGTTTAGATGGCGTGGCAATGTTATAAGCAAATACAGTACCCGTTATAAGCACTGGCACAACCGCCACTATGCCTGCTAGTTTGAACTTACCGATTTTGAGTAATGATTTCATTTGTTTTTACTCCTTATAAACAAAACGACACCGTAAGGTGTCTAATCCATTCACAAATCGGGTTTTGCCCTAATTGTTTATGCGGTGCCGTTTTATAGGCAAAACCGCAAGCACAATATGTGCCTTCCGATTTGTATAAAGATTAGACCTTACTATTGTACAACAGAGCCACCCTCAAAAACATGCCGTTTTACGATTTCTCACCCCTGAGAAAAACGACAAAACACACGTCTAAAATCAAAAGATGACTATAAGTACCTTTTGGCGATAAAAACGCATAATGTGGATTAATGACAGGGGCGAGATTAGCAATGTGGGGGTATTGTAACTAGCTACATTCGCTAGCATAAATAAATTGACAAAGCCATACTATTGTTGTGTATAGTACAACACATTTTTACCAGGGGTCGTAGGTGTTAATCGGGGTATTGACTTTTTCGCTTATGTTTGATATAATACCAAGCATAGTAGACAAAACAAATTGTTAGACCACTCGGTCAAGTCTATCACTCACAATAGCCCATCAGGTGAACCACCTCGAAGCGGGCATTTTTTTATTTCAGCGAGTTTGCGTCTCGTTTGTGGGGTTTGCTATATCAAAATATCTAATAACAACCATAAAGCATGCCTCAATATGCAGGTATCAATTTGGTGTGGTCGAAAGGAATAAGAATGACCAACCAACAACCAGAAGATGAGCGTATAACACTCACAGAGATGTTAGAAATTATCTTCAAAACCATACGGGAATACGAGGGCGAAACAGGTATTTTCCGAAACCATAATAAGGAGCAGTAGCTCGCATGAATGGGGATATAGTAAGCCGTTATTTTAATGGTAATGTGCAGGATTTGAAGAAGTCCAAGCCTAGCCAAGAAGCACTGGAACAAGCTAGGTTTTTTCTCTCACTTTTTAAGCATCAAAAGTTGATTTTACAGGGGTGAAAGAGTACAATTAGAAGTGCTACAATATAATGACATTAGTTGAAGATACAGACGGCGGTTTCTGGTTTCCTGTCATTAGGATGTAGCACTAGGAGCCGCCGTTTGTGTATCTAAAACTAATTACAAGGAGGTATATGTTGAACACGAATAATACAACTAGACCGCAAGCAATAGCACTCTGTAGAGTGTCTACGGTTAAGCAAAGCGTTGAAGGCTCTAGTATGGAAGTTCAGGACGAAAACGCTCGTAAAACAGCTGATTACCTGAATGCTGATTTAGTTGAAATATGGAAGTCAAAAGGCGTATCTAGCAGACAGGGAAAAAATCTAGCTAGAAAAGACCTTAACGAAATGCTGGCTTATGCCAAAGCAAACAAAAAAGTAAAGTTTGTAATTGTAGATATTGCAGACCGCTTCATGCGTGGTGGCATTAAAGAGCACTATTACTGGTCTGGTAGATTTGAATTTGAAGCTGGTGCTAGTCTGGTCTACGCTCAAAAACATCATTTATACGAACAAGCTGGAACGCCTATGGCTGACTTTGAAGAAGTCATGGATGTTATGCGAGCAAAATCAAGTAACGATGAGCGTATAGGTAAAACCAGTAACGGCATGCAGGCTAGAGTTGCAGCTGGCTATTATCCAAGTAATCCAAAGACTGGCTATATGCGTTCAGAAACACCAGGGCTACATGTTCCTAAAGAGCCTGAGTGGTCAATATTACGTTCTGGGTTCTTGCAAGTGCTTGAGGGCATACAGATTAAAGACGTGGTAGCTAGCATTAACGCCAATGGCTACAAAATAGATACACACCGCTTCAAGATTATGCTCAATGACCCGTTTTATGCTGGCATAATTCAGATGTCTAGCTGGACGGTGAACCCTAGCGGTTTACATAAGGCTATGATTACCAAAGAGCAACATGAGCTGTTGAAGAATATTGTTAAAGGCGTAGTCTACACACCTCACAAACAATATAATCCTGAGTTCCCACTATCTAAAATAATGACCTGTAAAGAATGTCTGGAAGAAGGTGCTAAGAATCCTAAAATAGTTGGATACACCAATCACAACGGTAGAGGTAATAGCTATAACAGATATAAGTGCCGTGCCTGTAAAAAGAATTATATGTTACGAGATGACTTGCACGGAGAATTGAACGGCATACTATCAAGCCTCAGACTAGCAGAAGATAAAGTCAAAGATTTTCTAGCTGGTTTACGGCATGTCTGGGAACAAGAGCAAGCTACGTCATTCAATACCACTGAGGCACTAAAAAAACGCCTATCCTCGTTGGAGCATGACAAGAAAGAAGTTGTACTCAAACAAGTTCGGGGAACTCTAGCAGAAGATAGAGCTGATATAGCTATTGAGGCATTAGATGAAGACATTGCAACAATAAAGCAACAGATTGAATCTATCTCAACAATAGAAAAGGACTTTGTAGAGTTCGTAGAGTTTGCCCTCAATACAGTAGAGGGTTTTAGGGAGAAGTTTTGGGAGTTAGACCAAGAGCATCAGGTATGGTGTAAACAATTATTATTTCCAGACGGTTTTTCAGTCTCACGAGATAAAAAAGTTTACACTCCAACAATTAGTGATTTCTACCTCTGTATAAATACAGAAAAGAGCCATAAAAATGACTCTTTAACTGCTGATTTTCCTTTATGGTACACCCGGCGTGATTCGAACACACGACCTTCGGCTCCGCAAGCCGACGTTCTATCCAGCTGAACTACGGGTGCAAAACAACAGAGGTAATTATACCAAATAAGCGCGCAAAGGGCAATGACCTCAGCTACAAACGCATTTTCTTAGTCAACAGATCAACAAAATCTGGTTCAACAACCTGCATTGGCACCATAGCACCAATCATATCAACAATTCGCTCTCCATACTCCTGAGGAAAATAGATATCAATCGATGAGCTAAAGCGCTTCACCGGCAGCATCGTAATATACGACAACATACCATCCTGCACCACGCCAAACGCTCGAAAATCATAATAGCCATAGTGCCTACCATTGATATCAAGACCCTGTGACGTTAATTGATAGCGAACGATGCGAGGAGGTCGAAGCGAAAAATAAATAACCGCCACTACCATCACAACGATTAAAACGGCAAATGTCCATGACCTAAGAACAAATATCGCAAATACAATTAGAGATATAGCAACAATCGCCAGCCCACCATACCACAGTGAATCTTTTTCATGATGTACATACTCGGAAGCTTCCCAAACAAGGGTTTGCATCATAGGATGATCAGGTTTCCCCCCAGTGGCAAAGGAATTCTCGTGGGATTCAAGAGGAGCACTAGGTCCATGACCAGCTGACGATGATACGGATTTTTGCCAGTACCCTTGTTTTTGAGGATCCATATACCAAAAGTATATCACTTGTGGTTACTGGAAGTAAAAATAACAAAGAAAATACGACTTTATAGCCGTATTTTCTTTGGCGGAGGAGGGGAGATTCGAACTCCCGCACCAGATCTCTCCAGTCTAACGATTTAGCAAACCGTCCCCTTCAGCCACTTGGGTACTCCTCCACGTCGTAACACACTTCAGATTGTTTGTTCTGAAACAAGTTTCAAAGCTCACTACTTCCGTTGTTACTCCTTTCGATAAAAATCGACAGATTTTTATCGGTTTAGAGCAAAAACATTGCGTTTCGTGCAGTAACCACTTGGATATTCCTTTTTAATAAAACTTTTCGTGCAACACAATTTATTGTAGCAAATAACAGATGAGAAAGTAAGTCCTCTATGATATAATGGCAAAATATGGAGAGGTGACCGAGTGGTTTAAGGTAACGGTCTTGAAAACCGTCGTGGGGCAACTCACCGCGAGTTCGAATCTCGCCCTCTCCGCCAGAAAGAAGTTGGAACTTTTTCTAAAGTCTTTCAGGCTTAAAATAACAAATCTGCCCCTGTTAGGGGCTTTTTTGTTGTCTTTGGGTGCATGAAAAAAGTTCGAATCCTAATCCTACCAAAACTCGTTTACTCTTATAAACACCACAAAAAGTGTGGAACTTTTGATAATAAACGAACAAAAGCTTTATTAGCTGTCTTTGGATCGGACTTCTTCCGGCGTAATATCAGCGAGCAGCTGAGCGAACTCGTCCGCCAGCTTTTCTTCACGGAGATATGATTCGTTACAGTCGTAGTTCCTACTTTGAGTACAATGATAGTAAACATACCGACGGATGCCGTGCTTTTTTGTCTTTTTGAACTTTTCTTGAGCAGTGATACCCGATCCGCAACTACCGCACTTGAGGTAGCTGAGTTTGGTGTAATCGAACTTCTTCGTGCCTGGTCGGCTTTTGGGAACTACTTGCATCTTTTTCTGCACTTCGTCGAATAGTTCTCGACTAATTATTGGAGTGTATGAACCCTTGTACCATTTACCGCTGCCTATTGGGAATTCGAATAGACCGCAGTAATAAGTGTTATTGAGCATTTTATACACCATACTCAGCGTAATGGTTTTGCCTTTGCGAGTTGTCATACTGGCTTCCCTGAACCAGTTATAGATTGCGCGACCACTCGCACCTTTGGCGACTTGTTCAAACGCCTCAACGATGAATGGCGCACGTTGTTTGTCTATAAATACCCGCTTCATGCCCTTACCCGAGTAGTGATCGTTGATATAGCCAATCGGTGTCATATTTGGCCTAAAACCCATCTCGCACTTAGTTTTCATGCCACGCTTCACGTTAATCCCACGATTATCGTTCTCGAGTTTGGCTTGTGAGCCGAGAATCATGAGCAGAAACTTGTCGTTCGGTGTGTTCGTAAATGTCTGTCCATGTGTGCGGATTTCACGTAGTCTACCACTATCGATAAGATCAACACAGACCCAAGATCTCCTGCATTACGACTTAGGCGATCGGTTGCCCACGTTAGCACGCCGTCAAAGAGCCCAGAACGGATGTCTTCGATGAGTTGGTTAAACACTGGCCTCTGCCCAGAATATTTAGCGGAATGGCTCTCTGTGCGTATTTCTGCGATTATAATGCCTTGATGTTCGGCTACCGTTAGCATCTCTTTCACTTGTGAGTCAATGCTTAAAGCCTGTCGCTCATCATCCTCACTTGATTTACGAGCATAGAGTACATAACGAATCGGTGAAACCTCCGATGAGGCAGTCTGAATGACTGTACCACTCTGCTCGGTCGGTAGGGTTCTTGGTGCGGTATTTGTCATCTGATTATTCATCAGAGACAAAGGTACCGCAGGAGGGCTTTAAAGTCTAGGCTGTTTGTGACTTGTCTGTCGTATAAATTGCGCGTACACCTTTGCCGATTGTACGTGTATGTATTTAATGAGACATTTGGGGTAATGTAACCCTACTGGTACAAATCCATCCCAAAGGAGGACAATATGGATAT
>JAPUDQ010000018.1 GCA_027493025.1 Candidatus Saccharimonadota bacterium | reverse complement strand
CCGAATTACTATCTAACCGGAGCGGTTTGGGTAGCTTTCTTTTTTATCTAATGCGCAAACCTTGTAATTTAAGCTAGAGACAGGTATAATTACAGACGAGTTTCCTTCCTGTCGTTTTGAGACATGTGTACACTCTCAAAATCAACGGAACGTGCAGACGAGTTTGCTGCTTGGTCTGTGCACGACGAAAATCCATTTAGCAAGGAAGTTTCGTTTTAGTACCAATATGTAAGGGAGTAGTTCTCGATGCCTACCATCAACCAACTGGTGCGTAAACCACGCAAGACAGCGGACAAAAAAAGTAAGTCACCGCACCTTGGCCGGATTCATAACGCACTTAAGACTAAATATTATGATCAGGATGCACCGCTGAAACGCGGCGTATGTATCCGTGTTACGACAAAGACACCAAAAAAACCAAACTCAGCACTTCGTAAAGTCGCTCGTGTCCGCCTGACAAATCATCAAGAGGTTTGGGCATATATTGGCGGCGAAGGACACAATCTCCAAGAGCACGCCGTTGTGCTTGTCCGTGGTGGTCGTGTGCCTGATCTACCTGGTGTTCGTTATCATATCGTTCGTGGTGCGCTTGACCTCCAAGGTGTAGCTAAACGCAAACAAGGCCGTAGCAAATACGGTGCGAAGAAAGAAGGGAAGTAATCATGCCACGAAAAGTTACCAAATCCCTCCAGCGCAAGCTTAATCCTGACCGTAAATACCAGTCAGTGCTTGTTCAGCGTCTTATCAACAAAAGCATGCTTGACGGCAAAAAGCATGTTGCAGAAACAGCTGTCTACAGCGCGTTAGAAATTGCGGCCAAAAAACTGAAGAGCGAGGAGCCGCTTGAGGTTTTTGAGAAAGCTTTCAAGAACATCCAACCGAACTTTGAAGTAAAATCTCGTCGTGTTGGTGGCGCGAATTATCAGATTCCATTCCCGATCCAAGGACATCGCCAGCAACATTACGCGTTTATGTGGCTCGTCCAGTCTGCTCGTGATCGCAAAGGTATGCCGTACAACGAACGGCTTGCTGCCGAGATCGTTGACGCCTACAACGAGTCGGGTGCAGCCTTCAAGAAGAAAGAAGACACACATCGCATGGCTGAAGCCAACCGTGCCTTTGCGCATTTTGCCCGAAGCTAACAGTGGAAAGCCCGCAACTTTCGTTGCGGGCGGATGTCCCTGCACCAATGTTTTTGCGCAGGGTTATGCGACGAGAGCCATGCACGCGCGGTCAAAGAGGCTTGCGTCCCTCACAAGTTCTCCTGAAGACTTGTTCTTCGTCGGAGACTGTGACGTGCGGCTCAACGCGATGGCGACGTTGTTGATAGCGTCGGCTTGAGCCATCGAGCCGTCGAATTTGCTCATGATAGCCATGACGTTACAGACTTCAACGCCATACTTTTTCAGAGCAAAGTCGTTGAGGAACGTGGACAAGTCGCATGTCGTATGCTCGTTCAGCTCCCAAGATGGATCTTCAAGCAGTTCCCCCAAACGGGTAATAAGCTTGTTCTCGATCTCGGCAAGCGGATCGGCATGGACGTACAGGAACTTGTAGCACTCCTTAACCCGGAAGGTAAAGGTGACCTTGGCTTGTCGTGTGGTAAATCGACTTATCGAGCGTTCGATCATTTCGGGTTCGCGAATCTGCTCCCGATTATCAATCTCGCGCATAGTGTCAATCCACGGCCACAACAAGTTGAAGCCATTGTACGTCATGACAGGACGTTCTTGCCTGGGAAGATGTGTATATCCCTTGCGTTGACGTACCGGACGACCGTTCCTCTCCTTAATGCCAGTGTGTTGAGGCTGGATAATCGCGATGGACTTCAATGACGTAATAATCCCGAAGACTCCAACTGCGACACCCAAGATGGCTTTGATGCCAGTGCCCCAAGGACCTAGGCCATCAAGCCACTCCATCACAGGTGAAAACATCGACAACACGGGACACCTCCTCTTTATGTCGTAGTGCCGTGTCTATTGTCACTATATCACTTTTGCGCACAATCTGTTACAATACTATCCGAAACTCTCTTTTTTATTGTTTAAAAAAGAAGCATATCACTATAACCCAAAAGGAATTATTACTCCCATGGCTACGCCCAAAGATGTCCCGCTTAATCAGTATCGTAACATTGGTATTATTGCCCATATTGATGCCGGAAAGACTACCACGACCGAAGGTATCCTCTATCGCACCGGGTTGACACATAAGATTGGGGTAGTACGCGGAGATGGCGATGGTGCAACCACTGACTGGATGGAGCAGGAAAAAGAGCGTGGTATTACGATTACCAGCGCCGCCGTTACCTGTTTCTGGAAAGATCACAAGATTAATATCATCGATACCCCGGGACATATTGACTTTACGGCTGAGGTCGAACGTAGTCTTCGCGTACTTGATGGCGCGGTCACGATCTTTGATGGCAAAATGGGTGTTGAAGCACAGTCGGAAACTGTTTGGCGACAGGCCAACAAATATGGCGTTCCCCGTATCTGTTTCATTAACAAAATCAACCAGACAGGAGGAGATTTTTACAAATCTCTCGAGTCTATCCATAACCGTCTGAGCAAGCATGCCTTACCGATTCATTTACCGATCGGGTTTGAAAAGGATATTAACGGTGTCGTTGATTTGGTCGACATGAAAGCATACACCTATACAGACTACGCTGACCACGAGTTGGTTCAGGGTGAAATTCCGGCAGACATGCTCGAGAAAGCCAAAAATGCTCGTAGTCTACTCGTTGAAGCGGCTGTTGAGGCTGATGATTCCTTGATGGAAAAATTCTTTGAAGGTGGCGAAGAAGCAATTTCAATTGATGAGCTCAAATCAGCCCTTAGAAAACGTGTTCTTGCCGGAGACTTTTTCCTTGTGACGGGTGGTGATGGACGTGGCGTTATTGTTGAGAAATTACTTGATATTATGGCTGATTACTTACCAAGCCCGCTGGATGTCGATGAGATTTGGGGAACCAATCCCAAAACTGGTGATGAAATTTCACGCAAACCAGATGAAAAAGAACCAATGGCAGCGCTTGCCTTCAAGATTGCAACCGATCCGTATGTTGGCAAGCTAATTTTTGTTCGGGTATATTCAGGTGCACTTACGGCGGGGAGTTACGTCCTGAACACGACAACCGGTGAAAAAGAACGAGTTGGCCGTATTGTCCGGATGCATGCTGACAAACGTGAGGATATTGATCGAATTGGTGCTGGCGATATTGCCGCGGTCGTTGGTCTTAAAGGTACATTTACAGGACATACACTGACAGACGTAGCCCACCCGATTGCCCTTGAATCCATCTCATTTCCAGAGCCTCCGGTTTCAATCGCGGTTGAACCAAAATCAAAAGCCGACCAGGAGAAGATGGGTATTGCGTTACAACGACTCGCCGAAGAAGATCCTACGTTTCGTGTTCATACCGATGAGGAAACTGGACAAACGATCATGTCTGGCATGGGCGAGCTTCACCTCGACATTCTGATCGATCGCATGAAACGAGAGTTCAAGGTCGAGGCTAATATCGGCGAGCCCCAAGTGGCCTTTCGTGAAACAATCCGCGGCTTCTCGCAAGCCCAGGGTAAACACGCGAAGCAGTCTGGTGGTCGTGGTCAATACGGTGATGTCTGGATTAAGTTTGAACCAACGGATTCTGGTGAAGGCTTTGAATTTGTTGATGAAATTAAAGGTGGTGTTGTGCCAGCAGAGTATCGACCCGCAGTCAAAAAAGGTATTGAAGACACTCTCAGTAACGGCGTGATCGCTGGGTATCCAATGATTGGCGTCAAAGCTACCCTCTATGATGGTAGTTATCACGACGTCGACTCCAGCGAGCTTGCCTTTAACCTTGCGGGTGTTCTCTCTGTCAAAGCCGGTATTCCACAAGCTAAACCTGTTCTTCTCGAGCCGGTTATGAAAATTGAAGCCACGACCCCAGAAGAGTTCATGGGTGATGTCATTGGTGATCTTAACTCTCGTCGCGGTCGTATTGATTCGATGGATGATCTTGCCGGTGGCGCTAAACTGATTCGAGCCTTTGTACCGCTCGCAAACATGTTTGGCTACACCTCTGACCTGCGCTCTATGAGCCAAGGTCGTGCTGCCAGCACCATGGAACTTGCTCAATACGAAGAAGTACCACCAAACGTTGCGGCGGAAATTATCGAAAAGCGCAACAAAAAGTAGTTATCGTATGCTTAAATGAAACACCGCCTTAAAGGCGGTGTTTCATTTAAGCATCTCTTTACACACATCAGCAAAACCTCTATAATACTCTCCATGCGCGCGACGCTTCTTTTGGGAGTAACCCATATGAGTCGCGTCGCGAAGAATAACTAATCTAAGGAGATAATCTACATATGGCAGATTTTGACCGAAGCAAGCCACATGTCAACGTCGGTACAATGGGTCACGTCGACCACGGTAAAACGACATTGACGGCCGCCATCACTGCGGTACTTGCGAAAAAGCTTCCAAGCGATGTAAACAAACCAATTGCGTACGATCAGATCGATAACGCTCCAGAGGAAAAGGCTCGTGGTATTACCATTGCTACCTCACACCAAGAATATGAGAGTGAAAAACGTCATTACGCACACGTTGATATGCCTGGTCACGCTGATTATGTCAAGAACATGATTACCGGTGCTGCACAAGTTGATGGTGCTATCTTGGTCGTATCTGCGGCTGACGGTCCTATGCCTCAGACTCGCGAGCACGTTTTGCTTGCTCGCCAGGTTGGTGTGCCAAAAATCGTTGTCTTCCTCAATAAAATGGATATGGCTGACGAAGAGCTCGTCGAACTCGTTGAAATGGATGTTCGTGAACTTCTTAGCAAAAACGGCTTTGATGGCGACAATGCTCCGATCATCAAAGGCTCTGCGCTTAAAGCACTTGAGGGCGATGCGAAGTACGAAGATGCCGTCATGGAACTCGTCAAGGCGATGGATGACTACATCGAAGAGCCAGTTCGTGATCTTGACAAATCATTCCTTATGCCGATTGAAGATGTCTTTTCAATCAAGGGTCGTGGAACAGTTGCAACTGGTCGTATTGAAGCTGGTATTGTAAAACTAAACGACGAAGTTGAAATCGTGGGTATTCGTGACTTGCAAAAATCAGTTGTGACAGGTATCGAAGCCTTCAAGAAGAATCTTGATCAAGGTCAAGCTGGTGACAATGCAGGCCTCTTGCTTCGTGGTATCGAGCGTGACCAGATCGAGCGCGGTCAGGTTATCGCAAAACCAGGTACGATCACTCCACATACTGAGTTTGATGCAGAGGTATATGTTCTTACCAAAGAAGAAGGTGGACGACACACACCATTTTTCAAAGGGTACAAACCACAGTTTTACTTCCGTACTACAGATGTGACAGGTGAGGTAGAGCTACCAGCTGACAAAGAAATGGTCATGCCTGGTGACACCGTTACGTTTAAAGTTAAACTACTTGCTCCGATTGCAATGGATGATGGTCTTCGCTTTGCAATTCGCGAAGGTGGTCGTACGGTCGGTGCTGGTGTGGTAACTAAGATTACCAAATAATCATATACGATTATGGGAAGTGTCCGGCGCTATACCGGACACTTTCGTTTGGTTGGGGGAGTAGATGCATCATTTTCGAAAGACTCGTAAACAATACAAAACAGCCAATGCCAGAGATAGCAAATCTCCAAAGTTTTGCGGCCTGTGCGATGCTATCGCCCGCGATAGCGATCTTATCATATACCAGAATGAGACGATGGTGGTGATCCGTAACCGCGTGGCATATGATATGTTTGAGGGGCTACGAACAACAGGAGAGCACTACATGGTTATACCTAAAAGACATCGGGTAATGCTGACTGAATTTGATGATCAAGAACAGCGTGATATGTTTTCAATGATTGCACAGTATGAGGCACAGGGGTTTAGCGTGTATGCACGTTCAATAGAAAACATTAATCGCTCCCAAGAGCATCAACATACGCATCTTATTCAGACAAGTAATAAGAAAACTCGAGCAATCGTATACGTCAATCGCCCCCATGTCTTACGGGTAATCTGACGTGAATCTGGATCAGCTGATATACTGATAGGAAGTTAAGAGAGGGGATATATGGCAACGCAAAAAGTATTTATTGTAGGCGGGGGCGGCATGGTAGGAGCAAGTGCAGCCTATGCGCTTGCGCTTCAAGAAATTGTTGAGGAAATTATTCTGATTGATATTAATGAGCAACTCGTTTGGGGACAAGCGGCAGACATTAATGACGCCACCGCTTTCTCAGAAAGTGTTTCTGTACGTGTCGGCTCATATGATGAAATTAATACTGATGATATTGTCGTTATTACCAGTGGTGCGCCACAGCAACCGGGTCAAACTCGACTGGAGCTTTTGGGGATCAATGCCGGTATTATGCGTGACGTTGTTGGCAAGGTCATGGCAGGCGGTAAACAGCCATTTATTGTCGTTGTAGCTAACCCAGTCGATGCATTGACCTATGTCGCACTCAAAACATCCGGCATGAGCAAAAACCGTGTCTTTGGAACGGGCACAACACTCGATACCGCTCGACTTCGAGTAGCGCTTTCACGCGCGCTTCATGTTTCTTCTGAAGATATTTCCGCCTATGTCATGGGCGAGCATGGTGACTCATCTTTCTCGGCAGTTGCAGGTGCACGAGCTGGCGATATTGCCATCACGAATTATCCATCATTCAAACCAGAAATGATCGAAGACATTGATACTGAGATTCGCGAGCGCGCCTACAAGATTATCGAAGCAAAAAAGTCGACCTACTTTGCAATCGGTCAAGTAATCGCCCAGATTGTCGCAGCGCTCAGGCGTGATGTTCCGAGTATTTTCCCAGTTTGCTCATTGGTAGAAGGTGAATATGGTCATAACGATGTCGTTATCGGTTTACCTAGTATGATTAGTGTTGATGGGGTGAAAATACTAGAGGGATATGAGCTAAATGAAGATGAAACGCAAAAGCTCGCCCACAGCGTCCAAGTTGTCAAGGGCGCTATTCAAAGCGCTTGAAATAAACCATTTGATATATAAATACACCCGTAAAAGGTGTATTTATATTGTGTATGAAAAATTTTATTGATTTTTTACGGACTTTACAACTGAACCACTATTAGTGGAACGAATATCATCATAGATCTGAAGTGTCTTGGCATACATCGAAAGAAGCCAGATCGTTATGGCAAGTGTAGCCACTCCAAATATAATCCAGTAGACAGTTTGTTCATTAAAACGTACTGAGGTAAATCCTGGTTTTTTTGGCTCTTGACGAGCTGCTGCTTTTGGCCGGGCTACGGTTTTTGTAACTTTTTTCTTTGTGGTTTTTACTGATTTTTTCTTTGTAGTTGCCATGACATTGTCACCCTTGCTTAAATGCTTATGCTGGTAGTATATCACGAGCGTATAGTATACAAATACTTTTGTAGCTGTAGAAGAATGTTTGCTGACCCACATGCACTTCCAAATTGTTAAGGTATGTACCAGCGTTAGTTGGCGAGGAATAGTGGCTGTAGCAGTGGATTGCCCTTACCGGTTCGGGTAACCACGCACCAAATTGGCAAAGCTCTTTCTTTGCCAATACTTAAGGCAAATACGGCAATAGTACAGCTACCGAATGTAGAGTGGTCTAGCGATAGCTTGAGTGGGCCAGTTTTTGGCACGAACTCTTTGACAATGGCAGCAAGAAGCATTCTTGGGAACCTAACATCTGTAACCGTACGACGAACTCTTGATTCACCAGTCCAGCGGTTGTCGCTCAGACTGCGACCATTGTGTCATTAAGCGAACTAAGAGAGCTAATACCTAGTGCCACAACACCTGTCAGAAAGCGTGGTTGAAGCTTCTTTGGGATATATGTACTATAGATAACGCCTGTACATGTTTGTTTATTTTTTGTATTGTAGTCATTAGAAACGACCCTTTCTGTTTTAGTTATGGAACAATCAAAACTGTAGGGTCGTTTTTGTTTTAGGTCAAGTAAGTGCATGTGGGTCAGACGAAATTGAGCGACCCCGCCAATCCGCGAGGACTGATGGGATCGCTCAAGCGTGGCGGGGTTTAGATAAAATGCCTCACCCGCTTTTGCATTCAGGTGAGTTGATCACAGCAGCGACGCCAGTCCCAGCCCTGAAGCTAGGTTTGATGGCGATATACAACAGCGTTTCGCCATCACACTTTTTCCTGATCACTGTGTATTCTTCCAGCTCGTTGCCTGTACTAACTTTGACCCGAGAAACATCTACCCAACCTTTTCGAGGGTCTGTGTTTGCGGGCGACTCGGAAGTCATTGCAGAAGGAGTAGCAGATACACCACCCCAACCCCCGCAACTAGCCAGCAGTGCGCTGCCCACGATGGCGACAAAAATACGGATAACACGTCCCATATCATCTCCTTGTAACGAACGGAATAACAATATTATATATAACATATAGTTTATGTATTTACAAGCTTCTCGTACTGAACTGAACCATTTACATCAATTTAAACAAAGTGTATAGTATATTAAGTATTATTAATCACTTCGAGAACTTGGTCAGACGATAATAGACCCGATTCGAGCCAAGGTTACGGAGTACAAAGGTATATGTTCGTTTTAGGAATTGTCGGTTTACGACATACTCTATACGATATACATCATACTTTCTACGACTGAAAGGAGAGTAGAAAATGGCAGATACCAAAACAGAGGCGCCACGTATTCGAATTCGTCTCAAAGCCTACGATCACAAGGTGATCGACCAATCAGCAAAACAAATTATTGATACGGCGATTCGTACTGGTGCAAAAATTGCTGGTCCTGTACCTTTGCCAACTAGACGTAGCACGTACACTGTCGTCAAGAGTCCTCACGTCTATAAAAAAGGCGGAGAGGCTTTTGAGATGCGTATCCATAAACGACTGATTGATATCATCGGTGCAACACCAAAGACGATTGACAGTCTCCAGAATCTCAGCCTACCGGCTGGCTGTGATGCCGAAATTCGGATGTAGTTACATCATACTAAAACCCTCGTGAAGGCTTTTAGTTATTTGTGATCTGGATTACACCCACTGTTTACTAGATGTGTATAATTAGAAAAGAATTGAACGTAATAGGAGGTTATATGACACGATCAAAATCATTTGGTGCTATGGTGCTTGGTATGATCGCTGGGGCAATCGCCGGTATACTATTTGCGCCAAAGAGCGGCAAAGAAACCCGTGATGACATTAAGCGCAAGGCGGATGAAGCGAAAAAAACCGCTGATAAAAAAGCTGAACAAGCCAAAAAGGTAGCGCGAGATGGCGCAAAAGAAGTTAAGGCTGCTGCCGACCGCGCTGGCAAAGAATGGGCTGAACTTGCAGATGATGCAAAAGCTCGAATGAATCGCGTCAGTGAAGACGCTCGCCAGACAAGCCGTACCGTGGCTGACAATGCCAAACGTCGCCTGAATGACGACAAAGACGCCTAAGAGCAACCTTAATCACAAAAGCCCCCTATGAAAGGAGGCTTTTGTTTTTTGATAGAGCCCAGTATACTAATGGTTATGGTTAAAAAAAGAAGATACAAACAGCTAACCTCAGAATCAGATGGCAGATACTTTTTAAAAATTGTCCTTTACCTAGTCCTTGGTTCAATCTGGCTTAAGTTCCATCAACCACTTGTTTTTGGAGCTGTTAGCGTCAACGGCTTTCCAATAGGTCTATGTATCGGTATGTTTTTTGCAAGTCGTGATAGATTCCAGGTAGATCGAAAAATTGAGTATGCACTGCTTGTAATAGCAACTATTTTAAGCTACTTCTTGCCAACTGGTATTGTTATATAGCATTCATCTATTTATCTGGGTCTGAGAATATGAACTCTTTTTGCCAGGAGCAGCTTGCTCGATAAATTCGTCGAATGTTAAATTTGCCTTCGTAGCCTGTTCGGCAAAAGCAACGCCAACATAGCGCAGATGCCAAGGTTCGTATGCTGTGCCTGTAACGGGTTGTTTGCCGGCAGGATATCGAATAATGAAGCCGTACTTCGGCGCAGTCTCAGCCAACCATGCTGCTGTTGCCGGACTAAGGCTACATCTATCACTATCTTTGGCGCAGGCTGGAGAAGCATCAGTTACGTCGGCAGCAAAGCCAGTATGATGCTCACTTGTACCGGGTTTTGCGACATACTGATCAGCACGGGCCTTACCTTGCTTTGTAACAAAATCATTGTAGAGCTTTTCTTGATCTTCAATGGAACGATAGGCGCTAGAGACCATCAAAGAAATACCACGTTCAGAAGCTACTCCAAATAACGTTTGTAACTGCTCGGCTGTCCGTGACTGTAGGCGGATTGGAATATTGCTGTCACCATGTGGTAGATTCACCTCGACAAGATCACGCGGCTGATATTTGGCAGGAACTGGTCGGGAAGCGGCAACGTACATCCATGGTTCATTATCAGCAAATAAGCCTGAACCGGGAATAATAAGCGGTTTATCATTGCCACGCAACTCTACTTTAGTAAATTCTGATTTGGAGATTTTTTCGGACATGCGATCGATTGATTCATAGTCAATGGCGATACCACGACCAAGAAATACGATATACCAGCCGATAACACTACTGCTAAGAATAATCCCAAGCAAAGCTATCCAAGACGTTTCATATTGCGTTTTTGTAGCTCTCATGCTTACTTAAGCATAGCACTTTTTATGACGAGACGGTACACTAGATGTATGCATAGTATGCGCAATCAAAAAAAGCGCTTGGGGCGAATGATGATAGGCGGAGTGACATTAGTCATCGGTGCAATCATTAGCTATAGCGTCGTCAAAATGGTCATAAAACCGCCTACATCAACGACAATCATACGTTCTCATGAATCGCCCGACGCAAAAAAACCGACAAATCAGACCGTGCGATTTGCGGCTTTTGGTGATCTACTTGCCCACGATAGCGTGGTTCAAAATGCACGCACCGAAAACGGCTATGATTTTACGCGTTATTTTGGCCGATTGAAGCCGCTTTATAGCAGAGCAGATGTCATATTCTGCAATCCAGAAACCCCAGCTGGCTCAAAATTAGGAGTTAGCGGTTACCCTACATTTAATGCGCCGGACGAGTTTGTCCGTGATCTTGGAGTGACGCCAGGCTGTAATATGATTAATCTTGCGACAAATCACATTAACGATAAGGGTGTAGCTGGTATTGCAGAAACCTTGCGCTTATGGGAGGCGACTACGCCGTTAGCTATCGCTGGAGCAAATCGTTCTATCGATGAGCAAAATACCGTCCGTTATTTTACGAAGAACGATATTCGTTTTGCGTTTGTGGCCTTTGCGGATTTTAGCAATCGAGGAGATATTACTCCTGGAGCTCTTAACCTCTATCATGACGAACAACTTGTTCGACATCTCATGGGCGAAGCGCGTCGCAATGCAGATGCGGTTATTGTCTCAGCACATTGGGGTACAGAAGATGTGGTAGCGGTTAATACTGATCAACAAAAAACTGCCCAGCTCTTTGCGGAGCTTGGAGCGGATATTGTCATTGGTACAGGCCCCCATGTCTTGCAAAGTGCTACATGGCTTAGTCATGAAAATCACAAAACGCTCGTCTGGTACTCAATAGGAAATATGCTGTCTAGCCAGCTACTCGTCGATGAACTAACTGGTGGTATTGCGGGCTTTACAGTTGAAAAAAGCACTCAGGGTATCCATATCAAGGATATTCAGTTTGCGCCGACCTATATGGCGTATGATTGGCCAGAAGCTGATAAAACTGCCGGACGGCTTATGACACGCACTAATCTTGAGCTATATCCATTATGGGATGCAAACGATAGAGTAAAACGCATGTTCCCAAATGAAAGTGCCGCTACTCGTATGCAATTTGTTCGAAAGGCTATCGGCGATGAAGCGGGTATTTCTATCATAGAAAAAAATGATAGTTCCCCGTAGTGACTGGCCAAATTTGTGGGGCTTAAGGCTCAGGCTCAAATCAACTTCTCTTGCTTGAGTTTATCTAGTGCTCTCTCGAGATAAGGAAGAGCTTCATCAAGCGTTAGCCCGCTTTCACGAAGTGCACCCGCGAGCTCCTTACCAACGTACCGAAAGTGCCAGGGTTCGTATTGATATTTTGTGATAGCCGTTTTATCGGCTGGATACCGAAGAATAAATCCATATTCTGCGGCATGCTCTGCAAGCCATTTTCCTGCAACAGTTTCGCCAAAACAAACTTCTAGATAACACTGCCTATCCGCAAGGCTGACATCAAACGCGATACCTGTCTGGTGTTCACTTGTTCCAGGTTTCGCGCTATACATATTAGCTTCTGCCTCACCACTGATACGAACATAGTTAGTATAGTATTTTTCCTGAAGACTATAGGATCGATAGCCACTGGCTACAAAAAGATCGTGCCCGGCTTGCTTGGCGGCCGTAAAAAATGATTCAGTAGCATTCGCTATCGTCCGTCGCAATTGTTGTTCTTCAAGGGACTTTTGGGTATTCGTTGCAACCGCGGGTTGTTGTAAATCATTTGGTGCATACTCCGCCCGAGTCAACGGATGATCCTTGTTGACAACCACCCAGAGGCTTGATGGCTCGTAGTAATTTTCGTGAAGAGCCCGAATTGGTCGAGCACCCGGTAGCTCAAGCATAATTTCAGGTCTATCGGCTTGCTCGGTTTTTTGGGAGATTGGGTTGGCAACAGAAGGCTGATTTGTTGATGATTGGGAAGACGTATTAAGGAAAAGGAGAGAAACACCGGCTATAGCCACGACGAATATACCTACCGCTAGAATAATCTGTTTTCTTTTGAAAATATTCATAATCGTATCATATCATTTTCTCAGCGTAAGCGATAAACTATACAACATGAGATATAGCCGTCTAAAACAATTACGTATCGCTGGTATTATTGGCGGGGCTATCTTACTAGGTAGTGTTCAGGTGCTCGCTGTAAACGAACCAGGCTGTGATACACACCTATCGACCTGGTGTTTTAGTCCAAAGCTTCTCCGCACCCTCGACAGTATCAAGAGCGCAACAGTACCAAAGCTTGCCACTCCCGCTTGGATGGAGGCTGCACCCCAAGTAGCTACACGTGAAGTTACCTACAGCCTGTCATCACGTGGTGTGGTAGCGATCGACTTGACAGAATTTGGCACGACGATTAGTAAAACGCTTTGGGATTCGCGCGGTTGGAGTCGTCTAGGGGTTAGCTTCCGGCAGGTGGACAGTGGTGGCGACGTGACAATATTTGTTGTTGAGCAAGGTCAAATGGGTTCATTTAATTCGGCTGATTGCGATAACCAACCGAGCTGTTCAGATGGTAAAGCAATCGCCATTAACCAATCCGCTTGGCAATCTGTCCCAACTGAGCTCGCATCGGCGCAAATTGATAGTGCTCGTTATCAGAGTTTTCTTGTTAACCACGAAATCGGTCATTATCTGGGGCATGGCAATCGCACCTGCACAAATTCCGGCAGTGTCGCACCCGTTATGTTACCGCAGTCATCTGCACTAGACGGCTGTACGTTTAACGCCTGGCCACTTGCCGAGGAATTGTACTCACCAAAATTAGGAATCCGCTCATGAAAGAGCTAGGGAGTGATCAATTTGTCAATCGTCGAGGAAGGAAACCTTCTACTAACGAGCTCGTTTCAGTTCCTACCCGGTCGCAACAAGCTACCACGAAATCAAGACCGAACGCATCAGCTGATTTTTTCCGACACCTCAAGCGTATTCTCACGCCTGCTCGGCGTCGAAAATTTTTGTTTGTCGGAGGTGTGGTTGCTATTATATTGATCGTGATACTTATTGTAACCGCAGATAGTGTCAAAAGAGATTATGACAGGCAAACAATGGCAATGCGTCGTAACGTAACAGAGCTTTCCAAACTATCGCCAAACCCTGGAGAGAGTACGTCGGCTCAACTTAGTAACCTAGCTGCTTCACTAACAGCAAAAATATCGTGCAGACCATCAGCGATTGACGTTGCGAGTTGGTACGGTCCTGCCAAGGGCGCGCGAGAAGCGTGTCAGCTGACTGCAAAAGAGTATACTCAGCTCAAGACTGCATTGGTTTCTGCTCATGAATACGCTGTGTATGTTGAGGCAGTCCATGAGGCGCTTCGTCCTGCACTTGCTCAGCCGTCCGAGTCACAGTTTGCTATTCCCCAGGATTACCAAGAAACATGGAGCAAAACAAACGAGAGTATCATACAGCTTCATCCACCCAAAAATTTTGAAGATGCGCACGGAACACTCGTTGACCGCATAGGAGCAATTGTCGCGGCCTGGTTAGCGCTTACTTCAGCAAACGCCAACCAACAAGCCACGGCTTTCACGGAAGCGGAAAAATCCTTACAGCAAGCCTATGTCGAATTGCGTGAGACGTCTGCTCTTTTTCAATCCGAGATTACCCGTACGCAAGCCGAAATATTGTACATCGTACAAAGGCTTACGCTATAGATTTTAAAAATCCTATCAAAGATTACCCTTGTCACCCCACCACGCCTATGCTTAAATATAGCCATTAGCTGTAAGTACCGTGTTATAAACACCGTGCCAATATAGTATAAAGGAGACATATCCCATGCGATTCACCGAGAGAGAGAGAGAGAGAGAGAGAGAGTATAGCGCGTTGCGCTAATACATACCACAGCGTATACCATCAGACCTGTTTCGCTATAACACCAATGCATCCGTTCTATTCACTTCTTGAAAGGACGGGTTTTTAAGTATGTCCCGCTTACCTAAACCCGGGAGTGATGACGGTCAATGGGGAGATATCCTCAATAACTTTCTAAAACAAACGCTTAGTGATACCGGAACCCTCAAAGATGGTATCGTGACGACAGACAATCTTGCCGATGGTAGTGTTTCTACCACGAAACTCACTGACAACGCCATCACCACGGCCAAGTTGGCTCCAGGTTCTGTCACCGCCGCCTCGCTTGCGCCAAATGCAGTGGCAACCTCAACCATCCAAGACAATGCAGTCTCAGGTACAAAGCTGACGGACAATACCGTCACATCGTCTAAGCTCGCCGATACCGCCGTTACCACAGCCAAACTAGTTGACAAAGCCGTTACAGCTACTAAGCTCAGTCCTCTAACTGATCCAACAGCCGATCAAATCCTCAGCTACAATGGTACGAACCTTGCCTGGATTGATAAACCAACTACCACCGTTCCGGTTATCCCCGACCACTCCCTCACCGCCCTCAAACTAAACACCCCCACCACTCCTACTCCCGTCAATGGTGATGTGCTTGTCCTGGATAGTTCTGCTCCTGGTGGATTCA
>JAPUDQ010000017.1 GCA_027493025.1 Candidatus Saccharimonadota bacterium | reverse complement strand
TCGAATCAGGCGCTTTATAACCCGCATTGCACAGAGAAGAGCGGTTTCCCCAGAATTAATGAACGAACAAGATAGGATTCGTCGTCTCTTCTTGATATCAGTATTCTTCCCGCTATATATACTTGCAAAAGGTCTGAAGTTTATCGGCCAAATCATCAGTACAATATTGCGCAATGACATACCCGAAGAGTGGAAAAGCACCGTCAGTGCCCAGGCGCCTCTGAACCCATATGAGCAAGAGCTAAGCGCAAGCGTAAAGGAGAAGCTTGATCAATCTTTGTTTGAGGTTTCACTGCGAGTACTCGTACTGTCGCCTGATGGCAATGAGGCTGAGCATCGTCTTGAATCATTGATTACGTCCTTCGGTACCTTTACCAGTACGAACCAGGCGATAGCCAAGCGTCGGGGTCTTTTTGCTCCAAAGGCGACGAAGACAATAGCACGGTTTATCAAGCGTTCGCTGACGTCACATATTATTACATGGCCAACCATCCTTTCCAGTTCCGAGATGTCTGATTTATATCACTTTCCAAATACAAGCCTTACTAAGACTGAAGGCCTTGTGAAAAGCCGCAGCCGCGACCTCCCAGCGCCGCTGTCTATGAAACATAGCAACGCCAAGCTTGATATCGTTGTTGGGTTTAATGAATTTGGTGGCCAGGAGCAAGCAATCGGCATGACTCTAAAACAGCGCCAGAAACACGCCTATGTTATCGGTAAAACGGGCACTGGCAAAACGACGTTGCTTATGAATGCTATCCGGCAGGATATGGAAAACGGCAAAGGCGTGGCCGTGCTTGATCCGCACGGTGATATGTTTCGTGAGCTACTCAGTATGGTCCCGGCGGATCGTGTTGATGATGTCGTCGTATTCGACCCGTCTGACCGGGATCACCCTGTCGGGTTGAATATACTGGATCCCGGAATCGACTTTGCCGATGAAGACGATAAACAAGAGTGGATCACGAGCGCGGTGCTATCCGTATTTGCGAAGCTTTCCGAAGAGGGGCAATGGGGTCCGCGCATGGAGCATATTTTGCGTAATACCACGCTTACTGCGCTACAGACACCAAGACCCAGCCTCTATACTATGCAGCGCCTGCTGACGGATAAAACATACCAGCGTGCAGTTGCCCGTGACTTAAAAGATCCGATCTTGAAACAATTTTGGGACAAAGAATTCAAGCTCATGGGTACGATGCAAATGGCGACAGCGACTGCGCCGCTCACTCACCGGCTAGGGCATTTCATAACCAGCAAAATGTCACGGCATATCCTGCTACAGGGTAAAAGTACTATCAGCATGTCGGAGATTATGAACGAAGGAAAAATCTTGCTCGTTAATCTGGCTAAGGGTGATATTGGCGAAGACCAGAGTGCCTTCTTCGGTACCCTGCTGATGTCATTTCTGTGGATGGCAGCCTATCAACGGACGAAGATACCAGAAAAACAGCGTCGTGATTTTTTCGTATACGTCGATGAATTTCAGAACTTCGCAACACCTCAGTTCGGCGACATTATGAGTGAGGGGCGTAAGTTCCATATTTCCCTTACCGTATCACATCAGAATATTGCCCAGATTGAGGACAAGGATCTTATTAAGGTTGTTGCTGGTAACGCCGGGACTATCATTTGCCTAAAAGCGAGTCCACAAGACGAAGAGTTTATTTTGCCGCATATGCGCCCCGAGGTTGAAAAGGGCGATATCGTGAACTTATCCCCCTACCATTTCTATATGAAAGTGACGGGTGACGAAGCCGAAGATGCATTCTCTGGTCAAACGATTCGGCCTGATGAAGATGGCGAAGATTATTCCAATGACGTGTTCGCCGCTAGTCGCAAACGATTTGCGAGACCGAAATCTGAGGTGGTCAAAGAAATTGAGGCGCTTATGGCTGGCGCTACGGCGGCCGTACCAAAGCCTGTGCATACGGTGCAACAAAAACCAAAAGTCAAGACACGCAGAGTGTTAAAGGATGTGTAAATAAACGCATGATTACCTATCTAAAAAACCGGGAAGTATACGAAGATCGCTATGACCATGCTACAGTCGAACAATGCTTGTCGGGCGAGAGCTTGGTTAATGCCGCATTCAGTCAAATGGAAGAAACAGTGCCGGCTTTGGAGTTGAAAGAATATCGAGCAGCCTGGTATATCGAATACAGTAAATATTACATGTACTTCGTAGAATTCATTGCCGCTGGACGCTATCACGAGCGCAATAAGGTAGTTACCGAATGGATGGAGCGCGACGAACAAAAAGACCAGCGGCTTGTGGGTGCTCGCCTGCCAAAAACACCTTTTTGTCTCACCTGCGGGCAGGATATGGAGGTTATAAATAAACTCTATATGCACCGCGACGACGGTAAATATGATGACGATGAGATCATCTTCATACTAAACTGTGCAGCATGCGGCAATCGTCGAACGTATTGGGAGGACGGCTCTGAATGGGATGGCATTAAGATACTGTGCGAGAAGTGTCAGGCAGAAATGATCGTTACTCACAACGAAACCGAACATTCTCTCGTGTCAACATATGCATGCACCAAATGCAATCATAGCTACGAAGAAACCATTAATTTCAAAAAGCGCCCGGAGGATAAAGAGATGCCAGACTCATACTATACGCTTGATCGAAAGCGCTTTTGCTTTGACGACGAAACGATGCATCGACTTGATGCAAAGCTTGAACGCATGGCGCGCCTTGCGAAAGTGTATGCCGATGCCACTATAAAAGCAGAAAGTGCCGATGTCTATGGTGCGATAAAGGACATAAGACAACTAAAAATTATACAGCTCATCGAGCTATTACGACCGGCGTTCGAGCATGCTCACTATACTGAATTCAAACTAGGCGAACCGCAACTTGGCGAATCGATTACGGTCGAATTTAGTTGTTTGGACGCTAACGCAGATCGACAAGAATACCAGAGCAAGAAGAATTTGCGTAAGGCGGCAGAGACTACGCTCGATGAAACAAACTGGCGGTTGATGAACGACAGCGTCAGTTATCGGCTAGGTTATCTGACGGGCAAGCTGCGAGCTTATGAAGGTGAAGAGGCGCTGAAGAAGTTGGTAGAACGGCGCATTAAAGATGGTACCCTCAAGCCTGAGCCAACTAAATTTGATACGTCGACGCTATATGATATTAATAAGCTCGATAAGGTTGAGTTGATAAAGACTATTGCTGAAAACGAGCGGCTGCAATATAAAACAACACCTATTGAAAATGGCACAAAACGCCCCGATAGCCTCGATGGCCTTGTCGGCAAACTTCATCCTGACTTACGGTTGGTTGTTCCAATACGCGACAATGATAATTCGGTGCCGGAGTTTGTAAGGAATTTTGATTATACCGTAGAGCATTACGGTATTGTCAAAAGAACGCAGTCAAAAAAGGCACAACAAACTAAACCTAAAAAATAATGCTGATTACAGCTAGGCTAATAGATCATCTTTGTTCTTCATTGTCCTACCACAGCCAACGGGAAGCTAGTGACAAATTCTGCTAGTTGGTCGGGGTTCTTGGCGAGATCAACCTCAATCCAGTTGTCGAGCGCGCTGTGCTTCTTAAGCGTTTCTTTTTCTTCGTAGAACAAGTCGTCATCGAACCATAGGAAAGGCCGATCAAAATCAATCGCACGGGTTTTCGCGGTCTGCCAGCTGGTTGGCTTGATCTTTTTCATGAGCTCTACGGTTTCATCGTCAAACAAGTGGCCAATGTGCTGTATCGGCACGCTAGCGTCGCCGTCGCAGTGGGTCGTGAGCCAATAGGTTGTATACGGGTATCGCTCGAGCACGGTCGTTAGAAACTCCTTGGCATAATTTGCAGGGGTTAAATCGTTTGCTAATAAAACACCGTCGATATCCAAGTAGATATTGGGAGCGTGCGTATCAAAATCCAGTTTGCATTCATTGCAGTGGCGATTCGGGCTATCTACTTCTATTATGCATCCTCCAAGATGAACTTTGCCAGCTTCAATCTTTTGTTCGAGTTCGGGGGTATAAGCAGGCATGCCGTACATGATACGACAAGTATTGGTAGATGCGCAGTTGGGGCATGATATCTTCGACATTTCAGATACTATTTAACCATGTCTCGACCTCAAATCTGAGTCCAGGCCGCCTAACAGATTGAAACTGGGGTGAAATAATTGTATAGTTTATATATTGACCGTATCTATTTACTGGTCTTATATACAATCATGCCTTTACAGGAAGACATTACAGACTATCAGTCGAAATACTTCGCGCATGAGCTTCAGAGAAGTTACGCGAACGATCATGTCGGAAAACTAGCCGGTCTACTATTTGATGCTCAGGTGGAACCAAAACCTCACCAGATTGATGCAGCTCTATTCGCCCTACAGACGCCTTTTTTAAAAGGTGTTATCCTAGCCGATGAAGTTGGTCTTGGTAAAACCATCGAAGCCGGTATAGTCATCTCTCAATACTGGGCTGAGAGAAAACGAAAAATCCTCATCATTACACCGTCAAGCCTTCGACAGCAGTGGTCTCAGGAATTGTTGGAAAAGTTTTTCCTACCCTCAACGCTGATTGATTCGCTCTCATTAAAGAACTATCGAAAAGATCACGGCGTGTCGCAACTACAATCTGACGGCGTATTTATATGCTCTTATGAGTTTGCAAATGCAAATGTCGCCCTACTGCAGTGTGGCTGGGATTTAGTTGTGGCGGATGAAGCGCATAAGCTCAGAAACTACTGGACTGGCCGCGCCAAAGTGGCCGGTTCGATTGCGGAAATATTCAAATGGTCACAGAAAGCCCTCTTACTGACTGCTACTCCACTCCAGAACAAGCTCGAGGAGCTGTACGGATTGGTATCAGTATTTGATCCTAAGTATTTCTATTCCTTAGACGCCTTTAAAGAGCGATATGTAAATACGAAGAATCATTCAGATTCGCTTTACGATGACCTTGCAGACCGTGTACGCCAAATAAGTAAACGTACTCTGCGCCAAGATGCAGAAAAGTACATCAAGTACACCAAACGTATTCCACTCACAGTGGCGTTTACCCCCTCCTATGACGAGCGACGATTGTACGATTTAGTTAACGCCTATTTGCAGCGTGATGAATTATTTGCTTTTGCAAAATCCCAAAAACATCTTAGCGCTCTCATCCTGCGTAAGCGTCTCGGTTCATCAACCTATGCAGTGGCTAGTACGTTAGAAAATATCGCCAATAGGCTTTCCGATGAACTTACTTCCGGCAGACGCCGAGATAATCGAGGCGGATTGTTTATTGATGACGAGTTGACCGCTGATGAAATCGAAGAATTTGAAGAAACACCAGAAGGTAAGACTTCGGTCGTTGAAAAATCTGAAATTCAACTAATGCGCGAAGAGGTTGCGGAGCTTCGTGAGTATGCAGCACTTGCGCGTTCTATCAAAATTAACCAGAAGTCCGTAAAGCTCAGAGAAGCTGTCGAGCTAGGTTTCGAAAAGTTACGCGAAATCGGCGCACCAGAAAAAGCCATCATCTTCACCGATAGCACCAAGACTCAAGACTATCTTTCTCAAGTACTAAAAGACTATGGATACGGTGAAGGACTGGTTCTATTCAATGGCTCGAATAACTCCCCCGAAGCGACCGCCATCTATAAAGCATGGCTTGTAAAAAACAAGGACACGGATCTGATAACGACAAGCGAATCGGCCAATCGTCGCAAAGCTCTCGTCGATTACTTCCGCGACGAAGGTAAGATTATGATCGCAACAGAAGCGGCGGCTGAAGGTATCAACCTGCAGTTCTGTTCTATGATAGTCAATTACGACTTGCCATGGAACCCGCAGCGCGTCGAGCAGCGTATCGGTCGTTGTCATCGTTTTGGTCAAAAGTTTAACGTTATAGTTGTAAACTTTTCGAACAAAGGCAATATAGCCGAAGAACGTATTCTTGAACTTCTCACCAATAAATTCCGCTTGTTTGAAAGTGTGTTTGGCGCAAGTGATCAGATTCTTGGTTCAATTGAAGATGGACTAGATTTTGAGAAGCATATTGCAGACATCTTAAACCGTTGCACTACCGAAGCTGAAATTGAAGCCGGCTTTAAGGAGCTCGAGCAAAAGTACGCCCAGGAAATATCAGAAGAGATGAAAACTGCAAAGACAAAGGTCTTTGATAACCTCGACCCCCACGTCCAAGATCGCTTAAAAGAATATGACAAACAATCTGGCGAGGTACTCAATAACTTCGAAAAGCTCCTGCTGGACGTAACAAGACACGAATTACGTGATGACGCCGAGTTCCATGACGGCGGAAAAGTGTTCACGCTCAATCGAGCGCCAAAAAAGGACATTGCAACTGGTAAGTATTTCTTTAAAACCGAACCAATCGCTGATGCGCGGCAGTACCGATATAACGGTGAATTAGCGCAGCATGTCGTTGCGCAGGCTCAAGGCCATGCATGTCCACCAAATAAACTGGTGTTCTCAATCGAGGATTCATCAAGAGTTAGCACGGCAGTGAAAAAGCTTCACGGCAATTACGGCACCCTACTAATCAAAAAGGTAACCTTCGGCATGAAGGCTAAATTCGATGACGTGTCAGAATCCTACATGCTAGCAGCCGCTATCACGAATGACGGGGAGGTACTTGACGGTGAATATGTTCGAGATATCTTATCTCTGCGCTGTGTCGATATCACAAACAGCAATACAATTGATGAATCTGCTTTTGACGAGCCCATCGAACAACAGATTCAACAACTCGAGAAAGAAGTGCAAAAACGGAATTCTAAGTATTATGACCAGCAAGAAGAAATAATCTACCGCAATAACCAAGACCAAAAAGCCGCCTCTGAAGCTAAGATTCGTGAATTCCGTTTGAAAGAAAAAGAAGCAAGGCGTAAGGCGCGCGTAGAAGCTGATCCTATGCAGCAACTCGAGTACAAGAAAGAAGCTCGCAAATGGGAACAGAAGGCGGAAGCAGAAGACGATCGCGCCCGCGACGAGCGAAGGAGTAACAGAGATAAGGCCGATGAGTATCTAGACTTCATCGAGCAGTCGCTAAAGGGCAATAAAGCCGTTGAAGATATATTTTGTATTGAATGGGAGATTCGATGAGCTCTGATGTGCAAACCTACTCAATACGACCGCGCATATTCCTGATTCGTCCGCATCACACAATTGATGATGAAATGCTTGATCGTTATATCGGACGGTATCTCATTCCCGCTTTTGATATGTTCCCCGAAATGAACCTGGCCGATGCCGACGTCGATAGGTTGATGATGAGTAAAGAAGTCGCCGACTTGCCCATGGATCTATTCGACGCCGTAGAGCAAGCGCTCAACGTTCTTTCCGAAGTTGTCGGTGTTGACTGGGTGATCGTGCCGCGGCCAGCGAAACGTGAACTATTCGTAGCTCAGATTGACCATTACGAGCACATCCGTTATCAAGCGCATCTACATGTCAAACACTACATACGATTCAAGAACGCGTTTACTATCCCATATGCCGATATAGATGACGTTCTACTTCGAGTGATGGGCAGCCAAACCAACCTCAGCGAATTGCCATTTGATGTATATAAAATTATCCAAAAACATAAACCCGAAGAGCAACCAGATTATCCTGAAACGTCAATCGCAGATGCTGATTATGAGGATTTATCATATCTTGATGAAGCAGAAATACCTGACGATACTACGGATGAGCTGCTCATGCCCGATACACCAAAGCCGCCCGTTCCGGCACCTGAGCCGATCGTGCAAAAAAGAGTCGTCGACAACCAAATCATCACCCCTGACTCTCTTTCATCTATACAGCGGCACACCGACGAGTTATCCAACCCCAAACGACTACACGCATCAATCATGGAGATGCAGGATTATTTGCGCACAAACATGATTGAAATTATGGAATTTCATAATCCAGAAAGCGACCTGGCCTTCAGGGGTAAATGGCACGACGGTGCGGCAGTTTCAATTTTTGCCTTTAACCTCACCGACAAACGAGAAAATAGCGCATGGCTTATTAAGATAAAACGAACCGAGGCGGTATAATGAAGTCAGATATGGGGAGAAACTATGAACGATAATACGTCAGATGATATTCAAAGTGTTCAAGGTATGACACCAGATTTTAAGACTGAGTTCGCAAAACAGCTTAGCGAACTAGCGCCCGAACTGATTGCAGACGGTAAAATCGATAGTAAAAAACTTAAAGAATTGCTCGATGGTGACGAAGCCGACGACAGTGAGCGCTTTGGCTTGTTTTGGCCAGGCAAAAAGCGCGCTATGCGTGCTGCGCAAGAGCCGACAACCGCCACCCTCAAACCCGCCAAAGATGAAAGTAAAGATTGGGATACTACTCAGAATCTTTTCATCGAAGGTGATAACCTCGAAGTTTTGAAGGTGATGCAAAAGCACTACCACAACAAAATCAAAATGATCTACATCGACCCCCCCTACAACACCGGCAAAGATTTTGTTTACCCAGATAATTTCAAAGAAGGCCTGCAAAACTACCTTGAATTTAGTAAGCAGGTTGATGAAGGTAACAAGAAAATTAGTACTAACACGGAAACCGACGGCCGTTATCACAGCAACTGGCTAAATATGATGTATCCGCGCCTAAAGCTAGCGCGAAATCTGCTAACTAATGATGGGATGATTTTCATCTCGATAGACGATAATGAGATTGCTCAACTCAGAAAACTTTGTGATGAGATATTTGGTGAAGGAAATTTTATCGCACAGTTGATTTGGCAAAAAATTCACAGCACAAAGAATGATGCGAAATATTTTTCCGACAATCATGAATATATACTCTGCTATGCTCGAAGAATTGATGATGCAAAAATCAACCTGCTAGATAGAAGTGAGGCGATGAACGCTCGATACCAAAACCCCGATAATGATCCTCGAGGACCATGGCAATCTGGAGATTTGGTCGCTAATGAACCTAGAAAAGACGGCAATTATGAGGTCGCTAGTCCTAATGGAAAAATATTTACGGTTGCATCAAACAAACACTGGGTCTACTCTCGTGAGTCAATGAATAAGTTGATAAGTGATAACAGGATATGGTTCGGCGTATCGGGCGATTCTTTTCCAAGGAAGAAGCGTTTTCTATCAGAAGTGCTTCAAGGAAAAAAACCCGACACGCTCATGCTTAATAATGAAGTTGGTCATAATCAAGAAGGTAAACGGGAATTGTTAGCGCTATTTGATGGCGTCTCTGTATTTGATACGCCAAAGCCCGTACGGCTCATGAAAAGACTAGTAGAGCTTGCCACTAAAGATTCGCAGGACGCTATAGTTTTGGACTTCTTTTCCGGTACTGCCGCAACGGCACATGCCGTGATGCAACTTAATGCCGAGGATGGTGGCAATCGCAAGCATATACAGGTCCAATTACCTGAACCGGCTGATGAAAAAAGTGAAGCGTATAAAGCAGGCTACAGAAAGATTTCGGATATATCAAAAGAGCGGATACGCCGCGCAGGAGAAAAGATTAAAACAGACCTTGCAAACAAACTGGCTGAACGTGGGACTATGTTTGACGTAGGATTTAAGGTATTTAAACTATCAGAAAGCAACTTTACGAAATGGCGAAGCCAAAGTGATACTGACAAAGATTCGCTACAGCAGCACTTGCTGGATATTCGCGAAAGTAGTAATAACGCAGCGGCTGAGGAGGACCTATTAACTGAAGTCCTGCTAAAACAAGGCATCTCCCTCGCCGCTCCCATCTCTCACGCTGATGTCGCAGGTCTTTCAGTATGGACTGTTGGGGATAACCTTGTATGTGCCTACTTGAACGAAAAGCAAAAGCCTAACCTAGATCAGCTACGAGCCATCGCCGCAAACGAACCAGCTAAGCTCATCGTACTGGAAGATGCTTTCCGGGGTGACGACGAACTCAAGACAAACCTTGTCCAAATCTGCAAGTCACAAAAAATAGAACTCTGGACGGTGTAGCATGCAAATAGTCAGTAAAAGTAAGAACGGTATTGACTATGTTAGCGGGCTGCTCAAGGAAAAGAAAACCATTGCTACTAAGGTGCTCTTCTATAAGGTACCCCATGAACATCAAGTCGATGACTTAAGCTTAAAAATAGGACGATATATAAAGAGTAAGGGGTTCACGCAGGAGACTTTAGAAACAGAAAACCCTAAAAGCGAACTAACCCTTGATAGTGAAGAGTTTGCTAATCTAATACAATTTATTGAATCAAATCATGGCCCATTACTCTTAGGCGCTGGTAAATATATTGCAGCAGATGCAGACTTAGACGAGGCGCTGGCAGAGAGAATGGTAGAAATATTCAAAAATAAGGATGCACGTAAGGTTGCAAATTTCCTCATCAAGAATAAGCTTCTAAACGTTCACAGTGCTGCCTTGATTGAATTCGCTCGTCGTACCACTGCAGTTAAGACGTTCGAAGATAAGGTAAACGCAAACGAAACCGAACACGAATGGCAAAAGTGGTTTCAGGACAACGATTGGGTGCTCGGTAATGAGGTGGTTGAGATTCTTGACGATAGACGAATAGATGTAAGTAATATTGCAGATTATCTTGTTGAATCATTTGATGGTTTCGTGGATTTGATTGAAATCAAGCGCCCTGAAGGTAGCTTACAGTTTTGGTCAAAAGAGAAAGATCATGATAACTTTGTGCCACACCAGGATCTAATCAAAGCCATCACTCAAGTACAAAATTATGTCATAGAACTTGAACGAGAAATGGACTCAGCTAAGACACAAAAAAGATTAAACGGATCAGCAATCGTAAAACCGCGAGCTACGTTAATTTTTGGTCGTTCGTGTGACTGGGGGGCGGATGAGAAGCAGGCGTTTAGAATTCTTAATGCGGGTTATCAGAACATCACAATCTTAACTTACGATCATGTCCTTGTGAGAGCAAAAAGAAGTCTGGAGCATAAAAAACCTGGGGAAAATCAATGAAACTAAAATTTGATCCCAATCAACAGTATCAAGCAGAGGCGATCAGTGCCACTGTAGATTTATTTGAAGGTCAACCCCAAGATGCTGGTAATTTTTTAACCAAACTCCAGGAGCGTAAGGTCGCGGAAGGCATTAAGCTACTCCACCTAGACGAAGTTGGCGCTGTAGGCAATAATCTCGTTCTAGATGACGAAGCTATCCTGCAAAACCTGCAGCGAGTGCAAAACCGTAACGGCCTACAAGTGAGTGAGAGGCTGGCTAGCGATGCGCGTAATTTTACAGTTGAGATGGAAACCGGTACGGGTAAAACCTATGTGTACCTCCGTAGTATTTTTGAGATGGCAAAGAAGTATAACTTCACCAAGTTCATCATCTTAGTACCGAGTGTTGCGATAAAAGAAGGCGTATCCACAAGCATCCGACTCATGAAAGAGCACTTTACCGAACTGTACTCGATTCCATTTGATTCATTTACCTACAGCGGCAAATCATCAGAGGAGGTTCAAGCATTTGCGACTAGTACGAACGTGCAGATCATGGTTATGACGATCGATTCTGTAAAGGGTGACAAAAACACGCGTATCATTCATCAGACGCGTGACAAGCTAAACGGATTAAAACCGATTGAATATCTGGCCGCAACTCAGCCAATCGTTATCATGGACGAACCACAAAATATGGAGTCGGTACTATCGCAAAGCGCCATTAGTGATCTAAACCCGCTGTGTACCCTACGGTATAGTGCTACACACAAGAACGAACACAATGTCATATATCGACTTGACCCTGTTGACGCTCACGAACAAGGGCTCGTGAAGCAAATTGTAGTTGCCGATGTTGTTCAGCAAGGAACAGATGCAAAACCGTATATAAAACTTATAGATGTGAAGCGCGATCCATGGCAAGCGAAACTCGAGCTAGTTGTCCGTACCGCCCAAGGATTAACCCGAAGGCAGATTAATGTCAGACAACACCAGGATCTCGCGCAGATTACCGATAACGATGCATACGCAAACAACTGGCGTGTAAGTGAGATTAATCTTGAGCCTGCAAGTATTGAGCTAACAAACCACGGTATACTCATGCTTGGTGAATCTATTGGCGACAATAACAATTCAATCTACCGTGAGATGATACGTGAGACGATCAAAGAGCATTTGAAAAAAGAGTACCTCATGCGTGATCAGGGTATTAAAGTGCTTAGCCTGTTCTTTATAGATAAAGTTGCAAACTATCTTGAATACGATGAAACCGGCAGCGAGGTCGAAGGTCAGTTCGCTAGGTGGTTTGACGAATTGTTTATCGAAGAGCGCAATAAACTCGATGCATATAAAGAGCTGTTACCGCAGACACCACAAGAGCTGAGGCGAGCGTACTTCTCTATCATGAAAAAAGGTGGTGCAGCACGTGCGATAGATAGCAGCGAGCGTGGTAACCAAAATGACTTTGACGCCTACGACCTTATTATGCGCGACAAGGAGCGCCTGCTGAGCCAGGAAGAGCCTGTACGCTTCATCTTTAGCCACTCCGCCCTACGCGAAGGCTGGGATAATCCGAACGTCTTCCAGATATGTGTACTCCGCGAAATGGGCGAAACAATAGAGCGCCGTCAGACAATTGGTCGTGGTCTCCGCCTCCCCGTAAATAGTGACGGTGAACGCGTCGGTGAATCGGCGATTGCACAGCTAACGGTTGTAGCAAACGAATCCTACCGCGAATTTGCCGATAGTCTGCAAAAGGAATATCGAGATTCCGGTGTAAGTATCGGTGTGGTTCGACGTGAGGAGTTTAGCAAGATTAATCTCCTCGATACAGTCGAAAGTGAGAAGCTTGGGTATGCAAATTCTTTGAAAATATGGGAGCATCTCAATCGCTCTGGTTTCATCGATGAAGGCGGCCGCGTATTACCAACATTCACTCCGTCTAACCTAGGTTTTACCCTGAACCTACCCGAAGAATATAAGAGCTATGAAGGTGATGTTACTGCCATCGTCAGTAATTGTAAGGTAGAGCGCTTCATAAAACAGGCTCGACACCGACAAACCCGTACGCTCAATAAACAGATACTCGATGACCCTGCATTCGAAGAGTTCTGGCACAAAATCTCTAGCAGAACAACCTACCATGTGCAAGTTGACCGCCAGAAGATTATCGACGATTCCGTACGTGCGATTAAACAAGAGCAATACATAGAAGCGCTACGGGTGCAAATTACTCGCTCGGGAGTTAAGGTTTTGCGCGGCGGAACACACGGCGAAGAACTTGGCGTCCGTTCAGCAGAACTGACAGGTACATACGATCTACCGGATATTATCAAAGAACTACAGGAAGCTACGAGCCTCACTCGCAAAACTCTCATAGATATCTTGATACAAAGCGATCGACTCCAGGAGTTTATTCACAACCCAAATGATTTCATCCAGATGGTCAAACGCAATGTCTTAAACGTTATGGCGGCATCTGTAATTGATGGTATCCAGTATGAAAAAATTGCTGGAAGTGTCTACGAACTTAGGGAGCTGCAAAAAGATGGTCTCGAGGAAAAGGCACGATTCATCGATCAGATGTACGCAGTCAAGAATAAGCAGAAGACCGTGTTTGACTATGTAGTGTACGATTCGGATCCAGAGCTAAAATTCGCTGAACTGCTTGATAGTCGCGAAGATATTAAGATGTTCGTAAAACTACCCGATAAATTTAAAGTTCCTACACCTGTGGGTCCTTACAATCCAGACTGGGCAATCGTCAAGCAGGAAGACGGCGAAGATAAGATATATATGATTCGTGAAACAAAGAGCACACAACAAGAAAGCCTGCTCCGCTTTACGGAAAGCGCAAAGATCCGCGCTGCCAAAAAGCACTTTGAAGCCATAGGCTTAGACAACTACGCAAAATCAAGTCCAGATAATTGGAATATATAGGAGGTACTATGTCAAAAATAACTGTAGACCAGAAAACCATAAGGGAGCTGTTGACAGACAAGAAATCGGTATTTTTGATTCCCGACTACCAGCGACCCTATGCATGGGAAGAAGAGCAGTGCCAGACACTTTGGGATGACGTTTTTACATTTGCTATACCCGATGATGATCGAGATAAATTCAATAGCGATGATGAATACTTCTTGGGGTCGATCGTTACGTTTAAAAACGACCAGGGTCGACTTGAGGTAATTGACGGACAGCAGCGACTAACGACATTTTTGCTAATCTTGAGAGCGTTCTACGATAAGTTTTCACGGATGCAAGATCAGACTTCTCAGGATATGTACAAGCTTATCTCGCAGTGTATATGGTCTACTGATGAGTTCGGCCGTCCAGATCTTGAGCAACTTAAAATTGATTCAGAAGTCGCAACCGACAATGACAAAGAAGAATTTCTGGAAATTCTTCGGACTGGGGACGTCCCAAGTAGTTACCGCAGCAAATATGCAAATAATTTCCGTTTCTTCCAAAACAAGATTCAAGAGCTTTCTGACAAGTATATGGATTATCCTCTGTATTTTCTTACCAGGATCCTTAACAACTGCGTAATCCTTCCTATTGAAGCCGAGTCGCAAGACACTGCGCTACGAATATTCTCTACCCTAAATGACAGAGGCTTGCCATTATCAGATGCAGATATTTTCAAAGCCCAATTCTACAAGTACTATGGTGCCAAGGGCGAGAAGGATGACTTCATTGCAAACTGGAAAAGACTTGAGGACATAACAGAGCAGATATTTAGCCCCCCTACTGGCACCCCCATGGATGAATTATTCACAAGGTATATGTATTACTTGCGTGCAAAACAAGGAATAAAATCTAGTACCGTAGAATCATTGAGAAAATTTTTTGAGCGAGGCAAGTACGAGCTGTTGCGTAACGACCATGCCATCGAGGATCTTGTTGACCTAGCAGTTTTTTGGCAAGACGTTGCCAGCCAGGACAAGGAACGCTTTTCACCAGAAGTATTACGTAAGTTATTTGTGCTTAACTATGCACCAAACGGTGTATGGCAATATATCACGTCAGTTTACTTTATGAAGAACAAAGTAAATAAAGGCGACAATAAAGATCTCCTAGATAATGAAAAATTCGAAAAATTCCTCGATAAAATAACTGCATTTATCTTTGCATACGCTGTATACAATCCCGGGGTCAACCAGCTACGAACGCCAGTTTTTGCCGAGATGATAAAGATCATCAATGGCAAAGAGGTAGACTTTGTACGTGAAGATGGTAAGAAATGGATAGAGCTTACGAGGCTGTCTGAGCTGCTTAACAGCTATGGTTTTACCAATGGACGGCCAATTACGCGCTCATTATTAACCTGGTACGCATTTAGTAATCCATCACAGCAGCTCCTGGATATTGACCAAAAATTTGAAATAGAGCATATATTTGCTAAGAAACGACAAGAAATAGAGCGAACTTTAGTTGATTCCACAAACCTCGAATCTATCGGAAACAAGATACTGCTTGAAAAAGGTATAAATATTCGAGCTGCTGACTATAAATTCCCTGATAAGAAACGTTACTATCTTGGGTACACTGACGACAAAGGTCGCCAGCACCAGGCGAGCGCGATACATGAATACAGCGATCTAGTGAAAGAACCAGACTTCACCGAGGAGCATATATATAGCCGTCGTGACACGTTATTTACTAGATTCAAAGAAGTATTAGCGGCAGAAAAAGTAGTATAACAAGGAATGATTTTATCTAAATCTGACTACATGCTTTTCTTAAAACACCCAGCGTGGTTATGGGTGAAGAAAAACGTACCGAGCAAACCCGTCAATGTTGTTCCAGTGCATGGGTAGTATTGATAATCACTTCGAGGTTGATGTAGAGTGGGGATAGGTTATGAAACCTGATATACACAAAACCTATCTATTCCTTGCGCTTGTACTGCTGGCTTCGCTCCCGTTTTATGCATTAAATCTAGCAGCTATTTCATTGCCATTTGGTCTGCCTCCAAGTGTCGCTATGATCGTAGTACCATTCCTAGTAGCTGCTGTATTTATTTGGCGAAGTGGGGGTAGTCGGGCGATTAAGGCCTGGTCCATCTCTATCTTGGACGTGAAGCGCGTAACAGATAAAAGGTGGCTGCTATTTGCGGTTGCTATTGTCCCCGTAATGTCTTTAGTCTCCTATAGTGTCGGGTTATTAACGGGTCAAAGTGTGAGTGGCGCAGTGCCGGGCGTAGGGGAGATGCTGCTTATTGCGAGCGTCTTTTGGGTCGGTGCGATTTTTGAAGAACTCGGTTGGACAGCATTCGCGACAAAACCTTTGCAGAAACGACATGGGATATTTATTGCTGGCCTGTTACTGGGAATCGTGTGGGCTGCGTGGCATGTCGTGCCGTTTATACAGATGGGTAGAGCTGCTGACTGGATAGTCTTTCATGGCCTTACAATCGTTGGAAATAGAATCATCATGGGGTATGTCTTTGCACGTACTGACCAAACAACTTCACCCGCGCTGTTTTATCATGCAGCGCTGAACTTCATGCCTGAATTTTTGCCTGGCAAATATGTATCATACAACCCGATGATCTTTGCTATTTTGGTTTGGCTTGTGGTTGGGTTGCTGTACATTAAGAATAATAAGATAAAACTACGGCATTAACCTTCACTTCACGTACTGCCTCATTATACGTACCGAGCAAACCCGTCAAGGTCGTTCGTCCCATTGGTAAACGTCAAGGGGCGCTCCACCTTGACAGATTTGCCATGCGGCACCGT
>JAPUDQ010000016.1 GCA_027493025.1 Candidatus Saccharimonadota bacterium | reverse complement strand
GTTTGGGAGGGACGGTAACAACGGGGCTAAAAGTAGGGGATTCGTATTTATATCCCAACTACATCGGAAAAGGTACGGTAGCACAACGACTGGTTGCCGATATGCCACTGGCATCCAACTCTACTGCGATGGCGGCTGCAATTCGTAATGCGCAGGTAGCAAGCGGAAAGTTCACGACCTGTAGTGGGCCAAACTATAACTTTCCGACGTATATCGTCAATTCTGGGGATGGTATGCCTCTTGCAAGCGTTGAGTGCGATTTGAGTTTTTCTGGGTCATGGGGCGGGCCTAATCAAGCGATGAAAGACAATCTCTTTACGAACAATATACCAATCCCACTTAATGCAGAAGCAGCTCTCGGCACTGATGCTGCCATCTCGATATATGATCTAAACACGGGCATCCTAAGAGATTATTGGATTATGATTAAAAAGGGTGAGCTGCAATGGAGCGCCAAATGGGGCGGCTATGCAAAGGATGCGGTAAAGAAATATACAACGCAATTCGATGAGGGCTCTACCTCTGGTAGTGGAATGATGGGCGCGATGTATGCCTGTGGTGTCGATGAAATACGCCAAGGAACTATCGATCACGCCATTGCATTTGCTCTACCCAATATGAAGACGGGATTCTCATGGCCCGCAAAACAAGGCGACGGCACCTCCAGCGATGCTAATCTTCCTTGCGCTGGTCAGTGGGGACGAATTAAGCTATCTTTTGATGTTGATGCACAAGCAAACTTTAGTCCAATGCTCAAAACGATTTGTAAAGCCATGCAAAAGTATGGCCTGGTGCCAATTGATAAGACGCTTAGTACGGTCTCTATACTTACTGAATCCGGCAAAAGAGAAGAAGTCCTAAAAGGTGTAAATCCATGGGATAACAATAGTGTATTCCTTCGCGATTTTGCAAATGTAGACACCTACTGGAAAGCTATGGAACTTTTCCCATGGGAGCAAACGGAATGGGCTCCGATTGACTGGGGTAAACCAGCCTAAGGGTTACGACGTAGTTTTGTGTAAAACCGTTAAGCGACCACTATACAAGGTCGCTTTCTTGCAGAGTGCCTTTAGTAGGTTTGTAGGTGAGGTCATAGGCTTTAAGACCAGTCGTATCGTTCGTGTTGGTAGCAGTATAAAAGACCTCGACATCTTGATAATATGCGCGGAACGTTTCCGGCCCGGTACAGCCATAACGAATGAGCGGACGCAAGTAGGCGTAATATTTGGTCAGATAGGTACTGGCATTGGCGCCTGAGACACTGGTGAGGATGTTGGTGTCGAGTTCCAGCTCAGTTGCAAGATTGTATCTTTGGCAAAAGAGAGCCGCTTTCTCGCAACGCTCGACATCATCTGATCCTTGGAATAAATAATTTGGTTGCATAGCCGTCACGTCAAAACCATTGAGACGCCAGTTATAGATGCCACGCGACAGATACCATGGAATCCAGAAGAACTTCAGTTGGTTTGCAGAGTAGGTTCCGTCAGCAGCATGAACGACTGAGGCGGTATAACGGACTGTTTCTTCGTAACGAACATCATCAATTGTTTCACTCATCCAGTAGAAACCAATAAACTGTATATGCGGGTAATTGCCGGCCGAAAATCGTTGCTTTACCTCTGTAATATACCACTCAACAGCTCGTTTTTGGTCAGCTGCGATGGTAAAGTTGCATGATGCTCCGCCACTCGGCAGGCTGCCAAAACTGGTTTGGGCCACTTCTGGTAACGGTATCATGATGGCGACGCTGACTTTGTAGGTACTACTACCAATATCAGTAGCGGTTTGAGCAGCCGCTTGCTCGAGTGCTGCCATATCACCGCCGACGCTAAAGGTACGCTCGAGGTACCATTGCCAGTCAGCTATCGTCGCTGAAGCGCGTTGATCATCGGCAACGAACGAACGAGCATTGTCGGCGGTCTGAATAGCAAGAAAAAGGAAGTTTGGGAACATGGTATCTTTGGCTCCCGTAGCTCGGTTTGTATAGGTGGTGTAAGGGGCTAATTTTGCTGCTGTCCACGATACGGTGCCTTGGTTATATAGAAGCATCATATCGCGTGCTTCGGCAGTTATTTCTTGACTTGCGACTCGCCATCCGGCGAGAGAGCGCATCGTGGACTGAGAAGTAGCGCTGCCGAGCGGGGTATTCCACCCCATGAACGTGATGTCATCGGTGAAGATAAAGGCTGATATACGGCTTATGGTAATGCGGATATATCGAGCAGTTATGGCGGTAATGCCCGTTGGCTTACCAGGAATTCCATCCTGGGAAGCCATCCATGACCAGGTTTCGATACGGATACTGGTGTCGGCAGGCGCAAAGTGCTCGCTGTGATATACCACGTTCCATGAGGTATTGTCGTCAGAGGATTCGACGACAAAGATATTGGGAAGCGCAATGCCAACAGAGGGGTAATGCAGTAATCTGGCGGCAATTGAGCTCAATGATTTGGATGACCCTAAATCAAACGTCAGTGTTACGTCGTTTGCCGGATTGTAGCCTACCCATGCGGGATCCGTGTAGTCAGTTGAGGCAGCGTGCACCCCATTTTTTAGCTCAGTTCCGTTTGTATCCGGGTAACTGGCATGAGCTGCAATGGATGATGTGTAAGTTATTCCGCTGTTGAGCACGGTCGCGGGTGGAATTGACGCGGGTGGCTTGGCACGATTAAAACGACGAGTTGTAATGCTCATGCATATAGCGTATCACTATGAGCTACTCGCGGTCTATTGTGAGCGGTCGCGCGTGGCTTTTTCTTGGAGTTTCTTTAAAATAGAAGCAGTGACCTCTTCCCGTGACGCAGTACCGTCAATGGTGATCAGCAGGTCGTTATCCCGGTATACGTCGATTACTGGCATCGTTTTTTGTCGAAATTCATCGATTCTGTTTTGAAGTACGTCACGACTATCGTCGGCTCGAGCGCCACGATCATGGAGTTTCTGAGAGGCTTCAAAACGCTGCCAAACGGTTTCGTCGGGCATATCGAGTACAATGACCGCGCGGATTGGGTGATTTGCAGCAGTGGTGGCACGCATGACGCTTTGCTCCTCGCCAAACCAGCGACCCACAGAACTCAAAATGAGTGGACGACCTTCATATCGAGAGTTCGAAAGATTATGGATGACAATTTCTTCAAAGAGCTCTGTAGGGACAAGAGCACCTGTCGCAAGAATTTCCTGAAGTTGTTGGTTGTCTTTTTGTTCGCGAAGGATTTGTCCGCTGCTGATCATCGGCGCGTTAAACAGGTCAGCAAGGAGGGATCCCTGGGTGTCTTTACCAGAGAATGGTAAGCCAAAGATATTGATTGAGCCGGAACCAAGCCAGGTACGCAGTGAGGAGATTGAATCATTCATATCTCTAGTATAACCGATAGTAGCCGGTATAGTGGTTATGGTATGATAGAGCTATCAATGCTAGCAATTATAAAAGGGTGGATGCATGTACAAATACCTCAAGTTTTTTGAAGAACTCTCGATCAATGATATTCCAGTAGTCGGCGGCAAAAACGCCAGTCTCGGTGAGATGTATCATCATCTCAAGCCACAGGGTGTCAATCTGCCAAATGGCGTAGCAACCACGGCCGATGCGTATCAACACTTCTTGCGAGATGCGGGACTGAATGATCGAATCAGAGAAATGCTTGAGGGGTTGGATGTTAGTAATGTGCGAGATCTTGCGCGGCGAGGTAGTGCTATTCGCGATATGATTGTCGAAGCGGATTTGCCTCAGGATTTTGAGGATGAAATCCGTCGCGGATACGAAGAGCTGTGCCGCAAATGTGGCCACGAAAAGAATGATCTCGTCTGTGCAATTCGCTCTAGTGCCACGGCGGAGGATCTGCCGAACGCCTCATTTGCAGGCCAGCAAGCAACCTTTTTGAACATCAAAGGAGTCAATGCGGTTCTTCAATCTACGAAGGAGTGTATTGCGAGTCTCTTTACGGACCGGGCGATTGTTTATCGGGTTGAAAATGGCTTTGATCACATGAAAGTTGCGCTGAGCGTCGGGATTCAGCAGATGGTGGCCGTACGTTCGGAATGTGCAGGGGTTATGTTTACGATTGACACAGAAAGTGGCTTCAAAAATGCGGTTGTGATCAGCTCGATTTATGGTCTGGGCGAGAATATCGTCCAAGGTCATGTTAGCCCGGATGAATTTATTGTCTTTAAGCCTACACGCGCTATCTTGAAGAAAAAAATTGGCACCAAGAAGATGAAAATGGTTCCGATCAGCGGTAGCAAAACAAAAAACATCGATGTGTCTCAGCGTGATCAGGATCGATTCTCTATTACGGATGACCAGGTGCAAACGCTCGCTGACTGGGGTATGAAAATCGAAACGCACTATGGTAAACCGATGGATATGGAATGGGCGCTTGATGAGGATGACGGACAGCTTTATATTGTCCAGGCTCGTAGCGAAACGGTTCAGTCACGCCGTAATGAGAATGTTGTGGAGGAATACAAATTGCTTGAAGAAGGCACGCTCCTAGTCAAAGGAACTAGTGTTGGTAACAAGATCGGCGTTGGTCGGGTTAATAAGATCATGAGCGTCAAAGATATTGAAGATTTCAAACCGGGCGACGTACTCGTCACCGAGATGACTGATCCTGACTGGGTTCCGATCATGAAAATTGCCAGCGCTATCGTCACCGATAAAGGTGGACGTACGTGTCACGCGGCTATCGTGTCACGCGAGCTGGGTATTCCTTGCGTGGTGGGAACAGGCAATGGCTCGGAAATCATCAAAGACGGCAAATCAGTTACCGTTAGTTGTGCGGGGAGCGATGTCGGGTATGTCTATAACGGTGAGCTTCAGTATGAGGTACGCAAGACGAATATCGAGCATCTCGAACGACCTAAAACGAAAATGATGATGAATATTGGCTCTCCTGAACAAGCATTTGCCTACTCGCTTATCCCAAATGATGGCGTAGGGCTGGCGCGAGAAGAGTTTATCATTGATTCACATATCAAAATTCATCCACTTGCATTGCTTCATTTTGATCAGATCAAGGATAAGCAAACGCGGTCAACTATCAACCAGCTGACAAAAGGCTACGACGATAAACCCCAATATTTTGTGGACAAGCTGGCCGAAGGAATTGCTTTGATCGCGGCTGCGTTTCATCCGAACGATGTGATTATCCGCTTTAGTGATTTTAAGACGAACGAATATGCCAATCTGATTGGGGGCGCGCAGTTTGAGCCCAAAGAAGAGAACCCGATGCTCGGCTGGCGCGGTGCAAGTCGATACTATAGTGAGCAATATAAAGAAGCGTTTGTGCTGGAATGCAAGGCCTTTATCAAAGTCCGTGACGAAATGGGGCTAACGAACGTCAAAGGTATGATACCGTTCTGTCGTGATCTCGATGAAGCACGCAAGGTTCAGGCTATTATGGCCGAGGCTGGACTCAAACGAGGTGATAATGGCTTCCAAATATACATGATGATGGAGATTCCATCAAATGTTATGATGGCGGAACAATTCGCAGAGCTCTTTGACGGATTTTCGATCGGCAGTAATGACCTGACGCAGCTGACGCTTGGAGTTGATCGCGATAATCACACTGTAGCGCATGTCTATAATGAAAATAACCCAGCCGTACTCGCTATGGTGCGTCAAGCGATTAAGGTGGCGAAAGCCAAAGGTGTCAAAGTCGGCATCTGCGGTCAAGCGCCGTCGGACTATCCGAAGTTTGCGCGCTTTTTGGTCGAGGAGGGGATCGATAGTATTTCTTTGGCGCCAGATACGCTTGTTAAGACGACTATTGATATCAAAAAGACTGAGGATCGGTTGGGGCGCTAGCCAATCGGCCTGTAACCGGGTATACTAGGTAGCCTATGAGTAAAATACGTTTAGCCCATCTTTCCTACCTACCAGCGATCAAGCGCACCAAAATGGTGGCGACGATTGGACCGGCATCGGATTCCTACGAGACAATCGAACAGCTTATCCAGTCTGGTGTCAATTGTATGCGCATTAACTTCAGCCATGTAACTCCCGCGCGTTATGAGTGGGTTACGACCTGTATCAACCATATTCGGCGAGCGAGCAAAACGCTTCACAAACCCGTGGCTATCCTACAAGACCTTCAGGGGCCAAAAATCCGTCTCGGAGAGATTGAGGACAACCACTATCAGATCAAAACTGGTGATGAGATTCACCTGCGCTACAACACGCATCATGAGGGACATATCGTGCCGGTTCAGCATGATATTAGCCAGAAAGTGAAAGTTGGCGATCGAGTGTATATCTATGATGGCCGTATCAAAGCGATTGCGACCAGTGTTGACGTTGAGACAAAAACAGTGACAGCAACGGCGCAAAACGGCGGTGTATTGATGAGCAAAAAAGGAATCAACCTTCCTGATACTGACTTTACGGGTGATGTGCTGACGCCGAAAGACCTTCAGGACATTGATTTTGGAGTTACTCAAGATTTTGATTACGTAGCTCTCAGTTTTGTGCATAAAGCGACCGATGTTGAGATGCTGCGGGCATATCTCGGTGAAAAAGGTTCGGATGCTCATATCGTTTCAAAAGTAGAAACAGAAACGGCGGTTGATCCCGAGGAGCTCGAAAAAGTTGTCGAGGCGAGTGATGTCGTGATGGCAGCACGCGGCGATCTTGCGTATGAGATTGGGCCGGAGCTGGTGCCGGCAATTCAGCGTGAAATTATCGCGCTTTGCCAAAAGCACGCCAAGGTCAGTATCATTGCAACGCAAGTGCTCGGGACGATGACTGACAGTCCGCAGGCAACGCGTGCGGAGGTTAGTGATATTGCCAATGGAGTCATCCAAGGTGCCGATGCTATCATGCTTAGCGAAGAAACCGCAATGGGGCATTTCCCGCTCGAAGCAGTCGAGACTATGAAGCGTACAATTTTGGCGACGCAGGAAAATGTGACGATTCAACCGCTTGCCACCCCAGATGAAATTGATACGACTGCGGCGGTTGTTAGCCAGTCAGCGGTTAAAATGGCGCATTATCTCAAGGCTGCGGCGATTGTTGCCGAGACGAAAAGCGGTGCGACGGCCGCCTATATTGCGGCTAATCGTCCATCACGCGAGATAATTAGCGTGACGAGTAACAAGCGTGTTTCGCAGCAACTCTGTCTATTTTATGGAATAAAGAGCTTCTACCGTCCAGATAGCAAGGATGCTGGGGGCGATTTAGCACAAAGCCTTGTCGGTAGCGAGCTACTTCATGAAGGTGATCGAATTGTGCTTGTCAGTGGCCGCCAGCCTGGAGTCATGGGCGGAACCGATACAATCAAAGTGCGAGTTCTGTAGATTGTTCCGCAAATAGGTAGAAAATGCTATAGTCAGTAGTAATATGGTGGGCAAATTTCCAAAACGATCATTTCGTGATGTACCGCTTGATGGCGCGACTGTTTTGGTGCGGGTGGATTATAATGTGCCACTTGCAAAAGATGGCAGTATTGCCGATGATTTTCGGATTCGGGCTAGTTTGCCAACAATCCGAGCACTTCAGCGTCGTCGCTGCAAAATTATACTATGTTCTCACCTCGGCAGGCCTAATGGCAAAAAAGTAGCCAGTGATAGCCTAGAGCCGGTTGCCTTGCGACTGATTGAACTCCTCAAACGACCGGTTCGATTTGTTGATGATTGTATCGGTGACAAAGTCGTTCACGCGAGCCGAAGTTTGCGAGAAAAAGATGTTTTACTCCTCGAAAATGTGCGTTTTTATCCGGGAGAAGAAAAAAATGATGTACAGTTTGCTAAAAAACTGGCAACGAGCACTCAAGCAAAGTATTTTGTCCAGGATGGGTTTGGGGTTGTTCATCGAGCCCATGCAACGACTGACGCAATTACCCAGTATCTACCAAGTAGTGCCGGTCTGCTTGTGGAGAAAGAGTACCGCGCACTTACAAAAGTGATGGCAAACCCAAAACAGCCCTTTACGGCTATACTGGGCGGTGCAAAAATCAGCGACAAGATTGGGATGATTGAGAAATTTGTGGCCATTGCAGACCATATTGTCGTTGGCGGCGCGCTAGCAAATGCTATCATGCAATATCGCGGTATGGAAATTGGTAAAAGTAAAACAGAATCTGGTTGTGAAGCAATCATTCAAAAAATGTATGAAGCGGCTGGCAAAAAAGTCGACGATATTGATAGATTCATTTTGTTACCCTCTGATGTAGCCGTAGCCCAAAAGATCGACCCCAGTCAACCAAGGAATGTCATTGATGTGCGAACTGTTGGAAAAGACGATATCATTCTTGATATAGGTACAAAAGCTATTGAGCAAGCGGTGGCTTGTATCGAAGTGTCACGGACGGTCGTCTGGAACGGAACGCTTGGTATGAGTGAGCTCGCAAATTTTGCGCATGGTTCGGCTCGCGTCGCGCTGGCAATAGCTCAACGTAAAACTGCTCTCACAAGCATAGTTGGAGGTGGTGATACGGCAGATTTTGTCATGCACTGGGATGGACACGATGGGGCTGGCTTTGATCATGTTTCCACAGGCGGCGGGGCGAGTATTGAATTAATGAGCGGCGCGAAATTACCCGGCATTGAGGCGTTAATGAGAGCCTAGCTGAAAAAAGCGAAATACTGTACACTTAGAGTAACCATAATCATTATGAACACCACACGTAAACCTCTCATCGTCGCAAACTGGAAGATGCACAATACGGTGCACGAGTCTAGTTTGTTTGTTCATCGGTTGAGTGAAAAGGTACTTGTGCAGCGTTCGGTTGATGTTGTACTGTGCCCCACTATGCTGGCACTTCAATCAGTCAGTCTGCAGATTAATCACCGACAGTTTAAGCTCGGCGCGCAAAACTGCTATTGGCGCGATGAGGGAGCTTTTACGGGTGAGGTATCGGCTTCTCAGTTACGCGGAGTTGCGAGTTATGTTATCGTTGGCCATTCCGAACGACGAAATATATTTGGCGATCGTGAACGAGATATTCGTGCTAAAATCCAAGCGGTTATCCGTAACCAAATGATTCCTATTCTCTGTATCGGTGAAACGGCTCAGCAGCGGGTAGATCATGAGACTAAAACGGTGGTGCAAGAACAGGTTCTGAGTGGACTAGCCAATCTGACTTCAGAAGAAATTGAGCGGGTTGTGATCGCTTATGAGCCAATTTGGGCGATCGGTAATGGTAATACCGCAACCCCTCAAGAAGTTGAGAAAGCGACGGAGATTATTCACGAACAAGTCGAAGCGTTATATGGCAAGAAGACGGCGGAAGCGGTTAGGGTGTTGTACGGCGGTAGTGTTACCGATAAAAATGCCGACATATACCTTTCGATACCGCGAATCGATGGGTTATTGGTGGGCAGCGCTAGTTTAAGTGCGCCAATATTTGCGAATATCGTTTCGATGGCACATAATAAACGTAAAGACAATGTAGAGTAGGGTGGGGTATGAAGGATTTTGACTTTGATGAATTAGATAGGGCGGTCAACTCGGTACTAACACAAAAAAAAGCACCGGCCGTTGAGTCAACTACTGTTACGCCGGCGAGCGATCCACCGGTGGTGGCTGTGAGCTCTGTGCCTGAGCCTAACCCTGTACCAGACACCACTACATCATCGTCTGCTGAGTTGCCGGATGTTCCGGTAGTGACTATAGAGGAAAGTGATACTGAAGCAAAACCCTCGTCAGATACCCAAGAGGCAGATGTGACATCTACGGAGTCTCCGATCCCTGACTCTGTCCAAGAAGACGTAAAAGTGGCTGAGCCTATCTCTTCGGAGCCAGTTGCGCCAGTGCAGCCGGAGCCAATGCCGTCGACTCACGCTATTCCTGTAGAGCCTGTTAAGGTGTCAGATGAAGTGAGTTCTGAATCGATACCTTCTCAAAATAGCCCGACGACGACTCCCCAAAAGCGAGGTAAGTTTATGGATGTTGTTCGTCCCTCTGCTACGGTTGCGGTTAAGCCACGCGTTACGCATCCACGCGGTGGTGTAACGCTTCAACCATCGAGCGATTTTAGTATAAAAGCACCCGCCATTAACATTGAGGCAGCTTTGAATGAACATGCAGAAGCGCCTGTCGAACCAGTAGAGCCGTCACCGAAAGCAGTGGTTGAAACACCACTAGCTACCCCTACTGTAGAGCCAGTGTCTACTCCCAAACCAGAAGAACCGCTCACTCAGGAACCTAAATCGGAACCAGTACCTACCACAGGGGATACTGTTACGACTTCAACAATGTTTCCGCAGCCAGAACCAGAACTGGTTACTGATCCCAAACCAGAACCAGAAGATGAAGTGGCAAAACAACCTCCAGTTATGAACCATTCACCGCTTCATTTTGAAGAGAGTAAGCCTCCGGTTGAGGTAACTCCGCAAGATGCAGGGGTTACACCGTTTATTCCTGATGTTGCCGTTGAGAAAAGACCTCTAAATTCGTTTACTCAAGAAGAATCGGCTGAGTCGAATGCGACTGCGCCATCGACGTCACCAACAGATACGGTAGATGTTGCTTCTGTTCAGACGGTACTTCCAAAAGAGTTTAATAAAGAGATTATGAGGATTGAAGCAAACGAATCAGTACAGTCTTCTACTGCTGCCCCCACAGCTCCCGCAGTAGCTTCAGCGGCCAGCTCTGCCGTTATTGCTTCGCCGGTTGTGGGTTTACCGCTCCAGGCTGATCAACAAGCTCATCCAGTATTCGATCCTACATCGGTCCATCAGCCACTCATTGATGCCAAATCGTCTACTGGACACAAAACTATGTGGGTTATCATCTTTGTCGCTCTCTTTATTGTTGGCGCGGCGCTCGGTGTGTTGTATTTTCTATACGGGCAACATTTGTAAACTTTCGTTACAATAGATATCAGTGAATGGGGCTGATTCTATCCTTACTGACTTAAATGACGCACAACGTGATGCGGTTTTGCATACGAGTGGGCCGCTGCTGATTTTGGCGGGTGCTGGATCGGGCAAAACTAAGACATTGACTCATCGAGTGGCCTATTTAATAGAACAGGGCATATCGCATCAGGCTATACTTGCGGTGACCTTTACGAACAAGGCGGCTAAAGAAATGCGTTTTCGTCTGGCTCGACTTCTCGGTGAAGATGCAGATGATCGTTCGTTTATGATGTGGATGGGGACATTTCATGGTATTTGCGTTAAAATCCTTCGGATTGATGGCGAGCAGATTGGTGTACCGAGGAATTTTATTATTTTGGATGAATCTGATCGGCTCAGTCTTGTCAAGCAAGCGATGAAGCGGCTGAGTATTTCGGACAAAGCGATTACGCCTCGTGGTGTTATTGCGCAAATCAGTACTGCCAAGAATGATCTAGTGACACCAAAAGAATACGCCCAGCTGGCTCGTTTGCCGCTTCAGAAAGCGGTTGCGGAGATATATCCGCTCTATGAGCAACTTCGTAAACAAACGGCAGCGCTAGATTTTGATGACCTTATATCAGAGACAGTACGCTTACTGAAAAGCTCTGAAGAGCTGCGCCATCGTTGGCGGCAACGGTTTCAACATGTCCTTATCGATGAATATCAGGATACGAACGCTGCCCAATATCGTCTTGTGAAGTTACTGGTTAATCCTGAGCGAAATATTTGTGTGGTTGGTGATGATTGGCAATCGATTTATAGTTGGCGGGGAGCTGATTTTACCAATATTCTAAATTTTGAGCGGGATTTTCCAGGCGCGTTTGTGGTTAAACTGGAACAAAACTATCGCTCTACCAAACCAATATTAGATGCAGCACACAGTGTTATTACTAAAAATATTCAGCGAACCGACAAAGCATTAACGACTGATAAAACTGGCGGGCTGCCGGTTCAAACACTCTATACAAACTCTGAGCTCCATGAAGCCGAGAGTATAATCATGCGTATCAAGCAGGCGATTTCAGAAGGGTATCGACGGTACGGTGATTACGCTATCTTGTACCGGACGAATGCGCAGTCACGGGCAGTTGAAGAAATGTGTATTCGATACAGTGTTCCATATCGGATCGTGGGAGGTACGCGATTTTATGACCGCAAAGAAATTAGAGATATCATTGCCTATATACGGTTGTTATATCAACCGTATGACCAGCCAAGTTTTCTACGGATTGCTAATGTGCCGGCACGCGGTCTGGGTATCACCTCTATACAAAAGTTCATTGACTGGCAGTCTCAAACCAGCATGGATCTCATAAAGGCAATGACATCAGTCGATCTTTGTACGAGCATAACCCCGCGGGCTAAGAAAGCTCTTCATGAACTTGGGGGAGCGCTGGTGAAGCTACAGGAACAGATGGCCGATGAACCACTTGCTGATATGATCGAGCTGGTCATAAAACGGTTTGAATATCTTGAATATCTGGACGATGGTACCACACAGGCCGAAGACCGAAAGGCAAATGTTCGTGAGCTAGTTTCGGATGCGCGAGCTCGTATTGGGCTTGATATTGCGGGGTATCTTGAGGAGCTATCGTTAATCTCTGATTTGGACATGAGTGAACTATCTCATGAGGCGATTACCCTGATGACACTTCATGCGGCAAAAGGTCTGGAGTTTCCCGTTGTTTTTATGATCGGTATGGAAGAAACGATCTTCCCTCATAGCCGGGCGCTCTATGAAATAGATCAAATGGAGGAAGAGCGTCGTCTTTGTTACGTGGGTATGACGCGTGCTCGTGAAGAATTATATCTTTCAGCGGCGAGCAGCCGACTAATCTTTGGTAGTGCCCAACATAATCCACCATCGCGGTTTTTGAGTGAGATAGAAACCAGTGAGGTAGCGTCAATCGATATGGGGTCCAGAGCAGCAATGCAATACAATGATGATCCGTATGTTGACTATGATGAGACTCTTGATCTTCAGACGGGCGATTCGGTGCGTCATGGTGTTTTTGGCCAGGGAATTGTAACGCATATTGATGGGACAACGGTGACGGTTGTCTTTCGTGGTAAAGGTGTCAAAAAATTGAATGTGGCGTTTGCCCCTTTGGAAAAAGTGCTATGAAATGGCTAGGGAGGGTGCTGTCATTTATAGTAGGGCCGATAATCTATGTTCTGACTCCACATGGAAAAGCACGAGTGCGTGTTGTTGTTCGCTATAAAAACGATATTCTTCTTGTAAAAAGTTGGCTATCAAGCCAAAAATGGGATTTACCAGGTGGTGGTATTGACCGTGGAGAGCGTCCAACTATGGCAGCTGTGCGAGAAGTGTATGAAGAAACAAGCCTTTTCATCAATAAAAATCAGCTCAGTTATATTGGAACGGTTGAAGCACCTTGGCCGCTCAAATGCAGTCTCGTCGTGTATGAGGTATGGGTGGAGTCGAAAAACCTTGATTCGCTTCCGTGGTTTCGACAGGTAGAAATTTGTGATCGAGAGTGGTTTTCTATAAAAAATCTTCCTACTAACAGGGATAGCATTGTTAAGCTAGCTATTGACAAAAAGCTTGATATATTACAAAAATCGTGATATACTACTTTTATTCGTTGTGAGTAACCATTATACACATACGGTACTAGGGAAAATAAAACAGCATAGCCGTTTCTGGGTCATGTCGCTTCTGCTGATTATCGCAACTATTATTACGCTTTCTCGTCAGGTAGCTGCTGTTAGCTCGCAGACCCAACCAGGCGATCGGCTCATTACGGTCTACGATCAGGGGCAAGAAAAAACCTTTGTCACAAACAAACCAACCATTGGTTCCGCACTTCATTCTGCGGGGCTTGTTGTTAATGAGGCGGATGATGTCGAACCCTCTGCTAGCACAAGACTTGTCGCCAAAAACTACGTTGTAAATATTTATCGGGCTCGAGCGGTGACGGTAGAGGATGGTGCTCAGCGAACCCAAATCATTACCGCTGCTCAAAGCCCACGTCGAATACTTGAGCAGAGTGGCTCAAAACTCTATGACGAGGATACTGCTAAGTTTGAACTTGCGAGCAGTCCTCTCGATGATGGCGGTGCTGGTATACGGTTGCGAGTTGATCGAGCAACACCATTTGTCTTTACGTTATATGGAAAGACATTTGAGGCGAGAACGCAGGCTACCACCGTTGGTGATATGCTCCGGGAGAAAAAGATTGTTCTTGGCGCAAATGATGGCAAATCCGTTTCTGATGAAACTTCAATTATAAAAGGTATGAATATTTCAGTTTGGCGAAATGGTAAACAGACGGTAACCGTCGAGGAGGGTATCGCTAGACCAGTTGAAGAGGTTAAGGATACGGATCGTGACAAGGGCTACCGTGAGGTCCGAACGCATGGCGCTGATGGCAAGAAGAATGTCACCTACGAAATAGATATTAGAGATGGAAGAGAGATTGGACGAAAAGCGATAGCGAGCGTAACGACGCTTGAACCAGTCAAGGAAGTTGTTGTAATCGGTATGAAAGTTAAAGCTCCGGTGTACAGCGGAACGCATGCTGATTGGATGGCGGCAGCCGGGATTGCCGAAGCCGACTATGGATATGTAGAGAAGCTAATTCAGAAAGAGTCAGGATGGAACCCGAACGCACTCAATTCGTACTCGGGAGCCTGTGGACTTGTTCAGGCACTGCCTTGTAGTAAACTTGGTCCAAATTGGAACGATCCTGTCGTTGCCTTACGTTGGGGTCAAGGCTATGTAACAGGGCGATATGGCGGCTGGTCTGGCGCATGGGCTCACTCACAGAGTCGTGGCTGGTACTAAAAAATCACTTGGCCAACATTGGCTCCGTGATCGTCTCATGCTAGGGGCGATTGTTGATTGCGCTGACATCCAAAAGACGGATATCGTTCTCGAGATTGGGCCTGGACTTGGTACCCTAACGAGCGTGCTACTTGATAGGGCAGAACGGGTGGTAGCCGTAGAATTTGATGAGGAGCTAGCGCGTAAGCTTCCGGCACAGTTTCCTGGTAAAAATCTCAACGTCATTCACCATGATTTCTTGACGTATGAGCCTGAGAATTTACCGGCAGATTATAAAGTAGTCGCCAACATACCGTATTATATTACGGCCAAAATTGTCCAAAAACTTATGACCGCACGCAATCGGCCGAGTTGCGCGGTACTACTGGTGCAAAAAGAAGTGGCCGAGCGAATTGCCGCTCATCCGGGTGATATGAGTATCTTAGCGATAAGCGCACAAATCTATGCCGAGTGTTCACTTGGCCCTAGAGTAGAGGCACATTATTTCACGCCGCCGCCAAAAGTCGATAGTCAGGTTGTCATCATGAAACGCCGTACTCGATCCTTAGTTGAGGCCGGAGATGAAACGTTATTCTTTCGGATCGTCAAGGCTGGCTTTTCCGCGAGGCGCAAAAAGCTGCGCAGCTCGCTCGCTGGAGGTCTCGCTATTTCAAAACCAATGGCCGAGATGATGTTAGGTAAGGCTGATATCTCTCCTGATCAACGGGCTGAAGATTTAGCGATTGATGACTGGTTACGGCTCACAACAGTCTTGCACCAGAGTAATGCATAGCTTACTATCATAGGGTATGATACGAGCTGATCAACCAACGGTATTTCCTGACTCGATATTAGTTCGAGTTTCTTCTCGGGACGATGGAACGGTCCTAGATCGTACAAAACTGCTCATTCATGATCCAACAGTAGTACGGACGCGACAAGCATTTTGTGAGAAAAACGGTGTCAATTATGATGACGTGGTTTATCAGCGGATTATGTATAGCGATACCGCCACCTACAATCTTATCGCAGAGGTTGATGATCGTTCGACCACCAAACATACCCAAGAGGTTGTGGCGGATGCGTTATTTACACGCGAAAAAGGCGTCGGCATGCTCCTGCCTGTCGCGGATTGTGTCGCAACGGTGGTGTACGACCCCGTGCACGACCTATTAGCCGTCGCACATATGGGTCGGCATTCCACCCTGACGGATTTGTTGACGCGGCTGGTAGCGCATTTTGAAGCGAATGGTGCGGGTGCAGCTGATTTGATCGTCTGGATGTCGCCGCATGCAACAATCAAACATTATGCTTTGGAGCATTTTGACCAGATACACGATGAAGATTGGCAAGGTTTCGTGGAGATTCGGGACGATGGAGTCCATATCGATATGAGCGGGCACAACCGGCAGGTACTCGTACGTGCCGACGTACGCGTAGAGAATATAACGATTTCTCCTATTGATACCGTGGAAAGCCAGGACTACTTCTCTCATAGCCGCGGGGGTATCCACGGCCGTTTTGCCGTGCTGGCTATGATGAAATAGGTATCCCTATTCTATAGCCTTATTTACCGTAAATATTTTACATGTATAGCTTGTAGTCACTTATGCTTTAAGTACATCAGGGGCTACGGCCTTTGTGCCAGCAAAATTACCACCTATCTCTTGGTTATCGTCATAGATAAATATTCCTCGAATCGTCGGTCGTACGGCACGTACAGCTTTGTAGGCATTGAGTACTATTTGTGGGTCAGTAGTGCATTGATAGCGGTTTTGTGATGGGTCTCCATAATACATCGAATACCCTAAAATCATTTTATTGTCTGGAACTCCTGCGGAAGCCATTACCTCGCATTTTTGAAGGCTAACTTGAGATAGGCGAGAGTCTAGTGCTTCGGGAAATCCATATAACATCGGCGCCATTAAATCCATATCGTCCCCTAGCTGCTGTGCTACCTTGATATAGTATTCCTGAATCGTACCGTATAAGGAAGGGGTTGTAACTATAGCGAAGTCTTTTCCAAACGTTGCCTTTAGTTTTTTACCGAGATAAACCATAGCTTCTGGGGTAAAGACACTCGTGTTCTCAATATCAAAATCGATGCCATTGAAGCCGTATTGCTCCTTTAATGCTGAGATATTGTTAAACATAACGTCCGCATTCGCAGTAGTCATGAGTCTCGTCGAGCTTCCTTCTCCTCCAATACCAAGTGCTACATGAATGCCACTTGCAACTAATGCTTTTATATCTTGCGCATCTTGCGCAGCATGCGAAGATCCGAACGCAATCGAACCATCATCTCCTGCGCCTTGTGCCATGCCCAATGAGACGAAATTGTATAATGATTTAACATCGGCAGGATAATTTGATATGGCAATACCCTGTGGATGAAGCGCATTATGCCACATGTTTACAATTCGTGAAGGTAGTTGAGCTCCTGTCCCCGTTCCTGGATCCGTCCCCGTCCCCACCG
>JAPUDQ010000015.1 GCA_027493025.1 Candidatus Saccharimonadota bacterium | reverse complement strand
AGTTAGTTTCCATTACTTACTTTAGCGGGTTGTTCTTTATTCGTTTAGTGAACCTGATGGTTATGGTAAGATATACCATATGAAACCGTGGACAAATATAAACACTATTTATCAAATTTATCCGCGCAGCTACCAGGACGCTAGTGGCGATGGTGTTGGTGATCTGAATGGGATTATCCAAAGGCTGCCATATCTGAAAGGAGAAGCTGACTCGCTCGGAGTTGACGCGATTTGGTTGTCGCCCGTCTACGCATCACCTATGAGAGATTGCGGCTATGATGTCTCGGATTTTCGAGCGATCGATCCCGTATTTGGCTCGATGGATGATTTTCGCCGATTGCTCGCTGAAGCGCACTATCGAGATTTGCGAGTCATGATGGATTTTGTACCGAACCATACCAGTGACCAGCATGAATGGTTTCGCGAGGCACGTCAATCTCGGGATAGCAACAAGCGTGACTACTATATTTGGCGTGATGGTAAACCAGATGGTTCCCTGCCAAACAATTGGTCGAGTCTTGCGGGCGGTAGTATGTGGCACTATGACGAAGGCTCGGGCCAGTACTACCTCCATAGTTTTATGCAGGAACAACCGGATCTCAACTGGGCAAATCCGCGCGTTCGCGAAGAAATGCAACATGTCATGAGATACTGGTTTGATATGGGTGTGGACGGTTTTCGGGTAGATGCTATTTGGAAGCTCGCAAAAGATCCCGACTTTGCAGACAATCCGTTCAATGAAGGATATGGAGGGTCTCCCTATGACTATGGAGCGACGATTCATGTACATAGCAAGAATGGACCCAATCTTGATATGTATCTGAAAGCGATGACAGATGTGGCTGCTGAGTATAAGGATAAACAGCTTTTGTTTGAATTTTATTCAGAGGAACAACCGTTATTCGGTACAATTTTTGAACAATACAAAAAGTTGTATGCAATTAATCCTACTGTTGCGAGCCCACTCTGTATGAATCTTATGGGTAAGCCGTGGAATGCGTCAGAATTTAAAACGTTTCTTCGTGAATTTCAAAATACCTTGCGGACAGATGATCGTCCGGCCTACTGCATCAGCAATCACGATCAGATGCGGATTGTATCGCGTTGGGGCCGCGAACAAGCTAGAGTGGCAGCAATGTTGCTCATGACACTACCTGGTTTGCCAACCATGTATTATGGAGATGAAATTGGCATGGAAAACGTCGATATCTCCAAAGAGTATATGAACGATCTGTTTGATGTACAGGCGGGTATGGGGGGTCGTGATCCAGAGCGTACGCCCATGCAGTGGGATAGTACAAAACGAGCTGGCTTTACAACAGGCCAGCCATGGCTGCCGATCCCGAGCTTAGCGACCGTACATAATGTTGCTAACCAACAAAATGATCCGGACTCAATACTGGCCCTTTATAAGGCCTTACTGGCGTTACGTTCAAAATCAGCGGTGTGGATAAAAGGAGAGATAACGTTTATCGAAAGTGTCGATACTGTTATCGCCTATGGACGTCGGTATGGTACTGACCGCTACATTGTGTTGCTGAATTTCTCAGAACAACCGCAGACGTTGTTTGCCTCCTATGTGGGAACAGTCATTCTTGCTACTCATCCATCGGATATGCCTGAGCTTCAAAAGAATGGCGAGATTACTCTCAAGGGTCTCGAGGGTGTAATCATCAAGGTTTGATATGCTGTTGTTTGTTGCTTTTTCGGCAATCATAGTACCGTTTATATTACTGGTAATAGTTCGCATGCCGGCGCGCTACGCTATGACGATAAGTGCAGGTGCGGTTACGATCGGAGCGTTAACGGTATGGGGGATGGATAAAGCAGTGCTTGCTGCATCGGCTGTTCAGGGTATTCATCGCGCTCTATCGATTGTCTGGATATTGATCGGCGCGATGACTCTTATGTACACGCTCAAAGAGACCGGTGCAATGAATCGTATACGCCAAGGTTTCTATCGCTTGTCGCCTGATATGCGCGTACAGACAATCGTGGTTGGATTTGCGTTCTCAGCTTTGATCGAAGGGGTATCTGGCTTTGGTGCACCAGCAACGATTGTCGCACCACTTTTGATCGTACTGGGATTTCGTCCGATTACTGCGGCATCATTGGCATTGGTCGGCGATGCGGTTCCGGTTTCTTTCGGTGCGGTCGGTACGCCTGTCATATTGGGTCTAAGCAATATACCAGATGCGGGATTAGGATTATTTCAGTCGGTTGCTCGAACTATAACATATATTGATCTGGTTGCGGCTATCGTTATACCGTGGACAATGGTCATTTTGCTTGTCTACGGCCTAAGCGATCGTCCTAAAAAGCGACAGGCAATAACAGAGATATTGCCATGGTCTCTCATTATTGGAGGCTTCTATGGAGCGACGGCTATTATGACGGCTATAGCTTTTGGTCCAGAATTTATCTCGATTATTAGTGGTATTGCTACCTTATTTTTTGCCGTTTTAACGATTAAAAAAGGTTGGTTGATCCCTAAAAAACCATGGCGCGATCTTGCATCCAAAGACACTGTAGCTATGCAGAAAGTAACGTCCTCTATGCCGCTTTTGTTGGCATGGATGCCCTATATTATCATTATTGTGCTTTTGCTTGCTACGCGAACGATTCCTCGTATTCATGACTTGTTGCATCAGTACGGTAATATTAGCCTAAATGCAATTGGCGGATTTGAGTCTATTCATTCGTCGTGGTTTCTTTTGTATTCACCAGGAACGATACTGCTCATCGCAGCTATTGCAGCCGCATTTATGCAAAAGGCGTCGCCTAACGCATTTTTCAAAGCAACCAAAGAGTCGTTCAAGATTGCGCTGAATGTACTAATAACATTGTTATTTACGCTTATCATGGTACAGATCTTTACGAATTCTGGCATCAATGCCGAACAACCTTTGTCAATGCCAGCCTATATCGGCGAGATGATGGCGCAAAATTTCGGACAAATATGGTCTGTGCTGGCGCCTGTGCTTGGTATGTTGGGGTCATTTATCGTTGGTAGCTCGACTGTATCCACATTGACTATGTCCCCGATCCAATACAATATCGCCATAGATACAAATCTAGTGCCCACGATCGTCCTTGCTCAACAAATCGTCGGTGCAAATGCCGGAAATATTATTGCTATTCACAATGTCGTTGCGGTTGCCGCGATTGTCGGACTGGCTCATCGGGAAGGACATATTATGCGTAAAGTCTTTCCATGTGTGGTCATGTATCTTGGTTGTATTGCAGTCGGCAGTTTTATCGTTTATCGATTGCTTCAGAATTAAGATGATGGTATATCGTCCGGCAAAAACCCTTTGTTGGGTTTGAAATTAGCTTGCCATTTATAGTCTTTGCCGTAGCCGAGGTCGTCCATTAGTTTCGAGGGCGCGTTACGCAGATGGAGTGGAACGGATGAGTCAGGATAGGTTTTAGCAAGTGTTTTGGCCTCATACATCAAATCAGTGATCTCGCGTGATTTTGGCGCGCGAGTCAGCGCGATAGCACAATGATACAGAGAATAATTTCCTTCCGGCAATCCGATACGTTCGATGGCCTGAAACGTTGCCGTAGCAAGCGCTAACGCACCGTTACCGGCGAGACCAATGTCTTCGGACGCAAATATTATCATACGTCGCGCAATAAACTTTGGGTCTTCGCCAGCGTCAATCATGCGCGATAAATAATACGTTGCGGCACGGACATCACTCCCTCGCATACTTTTAATAAACGCTGATATAACGTCATAATGCATATCGCCTTTTTTGTCATAGCCGGGGATGTGTTTTTGGGCTGCGGTTTTAACAATTTCAGGTGTAACTTTGTCGGCGAGTGAAAGCGCGACTTCCAAGTTACCGAGTGCTAACCGTGCATCACCACCCGATAGTTCGGCAAGTAAATCCAGAGATTTCTTCGTGATGCGCCGAGTCGCTTTTTCATCTCGGATAGCCCGTTTTAAGATAGCGATTACATCCGGTTTGCTAAGGGGTTCAAGTACGAGAACACGACTGCGGCTAAGAAGTGGGGTGATGATTTCAAAGCTTGGATTTTCAGTGGTGGCACCAATAAGAGTGATAAGCCCAGACTCGACATGCGGCAAAAAGGCGTCTTGTTGAGCTTTATTGAAACGATGAATCTCATCGACAAAAAGAATGGTTCGCATTTGTAGGTTCCAATTTTGCTTGGCGTGTTCGACGACTTGCATAACGTCTTTTTTGCCCGCGGTTACTGCGGTTAGTTCAATGAACTCAGCCTCTAGTTCGCGAGCTAGGATTCGGGCCAGGGTTGTCTTGCCGGTTCCTGGTGGCCCCCATAAAATCAAACTAGTTGGTTGCTTGGTCTCGACGATGCGGCGTAACAAACCTTCGACACCAACGATATGTGTTTGGCCGATGACTTCATCGAGCGTGGTAGGACGCATTCGTTCGGCAAGCGGTATTTTAGTCATGACCGTAGTATACTAGATATATCTATGCACTGCATCGTTGATGGTTTGATGACAGAATATATCAAAAAGGGTAGTGGACCCGTGGTGGTGGTTCTCCATGGTTGGGGGACACGCGCGGCCATGATGCTGCCGGTAGTTGATGCATTGGCTGATCGATATACGGTTATAGCGGTTGATCTTCCAGGATTTGGCGGCTCACAGAAACCCAAAGAAGCCTGGGGAGTGAAAGAGTATGCGGATTTTGTTCGTGCGATCCTCGACAAGTTGCGTATCGCAGAGGTATATATAATGATAGGACACTCTTTCGGTGGGCGTATCACAATTAAGGCGGTTGGAAGAGGAATACTATCTCCTCGAAAGGTAGTTCTGATTGGCTCAGCAGGCATAAAACATAGCAATACGATACGCAATACTGCCTATAAAGCAGTTGCTAAAGTTGGCAAGTCAGTACTAAAACTTCCTGGTTTATCACGGCTAACCGGTAGAGCCCGTCAAGCTCTTTACGCACATGCGGAAAGCGGTGATTATGTGACCGCGGGAGCGATGCGTGATATCTTCAGGCGGGTTATTGATGAAGATTTACGAAATGATGCCAAGCAAATTACCGTACCGACATTGCTTATTTGGGGCGAGAAAGATAATCAAACGCCCATCGAAGATGCTAGGCTGTTCCATCATTGCATTCAGCGGTCACAACTGCGAATAATTCCCGGTGCTGGGCATTTTGTTTATGCAGAAAAGCCTGAAGTAGTCGCGAATTATCTGCGGGAGTTTTGCTGATGCGGCGGTTTCTAGGCTACTGGAGTTGGCGATATCCGACGTATATAACCTATATGTTGCAAGCTTCGGAATATAAGCCGGCTGCTTATATTGCCTGGTGGTTACGAACAAGCGATTTTCGTTATGTTATGAAACGTCGAATCCTGGATTCGACTACCAAGGCAACCCTGATTCGAATTGCGCTACGGTTGCTATACATGGTGGGGATATTCGCGATTTGTTATTCGCTCTATGTGAGCATCAGTAGCCGTAATTTGGCGTGGCTGTTGCTGGGATTATTGCTATTTGTGGTATGGCCGTTAGTAACAGCGTTCTCGGTTTTGGGGCTGGTGTGGCTTGGCGAGGTACTGATCCAGCGGCCGAAAGAACGAGCAATTCAGTCTCGAGCGGCTGCGCGATCTGCGACGCTCTCTGCCCGAAAAATTGCAATCGCAGGGAGCTATGGCAAAACGTCCATGAAAGAGATGTTGCAGACGATTCTATCAGTTAAACTCAATGTTCGCGCTACTCCTGGAAACAAGAATACTCTTGCGGGCAACAGCTTTTTTATCCAAAATTTATTGGGTGATGAAGACGTACTTGTCTTTGAGTTTGGTGAATCATATGTCGGCGATATTGCTGCCCTCTGTCAGTTGGTTCAACCCCAGATCGGTATTATTACTGGGATTACAGAAGCTCATTTGGATACATTTGATAGCCAGGAGAATCTCGTCGGAACAATCTATGAACTTTCGGACTATTTGGGTGAGGCGCATGTTTATAAAAATGCCGATAGCGACTACATCCGTGAGCACATTGTTGGCCATGATCGGTTGGCCTATAGCCATACTGGTGTGAACGGCTGGACGGTAACGGATATTCATACCTCGCTCCAAGGGGTTTCATTTATAGCGCATCGTGATGGTCGTTCGCTACCGCTTGTTTCTGGACTGATTGGTGCGCATCACGTCGGTCCGTTAATTACTTGTGTGGATATTGCCCATCGGCTAGGCTTAAATGATGAAGAAATAGCTACCGGTGTCGCTCGTACAAAACCGTTTGAACACCGCATGCAGACCTATATACTTCATGGTGCGACCATCATCGACGATACGTACAATGGTAATCCAGTCGGGATTCGTAGTGGTCTCTCTGTACTCCGAACGGTTGAGGCTCGTCGGCGTATTTATGTTACACCGGGCTTAGTTGGGTTAGGCGAAAAATCGGATACGATTCATGAAGCGATAGGTCGGGAAATTGCACGCTCAGCAGATGTGGTGGTATTGATGAAAAATTCTACGACCGATGCACTTCGTCGCGGCGTCGAACGCGGTGGATTTAAAGGCAGACTTATCCTTGTCGGTGAGCCATTGGAGTTTTACCAAAATATTGATCAATTTGTGGCTGCGGGTGATGTGGTTCTGATGCAAAATGACTGGACAGATAACTATACATAAATACATGAAGAGGAAATAGTATGAAAAAAGTAGCGGTGATTTTTGGCGGACAATCGACGGAGCATGACATATCAATCATCACAGCTCTTTCGGCGATCATTCGTCCATTACGTTTACGCAAGCAGTACGAGGTTATTCCGGTATATATCAGCAAAACGGGCACATGGTATTCTGAGCCGGAACTTACTGACGTTTTGACTTTTCAAACTAGTCGAATCGATGAAATTTTGCAAAAGGCGAAACCGATATGGCTGGAGATGGGAAACGGTCTAACGCTCGTAAAAGGAGGTTTGAAAACCACGAAAACACGGATTGATATTGTATTTCCAGCGATGCATGGCACGAATGGTGAAGACGGTGCTCTCATGGGATTACTGCAAATGTCCGGGGTCACCTATGTCGGATGTGATCTTCGATCAAGTGTTATTGCTATGGATAAAGCGCTGAGTAAAGTTGTCGTACAGACGGCCGGGATTGATGTGGCAAAATCAATCCATATCTCTAAACGTGAATATCAAAAAAAGCCAAACTACTTTATTGATTTAGCAAAAGCGTTGTCTTTGCCGTTGTTTGTGAAGCCAACTCATCTTGGTTCAAGTATCGGCATTAGTCGTAATAGTTCATATGACGAGCTAACAAATGCTCTTGAGGTGGCATTGCACTATGACGATGCAGCACTGATTGAAGAGGCGATACCAAATCTTATTGAATTGACAGTTCCTGTTATGGGTAATGATATGCCTCGAGCTGGATTAGTTGAAAAACCACGTACTGATCCAGACGAGTTCTTTGATTTTTCTACAAAATATATGAATCAGGGCGGCAAGAAAATCGGAACGCAGAAAACTTCCCAGGGATCTCAAGGCTACAGCGAGTTACCGGCTAACATAACAAAAGAACTATATGCACGAGCTGAGAAGACGGCCCTAGCGGTGTATACGGCGCTGGGGTGTATGGGCACGGCACGAGTTGATTTGTTGGTTGATAGTAAAACAGATACCGTGTATTTCAATGAAATAAATCCGCTTCCAGGTAGTTTATATGCGCACAACTGGCGTCAGGCGGGTGTTGCTCCTGTCCAGCTCGTTGAGGAGCTTATTGAGCTTGCTATTGAACGGCATGCGGCTCATCAAGAACTTGATCATAGTTTTTCATCGAACTTTTTACGGCAGTTTTAGACACCGTATATAGAAAAGGCGTATACTAAATACGAAAAGGAGAATACTATGGAATTTATGTCATTTCTACTATTTATGGGGCTGATTGTTGCAATCGCGAGTATCCGTATTGTCGATCAGTACGAACGAGGGGTGGTGCTGACACTTGGTAAGTTCTCGGGTGTGCGTGAGCCGGGATTGCGTTTTGTCGTGCCGCTTATCCAAAAAATGATCAAAGTCGATATCCGTTCCACGCCAATCGACGTGCCAAAGCAAGAAGTCATCACCAAAGATAATGTGACGGTTGGGGTTGATGCGGTCGTGTATTTTCGGGTTATTGCTGCGAGCAAGGCTGTTTTGGAAACGACAAATTACATCTATGCAACCAGCCAGTTTGCTCAGGCTGCGCTTCGTGATGTAGCTGGCAATGCCGATATGGACGAGCTGCTCAGTAAGCGCGATGTAATCTCACAGCAGATCAAGGAGATCGTTGATGCTGAAACTGACAAGTGGGGGATCGATGTTGAAAATGTCAAAATTCAGAATATTGAGTTGCCTGGGGACATGAAACGGGCTATGGCGAAACAAGCCGAAGCCGAACGCGAGCGCCGCGCTGTAATCATAACGGCCGAGGGCGAAAAGGCTGCCGCTGCTGCCGTTGCCGAAGCAGCTCAGATGCTTAGTAAGATACCTGGTGGTATCAATATTCGTACGCTCCAGACACTTGAAAAAATTGCGGTTGAGCCTAGTCAAAAAACACTGGTTATTTTGCCAAGCGAACTAACAAATCTAAAAAGTATCCTGACAAAATAGGACTATAGATTGATATGGACGATTTCGCCTAGAGAGAAGCCGTTCTTCTCGATTTGTCCAGATGCCAGTTCAATAATATACGCCGAAGAAGTATTCTCGGGATTTTGATAGATTTTAGGGTAACTAGCTTTGGAGATATTTTTTTCAAGGTAAATGATGGTATTGTCTTTGTCGATCCAGAGGACGTCGATGTCAAACTTCATATCTTTCATCCAGATGCCTTGCTGTCCAACGGGATTGCCACGGAAAATCATTCCTTCATTATCTGAGATTTGATCAAAAATAGCTAACCCACGACGTTGTTCGTCAACGGAATTAGGCGCATAAAGTACATATGGCTTGGTATCTATGAAGGCGTTTACGGTTGGGAGGGATACGTGTTTTGATTTTGGTATATTCCAAAGGACGATACATACCATGGATACAGTGATTAGTATTAAAGACATGAGCAATCGTTTGTTAAACATACATCCTAGTATAAATTATTTTTCTCAATGAGTACCTCCTGACATCATGCGAACGAGCTATCATCAAAAAAGACTACCAAACACGGATAGTCTTCTTGCTTTGGTGGCTCCTCCCAGACTCGAACTGGGTGAGAAAAGCCAGTGGCTTTTCGCAAGGGAGACCACTCTTGCGAACTGGTTCGCAAAGATGTGGCGACGGGGTCGCCGAAGGTGACCACAAGGCTCCTTGTGTTTCCGTCTGATCAAAGAAAAAAGACTACCAAACACGGATAGTCTTCTTGCTTTGGTGGCTCCTCCCAGACTCGAACTGGGGACACAAGGCTCTTCAGGCCTCTGCTCTACCAACTGAGCTAAAGAGCCAAAGTATAACTCTAAAAGTATAGCATACACTTACTATAACGCAATCTGTACGTTTGTAATCCATATCACGGTATGTATTGTATGAAGGGTTCATAATTCAACAATGGAATAAACACTAATTTAGGAGAAGAGCATGCTGTCATCAAAAGATTTATATGCACAAATAGATCGTAAACAACTTGAAGCAAATAAGGCTCAGCAAGAGATTGATATGCTTGATGAGCAAATCCGAAAGACCGAGCAAGACAGAGAGGTATATCGTCAGCAACTCGATCAACTTAACGGTCAATCGATGAGCTGCACGCTCAGGCTGAAGAGGCGGCTCGACAAGAGGAAGCGCAACGGCACAAACAGAAACAAAATATAGCGATTCATGCAGGGAGCTCTTTGCTTGATGCAAATTCACAATAGGATCTGAATTAATTGCCACGATGTCCACATAGTGAATATCTCGTTACTTCAAAAAGAGTCTACTCGCTTCTATTCAAGGTTAGTGCCGTTATCTTGTCGACGATAGGTAAGATAAGGTAGATACCCAGAGTGGCAAACCCGATAGAGCCTAGCAAGACAAAAAAGTACATCGACGAAAGTTGGGCATCGAGCGTACGAGACACCATCTCCATAAACAGCACGCCAGTCCATACACCGAGTGCCGCTGAAATAATGCTTGTGATAGCAAGCGGCAAGAGCGACTCAATAATAATCATTTCTTTCAGCTGGCGAATAGTCATACCTGTTAGCCTAAGTGTGAATAATGAGCGTCTCCGTTCAAACAGTCCACCGACCGTTGACACCATCAGACTAATCGTCGCGACAACCATGGTTATCGCAATCCCGATGTACGTCATCTGGGTGAGTTTTACGATGGCAGTACTAAGAGTGGTGTAACGACCATCATTGTTGGTATGGAGAGACGCGCTGCGCATCAATTCCGGATATTGTACAAGAAAGCTGCGGATTTTATCAAGCTTGTCTTGTGGCGCTGCTATCAAATACTGACTACTGGCTCTTGGCATCGTTGCTGAAAACGGGTCAAAGTTCATGGTATCTTTTAGTTGTTTGATAATATCATCTCTATCAACCCCATAAATTATTGATCCAGATTCATCGACCGGTGCATCGAAATTAATAGCAACCTCGGCCTTGCCGTCTGGGCAGGCACTAGACCGTAAATATTGATCGGCTTGCGTACATGACAAAAAGCTGTAGACACCACCGATAACGTCAATCTTCTCGACATTTTCAGCGACTGTCTTTTCTAGTTGTTGCTCGAAGTCGGCTGGAAGCATTGAGCTATTTTGGATATTAGCCGTATCGAGAAGGAGGGAGTTTGGGCGTAGTCTAGATAGACTGTTCGTTGTCGTTGAACTACGCTCAGCCTCCGCCACTCCGCTAACCGCTGTGAGATAGAAACTGCCGGCAAATAGTGCTATCGATACGCCGATCACGCTACGAGATACCTTGGCGGAGTGAGCCGAGATGTATGCGGTACCAATTAGCGTGGTGGCTTTTTGAGTGCGCCGAGCTACAAATGCAGCCATCTGCATCGCTATCCACGGGCCAACCACGACAAGGCCAATCATAATGAGGACAACCGCGCCCGCAACGCTTATAATCATGTCGGCACTAGCCTGGTCTTTTGGCGTGTTCAGGCGAAGTGCTACGATGACGATAACCCCCGAAATAACTGGTATAATTCGCCAGATTCGAGGTTTTTTTTGGATTTTTTGACGCTTTACAACACCGAGCGGCGAGGTGCGAACGTGTCGCATGCCCCACCAGCTTGCAAACAAAACAAGGCAGCCTGTCGCAAACAGGATTAGACCCGTTTGCCACCAAGTAACCATGATATCATTTGGCCAATATAGCACATCTTTTAAAGTAAAATCTTGTAGTAGCACCCTTCCGGCGGAATAAATACCCCAGCCGATGAGCATTCCTGCGCCGGCGGCGACACTCGATTCCATCATCACAAACTGCGTAATTTGACGTTTAGTTGCACCAACAAGCCTCAGCGCTGCGTAGCGTTGTTCGCGCTGAACAATACCAAGTTGCGATGCGATAGAGATCAGCAATATGATCGGAAACAACAATATAAAAATCCCAAGATACACTACAGAAATAACAATTCTTTGTTTGGCGCTTACATCAATTTCACGGGGTACAAATGAATAGACTCGCGCTGCCCCATACTCTTTTAGTTCATGGAGGGGCATGCCTTTTATGGCGAGAAGCTGATCGCGTCCGGACAAAAGCGTATCTGGAATAAGACCAAGCATTGTTGTTCCGTAGCGTTCGTTGATCTTGTCCTCAGGATGCTGCTTGATAATATCCGCTAGTGCCGGCGAAACATAATACTCATTTTGTTGAGGAATTTTGATATCTTGCAGTTTCGGACTATGCGGTCCAGTTGGGGCCATCTGTATAACGACGATTTGTTTGTCGCGCCAGGCATGAAGGTTCGTTCCAGCGCCCGCTTCGACATACACCGGATTGATTCCCTCGATTTTCTTGGCCGTACCATGACTTTCATCTGTCATTGTCTGTACGATTGCCGTTCTCCACCCATCTTGCTTGGTATTCATCATGGCGTTAAACTCGGCGGTAAATAAAAGCAGCATTGCCACACCAACTGCAGCAGAGCCACTAATGAGAGCGAGTCGTCGCCAACTATGGCGCAAAGAGGTGATAAATAATAGCCAGCTTAGTCTCATAGCTTAGACTCCTGTGATCTTGCCGTCACGTACGACAATCTCTCGATCGGCGTAGGCGGCGATAGTTGGTTCGTGCGTCACCATTATTACCGTTGTACCGTGCTCTTTAGCCGTTTTGATGAAGAGCTCCATAATATGCTCCGAGTTCAAGCTATCAAGCGAACCGGTCGGCTCATCGGCAAATAAAACCTTTGGCTGCGTTACCATAGCCCGAGCGATCGCTACACGCTGAGCTTCACCTCCAGACAGTTCTCCCGGTAGACTACCATATTTTCCACTCAAATCGACCGTATGAAGCCATCTTGCAGCTTGCTCATAAGCAACTTTTCTCTTCATGCCGTTCAGTAATAATGGCACAGCTATGTTGTCTATCGCAGTCAGTTCTGGCACAAGTTGACTAAACTGGAAAACAAAACCAAATGCAGTTCGTCGCAAGATCGACCGTTCTTTATCAGAAAAACGATCGATTCTTTTTCCCATAAACAAAACTTCGCCGGAATCTGGAACAGTAATCGCCGCTAACGTATGGAGGAGTGTTGACTTGCCTGAACCGCTTGGGCCCATAATTGCGACTATTTCTCCAGGCTTTATCTCAAGTGATATGCCATTCATAGCAAGGGTTTTCCCGAATGATTTCTTTATATTATGCGCTTCAATAACAGTGCTTATAGACATAGTTGCTCCTTTAATTTTGTAAGGCGTGAGCTGGTAAGATCGATCCATCGAAGATCAGCTTCCAGGTGAAAGATTGCGTGATCAATCAATAGTTTTTCGGCAATCTGACAGTCTCGACGATTTTTGACTAAACTGCGCATCCGTTCGATATGTGCATGTCGTTGTCTATCCAGATAGACAGAAGCATCATCACTTCTAAGAAGTGCTAGAACAGTTTTTATATACATCGTTGCTTGAAGTTGGGGCGCGGGTTCCTCAGGTGTTTGGAGCCAGGCATTGAGGTGGTTGCGCCCCTTGCGTGTAATGGCATATTTCGTTCGTTCTGGACCGCCGCTTAATTCTTTGTCGGCAACTTCCTCTACCTTACCATCTCGAGCAAGACGAGTCAGGGTAGAATATATTTGTCCCGAAAGAATTGGTTTGTCGCGCCCAAATAATGAGTCGTATAGCTTCTTAAGTTCATAACCGTAGTTTGACTGTCTTTCCAGAAAACCTAGTATTACGAAGGATGCACTCATGTACATAACTATACACCAAGTGTATAGTTATGTACATGAGGTTTTTCAATTTCTAGACTTTAGCATATATTCACGGGGTTATCGTGATATTTGTCAAACCTTTCGCGGAGCCTGTTACAGAATTTGATGCATATACTACATTTCCTGATCCAGCAGTATCGATACTTATACCATATCCTGTCACATTTACATTTAAGACATTACTACGAAATATATTGTCACTCGCCGTTTTTATCCCGCCGGGTTGAGTGTGAGTTTGAATACCATCAAGTAATGCATCTGTGCCAGTATTGTTTTCTACCGTGTAGCCACATCCGGCAATATCAATCCAAGAATCTGCATAATTTTGTCCAGACATATATTTACCTTCGAGCGTATTGCCACGTATTACGCCATTTGAGGTACCTTCTTTAATATCAATGCACTCAGCTCCCGTGTCATGGATATTATTTGATAGTATTTGATTTCGGTCTGAAGCATCCGGCATGCCTCCTGTGCGGGACTTTGATGAACTCCAGTCTCCATAATACATCCCGATGTATATCCCCTCGCCGTATTGTGGACTGACAAGGCCAGTGTTGTATACTTCACAATTTTTTACAATATTATCAGAAGATAGGTTTCGTAGAGCAATGCTTTCCGCACCACAATCATGGGTTGTAAGGCTGTCAATGGTAGAGTTACAGACTTGCTCACACATTAATGATTTCTGAGCACCCGTAATTTGAAATCCCTTTAGCTGTACATACGTACAGTTATCAAGATAAAGGGCGTAGCCACCCGTGGTAACGCCACCGTGTATAATGGCGTTTTTGGTGCCTTGAATAATGATGGGTTGTTCGAGTGTTCCATGTTTGTTGCGAAGAACAAAATTGCCATTGTAATTGCCATCAGATATTTGAATAGTTTGGCCAGCGGAGGTTCCGGCGAGAGCATCATGAAGCTGTGATACAGTAGAGACGGTTATGAGGGGTGCGGTTGATCCTGCATTGGTCGTAACGGATCGCAGGACGCCTAAACTTTCTTTTCCATCGACTACAGTGGTAATCTTAATTTGATACATTGTTGAGGCTGCAAGTCTAGTCAGAGTATAGCCACGATTTGGTTCTGGCGCACCATTATTCTTAACCCCATTTACGTAGATATTGTAGCCTTGTACCTGTCCATAAGGAGATATGGGCGCTGTCCATGAGAGGATAATATAAGAAACTGATGTTGTTATAGTAAGATTAACGGGGTCGTCATTTGGAGGTGGTAATGATCCTGAAGGTATTCGTGGTGCATCATCAAACTCTACTCGTGCGTCCTCATGATAGTATACCCATCTTCCAGAGAGTAGGGCAGATTCTGCAGTATTCCAATTTGTTGACCCTGGGATATCATCAAAAGATGTTTTATGGATATCATCAACCCATACCTCAATATTTGCGCCAAGTTGTTTGATACGCAGTTTATGCCATGTACCGGTAGGGGACGGCATCTGTATACATAAAACGTTGACCGCCATTTAAAATGAAGCCTCCATCTTGTTTTCGCAAACGTTGATCGACTTTACCAAGTTCAAAGCCATTAGGTTTCAAGGCAACATAATAGAATGCGTTATCGATGCCTGATCGTACAAAATGCCAGCCAAACCAGGCAACTTCCCAGGGATTTGGAGAACCGCGACTGCCCGCTGGCACCGCTTCGTTGCGCAGCTGGGCTATTGTGCGCATACGAACTGTCTCATCAAAGTCTCCAACAGTATTGCGTCCGACAACTAAAGAAGACGCAGTGTCTCCCCATCCGTTTGCGGATGGATTTACCGTGCTTTCTAGCTGTAGTGTTTTTTGAGGAGTTATTTGAACGATGCCACTCCCTGTCCATATTACATCATAACGATTGTCGGCGGCTGACGCAGCTTCTGTCCAAGCGCCGGGATTATATTCAAATCGTTCACGAAGTAACCGCTGGTCGCCAGTACGATGTATCCGTCGACTTGAAATACTCATGGCTATAAGTATATACCACGTGGGTATAAAAAAGGTTTATATTGGCAGTTATTAACGATGATATGCTATACATATAATGATAACGCCAAGGTTGATCAATATTGCAGCGCAGAAATGGTTGCATCGGATGTACGCTCATTTCAAACGACATGCGTGGTCGTATACCTTAGCAAATGGTAGCTGTATCGTAATGTTCTGGACTTGCGTACGACTATGGCGTGATGCAACAACCTATGACCATGTGTGGCAACAACTTCTCGCTCGAACCATACTCGCTGATGGTAATGCTGGTGGCGCTACGATTGGCTCAACGCATTATATCCTCAAAATGATAGGTCTCTATCTACCACTCGAAAGTCTATCGGTTAATCCTCGTGTTGGCATACTTGTGATAACGATTTTTGTCAATGTGACAAGTTATCTATTGATTTTGTATGCTCTGAGAAAAATACTTCACGAGCTTAAGATACCAATTACGCGTTGGTTTTACGTGGGAAGTCTGTGGCTAGCCGTCATGGCTGGTTCAATCTTTTGGATGGGATTTGCTAATTCGCGTAATCTTGAGGTTGCGATGGCGCTGTGGATGATTGCGTATGGATTACGGGCCTTGTATGATACTTCTCGAACTACGTGGATAGTATTTATGGCCTGTGCGGTCATGGTATTGTATAGCGATCCTCTTCAAGTAGTGATGAGTGGTGTTCCGCTTGGCTTATATGCGCTGTATTATACGTATGCCTCAAATTTAAAAGGCCGATGGAGTAAGCTAGGGTTGTTTATTACGCTGCTTGGTATAGCGTATATAATTGCGGTTCTCTGTCTCAAGCTGACGAGTGATCTTCTTAACCTATCACTTCTTAGTACAAACCAGTTTTTGAGTGGTGTTATAAGTTTTTCTCAACAACCCATAGAAGCCTTGCATGGTGTTTTGGTAGCAAATCTGCGATTTTTTGGTGGCTACGAACAGGACGGAGGACGATATCGACAGATACTTATACTGCTGTCATTTGGATTGATTTGCGCTGTGTGGATTTATGGAGCGTGGAAGCGTAGATTGCCGGCGCGTATGGTGCGATATGTGATGCTGTTTGTGCTGGTGATTGAGGGTGTATATCTTGCAAGCGGTCAGAGTTTAGCCGGTGACACTTCGCGTTATCTAATTATGCTAGCACCCGTTACAGTAATTGGTATCAGCTCTTTAGGGCTTAGTAGGATAAACGGTCTTTTTTGGTTCCTTGCAAGTGTCTGTTTAGTAGGCGGGGTATGGGTGTTTATCATGACGGGACTTGCGTGGCCTGAGCGATACAAAGCTGATAGACATCTCACCATTGTAAATACCTACCTCCATACCCATCCTGAGATGCAACTATATAGCAGTATGGATATCGCCCTTCCCACGCGATATTATTATCATGACACGATGATCTTACCTGTCGCCTGTGCGAGTGGAAAACTACAGCCAGTTCGCTATCTTCCGCCACGCAACCAGCAAAACATTCCCCATTTTTATACCGGCTTATTACTTCACGCGAATACAATTACTAACCAGCCAAACACGTGTACATACGATGATATCCAGCGACAGTTCGGAAAGCCGATTACATCACATATAATTGACCCGTCTTCAACGGTGCTGCTATATGACGGTGATATTGTGAAACGTCATGGGCACCTGCAAAGTAATTAATATGTGACGCTCTGTCGTGTTATCTTGATTTATGAGTGTGCCATAATAACCCCAACCCGACATAACACCACTATAGGATCCGAAGGCGACTAGCAAGCGATAGCACAGCCTTTAGGGGCGGGTGAGCCCGCCCCTAAAGAGCCCGATGTCTTAGATCGGGTTCGGGTTATAATAACCAGATGAATACAACTATTGCGTTTTTACTGCTAGTCGCAATTATTGCAACGAGCACGTACACGTCACTTTCAGGTAAAAAAGAGTATGAAGCTATGGGTTCATTAAACTAAAACGGAACATCCCGTAAACTTAGAAGTGAATAGCAACTAAGTAAAGAGGAGATGTTCCTATGTCTAATCTACCAAATATACCCAGCAATAAGAAATGCTGGCAGCAACTTAATAATTTAACCCCAGCTTCGCATAACATCACTTTTGTCAGGTCATCCAACCAACAGCGGT
>JAPUDQ010000014.1 GCA_027493025.1 Candidatus Saccharimonadota bacterium | reverse complement strand
TGGCATTATAGACACGAACTGCGCCACCACTAACAACAACTCGTTCGCCAGGCAGTCCTATGACGCGTTTTACAACGAATTCGTCAGCTCTCATTTCCTCATAGCGAGGATTTCGAAATACGATTACGTGACCTCTGGCTGGCATATAGGTCTTGCCTCGCAGGGCGTCCCAGGTCATTGGTAATCGGTTAACGATCAGACGATCACCAGTAAACATCGTTGTTTCCATGCTAGGGCCGGTAACACTGAAGCTGCGAAAGACCAAGGAGTTGATTAACCATGCGCCAACTATGACGGCAATAATAAACCAGACAATTCCTAGTATATCGCGGGCTTTTTGACGCTGCTCAATCGTTAACATACTCTTACTAGAATACACGCCCCAAGGGGTTTGCGCTAGCGTTTACTCACATGCATATACCGGGTATAGTAGAGGGAAGTACTATGAATAAACGTCACTCAAATACAAATATTGATGGGTTTGTCTTGCGCCGACGGCCGGAAGCCGTACCGACAGTCTCTCATCAAGTTGATAACGAACGACTACCGGTACCGCAGAAATATCTACGAGCCGAGCCTGAGGCGTCTAATATGGAGCATACTGCCACACCGTTGGTATCGCATGAAGGTGTTCCGACGGTAAGTCAGCCAGTGATACGTCATGAGATTGACGAGTCGTTGCGGGCTATAGATGATGAAAAACCCGTCAAAAAACCACGTCGCCGTCTTAATCGACAGGTAATAAAACGGATACTAATGATCATTGCGCTCCTGTTGCTCCTTGTAGGTGGGTATTTGGGTTACAAAATGATTTTTGCAAGCAATAGTATCTTTAAGGGTAATATTTTTGATGTATTTTCCAACAAAGCGCTTAAAAAAGATTCGTTGGGACGTAGTAATATCCTGATATTTGGTACGAGTGAAGATGACCCATCGCATATCGAAGAGGGTTCGGGAACTGATCTGACCGATTCGCTAATGGTTGTAAGTATTGATCAAACGAAAAAGAACGTCGTTATGTTTAGCGTACCGCGTGATTTGTGGGTAGATTATGGTCAGCCTTGTTTTGCAGGCCTTGAAGGCAAGATAAATGCCTTTTACGCATGTGCCAAACAAGGGACCTCCGATCAAGTTGGTGCCCAAAAACTGGCCGGACTGATCGGGGAAGCGTTTGGGATAGATATTCAATACTACGCCAAGGTTAACTACAGCGCTCTCAAAGATGCAGTCAATGCGGTCGGCGGAATTACCGTAGCAATCGATAGTGATGATCCACGCGGAATTTATGATCCAAACTTTGATTGGTTATGTGCTCGCAAGTGTAATATGGTGAAATATCCAAACGGACCAGTAAATCTGGATGGAGATCATGCTTTAGCGCTGGCGCGGGCTCGTAATGCCAATGGTGGGTATGGGTTAAGTGGGGGCAATTTTGACCGTGAACAATACCAGCAAAAAATCTTGGTGGCTATCAAAGAAAAGGCCGTTAGTGCGGGAACGTTAGCCAATCCGGTAGCGGTTTCCAGTCTGATTGATAGTTTAGGTAATAATATTCGTACAAACTTTGAAACAAGTGAGATTCGGACGGTCGTCGATCTGCTCGGTGCAATCAAGAAAGATAGCATACGGAGCATAAGCCTTGTTGAGGAGGGGAAGGCTCTGGTGGAGAATGCTATGTATCGAGGGGCAAGTATCGTACGCCCTGTGGCTGGTATGGATAATTTCTCCCAGATCAAACGATATATTGCTTCCCAATTGGGCGGAGAGACAGGAACAGCGGAAGAAGCTACGATTGAGATACTTAATGGCAGTGATCGATCTGGTGTTGCCAGTCGTAAGCAGACAGAACTAGCCAGTAAAGGAGTTATTGTAACGAGTATTGGTGATACGGAAACGCAAGCAAAATTTAAAGAGCTTCAATGGTACGACATAACAGGCGGACAAAAACCTCAGACAGCGAAAAAATTAACCTCAGCACTCGGTATATCGAGCAGTGGCACAGCTCTACCCGCTGGCGTGCAATCAAACGCAGATTTTGTTATAATTATCGGTAATGGAACTAATTAAATCAGTCGCGAAACGATCTCGCGTCAGTGATCTCGTCTACATATTACTCAATCTTGCACTCGCTCTTATTGTGCTAGGGCTTACTATGGCATTTACACCGCCTTATCTCGCCTATGTTGTTGTATTGTTGAGTAAATGGCGTATCTTTGCGGTTCGACCAAGGTTTTGGCTCGCTAATATTCAGGCTAATGCTGTTGATCTGTTTGTCGGTATAAGTGCCGTAACGCTCATCTGGCAAGCGGCATCTGCGCTGCTTATACAGATTTTGTTGGCTTTGCTCTATGCGGGATGGCTGCTAATGCTTAAACCAAGCAGTAAACGACGTGATATCCTCCTCCAGGCGGGAATTGCCCAAGTTCTTTCTTTGATGGCGCTCCTGAGCGTTGCGTACCTTTTTGAGCCAGCAATTATAACGGTACTTGCTTGGGTGATTGGCTATATTTGTGCTCGTCATGTGCTATCAACCTATGATGATGAAGAGACCACACTGCTTAGTATGATGTGGGGCTTTATTGTCGCAGAAATTATATGGCTGGCTCAGCATTGGACGGTTGCCTATCAGCTATCAGGTGCATTGATGGTCCCACAGGCAGTGCTTATTATTGGATTGATGGGCTATGCCGCAGCAAAGACATACGATTTGCAGCATCATCATACACTATCCTGGAAGACGGTGCGTGGGCCATTACTCTTTGCTATAGTTGTGGTGACGATTTTGTTGATTAAAGAAATTATGGCAATCGTAACACATACAACGTAAGATTGGTTTATAGAAGAGGGGGGAAGAAATGGATAAAACAGTACAAACTGAAAACGTAAATGCTGACGGGTCTTCGCGTCAGGAGATGAAGCGACTTGAGCCAAAATCTACACAGATCGACCAGTTGCGTAACCGAATGCGTTCTTTTGGAATCGTAGTGCTATGTTTTTTGGCTGGTTTCGGTGGTGCGTGGACATATCTTGATAGCGGACTGGTGCGACGAACTGATGAAAAGAATACTCAGATTCAGCGGGTCATGGCTGAGGGAGAGATTGTCACTGATATTGCTAAACAAGTATCACCAAGTGTTGTCTCTATCATTGTAGCATCTCGAGTAAATCAAGATATCTTTTTTGGCGGTACCTATCAGGAAGGGGCTGGAACCGGAATAGTTGTCAGCAAAGACGGCTATATTTTAACAAATAAACACGTCATTCCTACTGGCACATCAAAAGTCCGGGTAGTTATGCATGATGGCACTACATACAATGATGTTAATGTGGTGGGGCGTGATCCTATCAATGACATTGCTTTTTTAAAAGTAAATGGCTCTAAGGACATGACTCCAGCTAAGATCGGTGATTCGTCAAAGCTTGTTGTAGGTAACAAAGTGGTTGCTATCGGCAATGCTCTTGGTGAGTTTCAAGCCACAGTTACTCAGGGAATAGTCTCTGGCGTGAATCGTTCTGTTACAGCTGGAAGTGAGTCGGATGGATCGTCAGAAAACTTATCGAATCTGATCCAGACAGATGCAGCAATTAACCCAGGAAATTCTGGCGGCCCACTTGTAAATATTTCTGGGGAAGTGATTGGGATTAATACGGCCGTTAGCCAAGGTGCCGAGGGTATTGGTTTTGCGATTCCGATCAATGAGGCCAAGGGTCTAATAGCTGGTGTCGTAAAAAGAGGCAAGGTTGAACGCGGCTACCTTGGTGTTCGCTATATCATGCTGAATGATGAAATTGCAAAACACTATAATCTCAATCGAGCCTCGGGGGCGTATGTGTATGGCAGCCGCGGTAATGACGCGGTGATGGCAGGGAGTCCAGCGCAAAAGGCGGGCCTACAGGACGGGGATATCATCACGAAGATTGATAATGTGGAGCTTGGTGAGCGAGCAAGTTTAGTGAGTCTTTTATCACAACACAATCCGGGTGATTCGGTCAGTATAACCTTTGTACGAGACAATAAAGAGCAAACCGTTACCGTAAAGCTCGAAACCTATAATTAAGCGTTTTGCAGCACCGTACAATAGCCAACAGTTTCGATATGTCGTAAGCCGACTTTCATGGCTTCGGCTCGAATGGTTTTTTGCTGACATGGATCAGACTCTAGGATAAGATAGCCATTTTTGACAAGTGACCCCTGTGTAGAATGAATACATTTTTTGATCAATTCGAGCCCATCGTCGTCAGCAAAGAGTGCGATGTCAGGCTCGTATGCTGTTTCGGGTGAACGGGTCCATCTTGTATCTACATAGGGAAGATTCGCAACGATCAGCATGAACGTTTCGTTAGAAAACTTCTTTAGGAGGTCGCTTTTGACAAAGCTGGTTATGGTTGCGTTGAGAGCAGAAGCATTTTGATGGGCAACCGTAAGCGCCTTCGGACTGATATCTGATAATGTCATGGTTATGTGGGGTAATTCTAACGACAGAGTAATGCCCAGCGCACCTGATCCCGTTCCGATATCAAGACCATCGCCGTGCGCGTCAGCAAGGTATTTTTTTGCGAGGTCAATAATTATCTCTGACTCAGGGCGTGGTATAAGCACGTCAGGCGTAACAACAAAATCACGTCCATAAAACTCTTTATGACCCGTAATATATGCCACAGGTTCACGATTGGCTCGACGACAAATAAGATGAAGAAATCTCTCCTGGTCAGTAGTGCTGATCTTGTCAGAAGCATGAGCAATTGTCCAACTTCGCGTCTGTCTACAGACGTGCGCTAAAAGTAGCTCCGCATCAAGATATGCCGAAGGTATTTTGACGTTTTGTAATTGATTTGCGGCGTCGTTTATGAGCTCATGAAGTGTCATAGTATTATTCGACAGAAGTACCGGCGGCCTTAAGCTCGCGCTCGTAAGCTTGAAGACGTTCGATGAGATCATCTATGTCGCCGTTCATGGCAGTAGGAATGTTCGAGCGTGAATAGCCGATACGATGGTCGGTGATACGGTCCTGCGGGAAATTGTAGGTTCGGATCTTCTCTGAGCGATCACCTGAGCCGATGAGACCACGTCGTTCAGCGGATAATTTGGCATTTTCTTCATCAACTTTCATTTGCAACAGTCGCGAGCGCAAAACACTCATCGCTTTGAGCTTGTTTTTGAGCTGGGATTTTTCATCTTGATTGGTCACGACCAGGCCGCTGGGAAGGTGGGTGATCCGGACCGCCGAATCAGTCGTATTGACCGATTGGCCACCGTGGCCGCTGGCGCGATAGATATCAATCCTCAAGTCGCTATCTTTGATCTCAATATCAGTTTCTTCGGCCTCAGGTAAGACAGCGACAGTGACGGTACTGGTATGAATACGGCCTTGGCTTTCAGTAACGGGTACGCGCTGGACGCGATGTACACCGGATTCGAATTTGAGAAAAGAGTAGGGTATGTCGCCTTTTATCTCGACAATAGCCTCTTTATAGCCCCCGGATTCATTAGCTGATTCACTCATCACGTCTGTTTTGAAACCATGTGTCTCGCACCACCGAAGGTACATACGGAGTAGTTCAGCGGCAAAGAGTGAAGCCTCATCACCACCAGCGCCAGCGCGGATTTCCATGATGACGTTTTTTTCATCATTAGGATCCCGTGGGGTGAGCATGATGAAAAGTTTTTCATCAAGTTCACCGAGTTCGTTTTCGAGAGCTGGTAGCTCTTCTTTGGCAAGCTCAGCAAGTTCATCGCCACCCCCCGATAGTTCTTTTGCTTCCTCAATTTGTTTTTTGAGAGAAATTTGACGGTTACCCGCAGCAATGAGCTCTTCGAGCTCAATAAGTCGCCGGTTCTTAGCGGCAAATTGGGGATCAGAAAATGCATCAGGACGAGCAAGAAAATCCGTAAGCTCTTTTTGTTCGCGGGCCAAAGCATCAAGATCGAGGGATATTAAACTCATAGTTCTATTATGGCATACAAAAACTGACCTGAAAGCGGCCAATTTTTGAATTGCTCGTTACGCTTCAGTTTTTTCGGCTTTATCTGCTTTGGCAGTTTTGCGAGCAGCGGTTTTTTTGGCCTTGTTCGCCAGTTCAGCTTTGCGTTTCTCGGCAGCGGCAAACATGGCTTTGAAGCGGTCAACACGACCTTCGGTGTCGATAATCTTTTCTTCACCGGTGAAGAACGGGTGGGAGGCGCTCGAAATATGTACCTTTACCAATGGATATTCATTGCCATCTTCCCATTTGATTGTATTGTTGGTTTGGGCGGTGCTTTGCGTCAAAAAGGCAAAATCAGCCGCTTCATCCTGGAATACGACAGGACGATACGTAGTAGGGTGTAAATCTTTTTTCATAGTCGGATATGGATTATATCTGTTATTGCTTGAAAAGTCAAAGCCGGAGACGTACAATAAGCTTACGTTTGTTTGTAAAAACCTATGTCAGAACATCTACCACTGCACACGGGAGGCCCCACGCCGCGCTCAGTTGAGCGTGAGTTTGATGAGCGTCCAGAAGATTCCTCTGTACGAAGATATGATGAATACGAAAAGCATATAGATGATGCTCTTGAGCTCGTGAATGGGAGAGATATTAAGGAATTATCCCAAGTCGAGATGATACATGATGGACATATTCGCTGGATGGAGAATTGTATCCGACGAGAAATCATAGGAGAGAAGCTTGATTTTAAGGATGAAACGGCGATAGCTGATGCGCTAGACAGTTTGCGCGATGGTCTGAGACCGATTAATTGTTCGGATGACGCTTTGTATTCGTTGTTTAGAACGTATCGGGATGCTCATGAGGCAGTAAAATACCAAAAAGACAACGAGAAAAACACTGTATTTGGTGAATTGAGCTATTTTCCAAGAGGAATACTTACCCGACTGTACGCATATGAACAAGATCGGGCTGACCAACCGCTACGCAGTATTCTTGGAAGCATTGACCCCGCACATCCATATATGCGGATGCTGGGGATGAGAATCGCCAATAAATGTTATGACGGACGGTTGCTTATCGATACTGTAGCAAAATCTGATCAGGCGGTACAGCATTTGGTGGAAGCCTACGAACATCCAGCCTATGCGGCGCTTGATCTGCTGCCTGCGTATCAAACTGAGGGTGAAAACAAAGCAATGTTTGCGCAATCCCAAGACGAGGCAATTGTGGATATAGGTAACTTTTTGCAACTGCCGACGTCAATGTATCGGCGCTATGTAACGGCGGCAAAAACAAGACTCCGTGCGGAAGGAAGTGGATTAGTTGATCCAGAGGAGCTGCGCAAAGAACTCCACGGGTTTATTGATAACGCACTATATATTGGGCCAGAGTGGACGTCGCGGCTTCATGAAGAATTGTATGTTGATAATCTCTGGATGTATACAAAACCAGAGCTTGATATTATGCGCGATGTGCTTGAGCGTGATCCTGCGACGATACAGTATTTGCAGAATGGTGATGTAACGGTGGTGATTGTCGACAGTGCCGGTGATCATAATGGGGCTTTTATGGATAGGGCACGGCTTAAGAATATGTATGCCAAGAAAAGCCAGCGAACTCTGACGTTTGAGATACCCTCAAATCTTCTAGGTTTATATCGATTGGGAGCGAAACTGAATACGTGCGGTATTGCACCGAGTCGTGTTGTGTTTGGGGTACACGGTCAAGTTGGCAAGGCATACGTCGGTGGGCCAGGGGAAGGCACAATTCTCCATACAGACGTGAAAAAACGAGGCTATATCAAGGCAAGACGTGCGGGTGACGCGCAGCAAATAAATTTGCATGATACCCAAGTAGGGAGGTTTCTTCAGCGCTTAACCCAGGCTCATCGCGGCATTGATTCTGAAGAAGGATCGGTCGGAGAGACGGATATTATTCTTGTGACCTGTCATGGAGCATCTCGTCCTCGCAATGAGTATGGGCGCGATGAGATGTCGGTAGCAGATGCTATTGCGAGTCAATTGACGCCAGGTATGGCGGTCTTTGCCTCGCCAAAGGCAACCAACATCGAAAAGGAGATTGACCCAAAAACTGGTGATTCGTTTACGATACTGTATGATGGAGATAAGCAAACTGAGACTGGTCGCGGGCGCCACACGACAAGCGCAACGGTCAAGATAACCCCGGCAGTACATGGCGCAATACGGCGTCGAAGTGGACGATCGACCTATCGACCTGTGCACCGAAGGCCAGTTGATAGAATTCCCGGTGATAATAAAAGAGTGACGCTCTGATGAATGATCGAATAGTATCTATTAAGCATGAATTACTTCCCGCTCATAGTCCTGAGCGTGACTTTGAGTGTTTTTGGTCAGCGCTTGTGTTTGAGATAGATGAGTTTCGGCAGCTGCACGCATCTGAGCCGCAAGACGTGTCAGAGGTTGCGTGTGACCTAGACGATGCAAAGTTTGTTTCGCCCAATAACAGACAATTATATATAGTTGAAAAAGATGAAAAGGAAGAATATCAACCCCAGTTTGAAGTGTACTTTGGTCACTCGCTCTTACCGGATCAAGTGGTGCGGTTCGAGGGGGGTAGCCGAGCGGTTTTGAGTGCGCGTCGTCCAGAAGATGTCCGGACTTTGGCGGGGTTAGTTCAGGCGGTATCAGCTATTAATACTGAGGCGCGGCTTGCGAAGACTGGACGAAAACTCTAAAACGTAGTATGCTATACCGGTAATAATTTTTAACGAAGCAACACGGAGAATATCCTGCATTTGGTCTGCGTGTGAAGGGAGAAGGATATCATGGCGGTAGAGGTAGATATCAAGGCTTTGCTCGAAGCCGGTGTTCACTTTGGACACAAAACGAGCCGGTGGCACCCAAAAATGGCGCCGTATATTCATAGCAAACGTCAGGACAGTCATATTATTGATCTGACAAAAACAGTCGAAGGGCTTGAGCGTGCACTGCCATTTATCACTGAAATCGTCAGTAAAGGCAAGAGTGTTCTTATCGTTGGTACAAAAAAACAAGCCCGCGAACTCGTGCGGGATGCTGCTGAACGATCTGGCCAACTCTATGTAACTGAGCGCTGGATGGGTGGTATGTTGACGAATACAGCTACAGTCAGTAATCGCCTCAAGCATCTTAAGACACTTGAGAAAAAGATGGATAGCGGCGAGCTCGCTAATCGCTATAGTAAACTTGAGGTTCAGCGGTTCCAGGAAGAGATCGACGAGCTCAACCGAAAATATTCAGGTATCAAAAATATGACCAGCAAGCCAGGCGCGGTGTTTGTAACAGATATGATCGAGGATGCAAATGCAATCCGTGAAGCTCAAAAACTCGCTATTCCGGTTGTTGCGATTGTTGACACAAACGCTAACCCAACGGGAATTGACTACGTTATTCCTGGCAACGACGACGCGATCAAAGGCTTGAAACTGATCTTGGAGTATGTTGTCCAAGCGGTTGATGAAGGCAAAGCGACAACTAGCAAGAAAGAGGACAAATAATGACTATTTCTATAGATGATATCAAAAAGCTCAAGTCCCTAACGGGTGTTGGTTTAACTGACGCTAAAGCAGCGCTTGTTGAAGCGGATGGAGACTTCGATAAAGCACTTGAGGCTATGCGCAAAAAAGGCCTTACCAAAGCTGAAAAACGCGGTGAGCGCGAAGCCCGCGAAGGACTGGTTGATGCCTACGTCCACAGTGGTCGGATCGGTGTGCTCGTCGAAGTTAATTGCGAGACCGATTTCGTGGCGCGTACCGATGATTTCAAGCAACTTGTCCATGATATCGCACTTCATATCTCAGCTATGTCGCCTGAGTACATTATGACTGAAGCGATCCCAAGTGATGTTGAGGGGACAAAGCGAGCAGAATTCACTGACAAGGCAGCCAGCGAAGGTAAACCGGCTGATATCGCGGGAAAGATCGTCGAAGGGCAAATCAAAAAGTACTTTGCTGAAAAGACGCTTCTTGAGCAGCCGTTTGTTAAAAACCCAGATATTACCGTTGGTGATCTTATCAAAGAACACATTAGTAAACTTGGCGAGAACATCGTTGTTCGTCAGATGCAGCGGATTGAGCTTGGTGTAAGCGAGTAATTTCTCTCGTTATTTCTCGTGTATTATAGCTGGGTCTATAATCCGGCTATAGTTTATCCGGCAAGTGTGATAAAGAATTAGATAAAATACTTTTTTGAGTCGTCTTCGATAACAGTACTGACGAAATTACTTGAGCTGGCAAGAATGCGGAGTTTGTTGTCGATGCGCCAAAAGACTGGTCCGGTCAGGTCGTTGTGTTGAGATCGCTCGATGTGGTCAACGCCGATGACGAGGTTGAGACATGGTTCGGGTCGATAGTGCTCCGCAAGAGAACCATGGGCACGTTGGATTTTATCGATAAGCGGTAAAATGTGAGATTGAACAAAATCCCGAATGGATTGTGAACTACACGGATCAACGGCAGCGGGAAAGTGGACAATAATAGTCTGGCCATCGATCGATTCGGTAGCGATAGAGCCATTATGATGGGCAACGAGTGCTTTGACGGCGTATTTAAATGAGGTTAAAAAGTGTCGAAAACTGCCATACTGCGACAAGGCTTTTTGGCCGGAATTTGCAATTGACCACCGCATAACTACTGCGTTTGGCGTGGTTGGCGGGAGCGCACGGCATTCATCAGCCAATGAGGCGCAAGAGAGTCTGCTCAATGGTTCGAGGCTGTGAATGATTTCGTCTTTGTGGTCACTCCAGATTTTTTCAAGAGTAGCGGGGGTTGGTAAGGTGCCAGATTTTTCAAACGATAATTGCACAACTGCTTCATGTTTATTCGGCAAAGCAATATATACGCCCCATACAATATGAGCTGGATTGAGACGACTCGGCAGAAGCTTTGAAGCTTTTGTCGCAAAGGTCGTACCGACCGCAGCACAGGTGAGGTCAATTCGATGTCCTTCGATGACTGATTCGACAAATTCAAGTCGCTTGTCGGCGATGTCGGGTGCTACCGAAGCAATACAGACTGCCTGATCCCGGTAATGCCTATCTCGCATAAATACGACCACACCGTTACACGAACGGATAGAACCGAGATCAATTGCATAGGGTTGGAGTGCGGCGTCGAGTAAGGCCAGCGACGTTGAGAGCGGTGGATTCATAACTACGCTATATTTTAGCATAAAAGAGTACTTTATGGAATGGCTATATTTCTTAGACCGCTATCCAGCGTGAAAAGTAAATGTTTGGTATACTGTTCGGTATAGAGCAAATAAAGCGAGGAACCATGTTTGACACCAAACCGTATGAGCAAAAAATGAATCAAGCCTTCGAGCATTTTCAAGAAGAGCTAGGTAAAGTACGGACTGGACGGGCACATCCTGATATGCTGGCAAGTGTAACGGTGGAAGCCTATGGTACTCGTATGCCGCTTAATCAAGTGGCCAACGTAACGGCTCCCGAACCGCAAACAATTCAAGTTAATCCGTTTGACCCGAGTAATATCAAGGCAATATCAGATGCAATACGAATCGGGGATATGGGCTTTAATCCTAGTGATGACGGCCGATTAGTGCGTGTGTCTGTTCCGCCACTAACTGAAGAGCGTCGACGTGACATGGTCAAGTTACTTGGTGATAAAGTCGAGGACTGCCGGATTGCGATGCGCACAATTCGCCAGGACGCACTAAAAGAAGCGAAGCGCATGAAAGAGGCCAAAGAACTGTCTGAAGATGATGTCAAAGCTATTGAAAAAGGTGTCGATGACGATATGCGTGATTTTCAGGCTAAAATCGATGAGGTTTTCAAGGCTAAAGAAAAAGAGATAATGACAATTTAAGATGGGAAATGCCGCTAGGAGCGGCTTGGAGGGTACATGATAAATCTGGGCTTTATTTTGGCAGTGATCGCAGGGTTATTTATCTTGGTGCTGCTTGTGGTGATTCATGAGTTAGGCCACGCAATCGTGGCGCGGCGCAACGGCGTCACGGTAGAGGAATTCGGCGTCGGTTTCCTACCTCAAGCGAAGAGTTGGGTCGTCAAAAAGAGCTTTCTGGGTGACAACGTCCGCTATAGCCTCAACTGGTTGCCGATTGGCGGGTTCGTCAAACTGAAGGGCGAGTATGATGCAGCAAACAAAAAAGGCGACTATGGCGCGGCGTCATTTGCAGCCAAAACAAAAATTATTTTTGCGGGTGTTGCTATGAACTGGTTGACGGCTGTTGCTTTGTTTACGATCCTGGCTATTATGGGTATGCCAAAACTACTGGCAAATCAGTTTCATCTGGCAACCGATGTCGTTGAGACAAATCATCCGTTAGTGGTTGAATCAGTCAAGGCAGGATCACCGGCCCAAAAAGCTGGGATTATAGCTGGCGATATCATTACGCGTATTGATGGCGATACTTCGGCGGCAGATATCACCAAAGCACCACAGGTCACAAAGCAACGAGCTGGTAAAACGATCATGGTTGATTATATACGTGATGAGGTTGAGGTATCAACCCCCGTAACGCTTAACACATCCGATCAGGCAAAAAATGTTGGATATCTGGGCGTGGTCTTCAAACAAAATCAGACAACGTTGCGTAGTACATGGTCGGCACCTATTGTTGGGGTTGGTCTCACTGGACAGCTGAGCTGGGAAACGCTCAAAGGTTTAGGAGGGTTAGTAGGTAAACTCGGTTCTGGACTGGTAGGAATGATGAACTTCAATGCCGCAGAGCGATCTAAAGCATCAGCCCAGCTCGGTGATGCGGGTAATAGCGTGGCGGGTCCGGTTGGAATCGTCTTTAATCTGCTGCCTGGTGCGGTTAGCGCGGGGTTAACGCCACTTTTGTTGATTACGGCCGTTTTATCTCTAACACTTGCGGTCATGAATGTCTTGCCGATACCGGCACTCGACGGCGGTCGATGGTATCTGATGGCATTTTATAAGGCCATGGGAAGGCCACTAACCCGCGACAAAGAAGAATCGATCGTCGGTATGGGCATGCTGGTGCTCTTAGGGTTGATTGCGCTTATAACAATTGCGGATGTTATGAAGTTATTCTGATGAAAAAAAATGCGAAAAAATTGACTACCTATGAGCGGCTACAACAGCTAGGCGCGGTAGTGTTGCTACCTATATGGACTGTCGGATCGGTCTTCTTTTTGGGGGGCGGTATCGCTAGTTTAGTGGCTATGGCTGCCGTGGGGCAACTTGGACTTACGCCAGCAAATACAAAATCTGCTCTGTTTCTGATGAGTTTGAATGTCTTGGTATATATCATCGGTTTGGCTATTTTGCTGATAGAACCGTATGCGATTCGTCGGATGAATCGCAAACAAATCCAAGAGCTGTTAGGTATGTCCAAATGGCCGAATATTCGTGATGTAGTGACCGCGGGTATTGCCTGGGCGGGGTATTTCATTGCAACACTCATCGTCGTCGCGGTCTTTGCAGGCCTTTTTCCATGGTTCAATGGTCAGCAGACGCAGCAAATTGGGTTTGAAACGACTGGACCTTGGCTTGATAAACTCGCGGCGTTTATTGTTATTGTTATTGGTGCGCCAGTGGTGGAAGAACTCATCTTTCGGGGGTATTTGCAAGGAAGTTTACGCCGCTATATACCCTGGTGGGTGGCTGCGGTTATCACCAGTGTCATGTTTGGTGTCGCCCATCGCCAGTGGAATGTTGGGGTGGATACATTTATGCTAAGCATGGTGGCGTGTTATTTACGAGAACGTACGGGCTCAATCTGGGCGGGAATTTTTCTTCATATGCTCAAAAATTTTATTGCCTATACCGTACTGTTTCTCGCGCCGCCTTGGATTATAACGTTGCTCGGCGGATAATAACAAGGTACTATAGAGCTTACTATGAAAATGTCCCAACTCTTTACCAAGACGCTCCGTGAAGCTCCGGCTGACGAGGTCGCCAAAAACGCCCAACTATTAAGTAGAGCGGGCTATATTTACAAAGAAATGGCTGGGGTTTATACCTATCTTCCGCTTGGAAAACGAGTTCTTGATAACGTCATACAGATCATTCGCGAAGAAATGGATAGTGTAGGAGGGCAGGAGTTGAGCCTCACCGCCTTGCAATCCAAAGATGTTTGGGAGGCATCGGGCAGATGGAATGAGGAGGTAATAGATGTCTGGTTCAAGACAAAGCTTGCAAATGGCAGCGAGCTTGGCCTAGCTCCAACTCACGAAGAACCACTGACCCGAGTGATGAAGGCGTATATCTCAAGTTACAAAGATTTGCCCGTATACCCATATCAGTTTCAGATCAAATTTCGTAACGAGCTACGAAGCAAGAGTGGCCTTATGCGAGGACGAGAATTTTGGATGAAAGACCTCTACTCATTCTCGAAAAACGTCGATGACCACAATAGATTTTACGAGCAAATTACCGAAGCCTATCATCGGGTGTATGATAGGCTTGGCTTAGGCGATATCACCTATAAAACATTTGCAAGCGGCGGGAGCTTCTCGAAATATAGCCATGAGTTTCAAACTGTTAGTGAAGTAGGGGAAGATATAATCTACGTTCATGAACAGAAACGACTTGCTATCAATGAGGAAGTCTACACCGATGAGGTTCTGGCTGATTTAGGAGTCACGAGAGAGGAGCTGGTTGAAAAAAAGGCGGTTGAGGTAGGGAATATCTTTACTCTTGGCACAAAATTCTCTGATGCACTTGATCTTACTTACACCACAGAAGACGGTAGGCGAGAGAAGGTATTTATGGGTAGTTATGGGATAGGACCCAGTCGATTAGTAGGCTTAATTGCCGAATTATTTGCAGATGATAAAGGATTGGTCTGGCCAGATAACATTGCGCCGTTTCGGGTTCACCTTGTCCAAATCGGAGACGTTGCAGGGCAGGCTCAGATGCTCTACGATGCACTGGTAGCTAAGGGTGTTGAAGTATTGTGGGATGATCGCGATCTTCGTCCAGGCGAAAAGTTTGCCGATGCCGATCTAATCGGTATCCCACATCGAGTTGTGGTCAGCGAAAAACATATCAAAAATAACCAATTTGAATACAAATTGCGTCAAGGGGTCGAGGCAGAGTTATTGACGCATGACGAACTATTTGCTAAACTATAGCCACTGTTTCTAAGAGGGAAGTCTAAAAACAGCATTGACTACGGCACGCTGCATAAGCGGGCCGTTTATAAGCATAATATAAAAGAGTAAGTACTATGATTAAAAAAATCTATCACATCACCCTTGAGGGTAAAACCGAACTAGAAAAAGAACTTGAAGAACTAAAAGGACGTCGCGCTTCGGTAGCTGAGAAAATAGCCAATGCTCGTGACTATGGTGATCTGAGTGAAAATGCCGAGTATGATAGTGCACGCGAAGAACAAGGACTGGTAGAGAGTCGGATTGCCGAGATTGAAGAAATTCTCCTAAATGCCGATATCATCAAAGCTACCAAAAGCACTACGATCAAAGTTGGCTCAACGGTCGTACTCGAAAATGATAAAGAAGTAACCTATCGTATCGTTGGACCAGTTGAGGCTGATCCGCTGGAGGGCAAAATCAGCAACGAATCGCCGATCGGAGCTGCTCTCATGGGTAAAAAAGAGGGTGAAACAGTTACGATTACGACACCAAAAGGCGAAATGACTTACCACGTAAAAGAAGTAAAATAAGTAGCTACGTGTAGGGATCAAATATAGCTGATGTAAGTCGGTTGTATGTATCTGGTATACTAGGGATATCTATGGCGACACTAAAAGAATTGCGCGATGAGCGGCTTAGGAAACTTGACGAGATAAAGAAACTCGGTATAAACCCATATCCGGCTGATACATATCGGTCACATGATATCGAAACGATCAATCAGCAGTTTACTGAACTCGAAGGAAAAACCGTTACCGTTACAGGGCGAATTGTCTCTATCCGAAAATTTGGAAAGCTCGCATTTATTGTACTCAAAGACGATGGAGGCATGACTTTGCAGCTGTTCATTCGCCGCGATGAGACACCTATGGCTGCCGATCGAACCAAAAGTCAGCTGGTGCTCCCAGAAGAAATTAGCTTGTTGGACGCGGGGGATTTTGTTGAGGCGACTGGTGAGGTTATGAAAACGCAAACCGGGGAAATCTCAGTCTATGCACGTGAGTTTCGGCTGCTGAGCAAAAGCTTGCGACCAATGCCGACAGCTCAGGAGGGCTTTACAGATAAAGAACAACGCCTTAGGCGACGCTATGTCGATATGAATGTTAATCCGGAGGTACGGCAGCGATTTATTCGGCGCAGCAAGTTCTGGCGAGCAACCCGTGAGTTTTTACAGAACGAAGAGTTTATAGAGATCAATAATACGGTTTTAGAAAATACTGCTGGAGGGGCCGATGCTAATCCATTTGTGACCCGCATGGACGCACTTGATCAGGATTTTTATCTGCGTATCTCACACGAGTTGCCTCTAAAACGCTTGCTGGTTGCTGGGTTTGAAAAGGTCTTTGACCTCGGTCCGCGGTTTCGCAACGAGAATTACACTGAGGAGCATTTGCCGGAGCATATGGCAATGGAGTGGTACTGGGCTTATGCTGACTGGGAAAAGGGTATGGAGCTCACGGAGCGGATGATTCGGTTTGTTTGTGATCAGACGTGGGGGACACGGGTTTTTACGTTGTCCAACGGGCAAACGGTTGATTTCGGCGTGGACGACGAGCATTTTTCACGAATTAGTTTTGTTTCGGTTCTCCAAGAACAATACGGAATCGATGTCTTTGAGTCCAGCATTGAGGAGATACAGGTAAAACTTCGCGCAGAAAAACTTGAGGTAGAAAAGGCTGATAATCGTATCCGCAGTCTCGATAAGTTATGGAAAAAGTATCGTAAGTCGCTTGCGGGACCAGTCTTTTTAGTTGATATCCCCGTATTTATGCAGCCACTCGCTAAGGTTCAGCGTGGGAATGAAAAGCTGACGGAGCAATTCAATCTTGTCTTTGGCGGTTCTGAGATGTGTAAGGCGTTTAGTGAACTGAACGATCCGCAAGATCAGCTCCATCGCTTTATGGAGCAGCAAGCAATGCGAGATGCAGGGGACGATGAGGCACAAATGCTTGATATCGATTATGTAGAGGCGCTCGAATATGGCATGCCGCCAGCTTGTGGACTTGGCTATAGTGAGCGCATTTTTTGGTCGCTCGAAGGCGTCACTGCCCGTGAAGGCGTGCCATTTCCGCAACTGCGCCGCGAAGTCGATGAGGTGACAAAAGGTATTTATCCTGAAGTGCAATTATAGTATGGATCGACAACCCGCATAACTTATTTTAAGCTTAAGCGTATAGCATGGTGAACCCCGCGAAAGATGCGGGACTCACCGGTAGGGAGACAACCGCGTTCGCGGGGGCTAAATCTACTCACGCAGTAGTGGCTGTCAGATCGCGCCAACTACTACCGCCCCTCCATGCCGCATTAAGCGGATCAGCGAGCGACATACCTTTCATCATTTACCCTCTCTTCTTGAGATCGGTGCTTTCTGCATCGATACCCCAGCGCTTTCCTTTGTGGAAGATCGTTACATCACGACCAAGGTAAAAGTATTTTCTGGAAGTCTTGTTCGCCTTTCGACGAGCATCTTTTCCAAAGAAAGTTCGGATGATGGGGTCGTCACGATGACTCATGGCCGCAACTTCCAGGAATTCAGGAATCCGCCAGCAATCTTCTGGGCTACAGATGTTGCAGCATCATCGGCGACGCCACGTTTTGGGGTAGTGACGATCAAGGTCGCTCGCATCCGATGCCCGGTAATGGAGACTATTTCAAAGCCATGAGATTCGAGCTTGTCGGCAGCTGCTTTCGCGTCACGCATTGCGGTGGGACTCATGAACGTACGTTCTAGCTGCATGGTGCTTCCTTTGCTGCTTGGGAGTAGGATTTTTCAAGTATAGAATAAATCTGCTATTATCTCAATATTTTCATCATGGGTAATCTAAACCACTTGGTACAAGTCCATCGAAAGGAGCATAGTGATGGACAT
>JAPUDQ010000013.1 GCA_027493025.1 Candidatus Saccharimonadota bacterium | reverse complement strand
ATATCCATATTGTCCTCCTTTGGGATGGATTTGTACCAGTAGGGTTACATTACCCATAATACGTGCAGTAGAGTATATCACTATCTTCGAATGGTCATCTGTACGTACCTGTTTTCTGAGCTAATCTCGTATCTACGGGCGAGTTTACGGTATGCTTCCGCAGGATTATTTGCACTCGTGTCGGATTACCTGACAGGTATATTACACGTTACACGCTAGACGTTTGACAATTATACTTATCGCTTTGACTTATCTTGTTTTTTGTAATCATCGAATTCTTCGGGGGTGCCGAATGACACATATTCGTCGACGAACGACGCTTGAATTTTTTTACCTTCATCTAGGATGATATTATACAATAAAGAAAGGTAATATTCAGGCATCGTGTTGCTGACAGGATGGCTCAAGAGATTTTGAGCCGCCTCAGTAAAAATGTCCGCGCGCGCAAAGAAGTAAGCTCCTGTAATGGCGTGGTTTGAGATAACTCGTTTTTCGGCGGTCTCTATGACCATATTATTCTTGTCAAGCCTCGCGTAGCTATAGCGCGGATTGTCGCTCTCGAAGGTGATGAGCCCTCCAGCAATATCAGACGCACCAGAAAGTGATGCAGCCACCATGTTGTTATAGCTTTTACTTTGGAACCACAAGTCACAATCCATGACAATTAAGCCATTGTTATCAGGGATAAATTTAGCGCCTGCATATGCGGTCTCTGCCGAACCATCTGTCATCTTAGGTAATACTGTGATCTTGGCATCTGGTAGCGCATTTTTGATAAGTATATCAAGTTGCTGCGTATCGACATGCTCCTGTCGGATGACAAAGTGATAGTTTTTTGTAGTAGTAATATCGTCTATGCTTGATAGAGCCTTGAGGAACATCGGCATCCGATCAACCTCAATGAGCGGTTTAGGGGTGGTATAGCCAGCCTTGACGAAGCGGGAACCAAGGCCGGCCATAGGCATTAGAATAGCAAGGGGCCTCATTTGGCTGGTCCTGACCGGTACTCGTCAGCGGTGTGGTGGGCGAATTTGACATAGTTAAAACGCCAATTGAACAATTTCTTGATGGCAGTGCTGCCAACTTTGAAGTTGCGGGCGTTGCTGATTTGGTCTACCTCACGCCATGATATTGGGACGAACTTGAGGGAGGTTTTTTTTTGGAAATAATCCAGCAGGAGATCAATGTTGAAGGTAATAGTGTCTCCAAAGCCAAGATAGCGATGGTCGGCAAGATCTGACAGCCTGAAGAGATTAAGTCCTGATCCTAAGTCTTTGCTTGGGCGGGCCACAATGATACTGTAGGCAAGATTGATAGCGCGATTTCCCCAAACTCTTTGCCAACTATAGCCTGTCAGCTTGGACTCCTTCATGAACCGACATCCTAGTATTGCGCCGATAGAGGGGTGCTTCTCGGCTACATCGATCAAACGGCTAAGCTCCTTAGTTTTCGCCTGGTCATCCCCGTGCAGGATAGCTACGTAGTCCATTCCCATCTTTTCGCCCGTAAGAAAGGCTACCTTGTGGGTGCCTCCAAGGTTATAATTACCCTTGTTTTGCCAGACTTCGATTTTGTCGCTGCCGATTTGCCGTGCAGCCCTTTGTGCGGCTGCGACGGTACTGTCACTACTAATATTGTCGATGACAAGGACCTTATCGACACGAGCCAAAAGAGCATCGTCGAACCCTGTAAGAACTCGTCCGATTTGCTTTTCGCAGTTGTAAGCTGGAATTGCTACTAATATTTTAGGTCTGCTCATGTATAAATGATAACTTACACACTAAAATGCGCAAAGTAATGGTGATGGTCTCATGCTAAAATAAACTATAAATACCGCACCAGTGTTTTACTTAAAGATTATTGCGAGGCATGGTAATGAGACAAATCCATACTAGTACTACAAAAGTAGCTACTAAACTGGCACAGATCATCATAGAGATGAACGGAGCTCACAAATCCATACTGTGGATGATATCAGGTGGATCATCAATTCCGATTGCTATTGCCGCCGCCCACACGATTTGCGGCCAGGGGTGGCACAAAAATGTGCAGGCATACTTGGTGGATGATAAGCTTGCTCCCCTGGCAGATACGGGGGTTAACTATCAAGCACTTGTTGACGGTGGCTTCCCACTTGGCAATATACCACTCAAGCCGATTGAGTATCACGGTGATGTAGAGAAGGACGCAGCACGTTATCATCGGGTTTTATCGCAAGCAATTTCTGAAGCGGATATAGTCGTGGGTCAGTTCGGGATTGGGGCGGGCTATCACACCGGGGGTATATTGCCTGGTAGCGAGGCGGCACGTGAAGACGTGAAGTTGGTCGTAGGCTATATAAAGGATGATGTCACAAGTATCACTATTACACCAGTGTTCATACGCCGTATGGATGTGGTATTTATAAATAGTTTTGGCGAAGGGAAACGGAAAATGGTGGCGCATTTTCTCGGGAGTGATGCAATAGTGGAGCAAGAGCCGACTCAGGTACTCAAAGAAGCCGTGAGCACTGTCATTGCGTCAGATGTACTACCGGGTTTATATCAATCGGCATAGAGAAGGCTACACCTCCATATATCCACCCACTCTCTTGTCTTGATGACCTGTCTCATCCTCAACCCATCGTGAAGAAGTCGCCCATGACTCACCCAGCTCGCTATAGGTAGCCATAGTGTTGTTGAGTAAGGTTATCTGTGGTGATAATGCCCAGCTATATTAGCGCAGCAGGTATTTCCCATAGCCGGATTTTTTGAGGGCTTCGGCGTGTTCGGCGAGTTTGGTAGCGTCAATAAAGCCCTGTTCGTAGGCAATCATTTCTGGTGAGCCGATTATCTGGCCGGTGCGTGTTTGTATGACTCGGACAAAGTCCGTTGCATCATTCAAGGAGTTGATTGTCCCGGTGTCAAGCCAGACATCGCCGTCGTCAAGTGGTTGAACTTTTAGCTTGCCGCGGCGTAGGTATTCCATATTAATTGACGTGATTTCGAGTTCGCCGCGATCGCTCGGCTGGACATTCTTGGCGATTTCAATAACATCATTATCATAATAATAGAGACCAGGCACTGCATAGCCTGACTTGGGTCTTTCCGGCTTCTCCTCGATAGATATTGCGTTCATGTTTTCGTCGAACTCTACGACACCATAGCGTTCGGGATCGGATACCTTGTAGCCAAAGACGATACCGCCGCTAGGGTCGGTCGATGCTTGGAGGGAGTGGTCGAGCGTATTGCCATAGAAAATGTTGTCGCCCAGCACGAGACAGACCTTATCGTTACCGATAAATTTCTCACCAATAATAAATGCTTGGGCAAGTCCTTCAGGTGACGGTTGGGCTGCGTAGGTTATCTCTATTCCCCATTGGGAGCCGTCCCCAAGTAACCGCTGAAAACCCGCTTTATCTTCTGGGGTTGTAATGATTAATATCTCACGGATGCCAGACTGCATAAGGGTTGTTAAAGGGTAGTAAATCATTGGTTTATCATAGATTGGCATCAGCTGTTTGCTGATTGCTTTCGTGATTGGCCAGAGCCGAGTGCCAGAGCCGCCCGCTAGAATAATGCCTTTCATGATCGTTCCTCCTTTTCCTTCGTAGTATATTGTTTGAGGTCGTCAGCCCAGCTTCGGCTCGTGAAGCCGGTGCTCTGTAATTTTGCGAGCGACATATCACTACCAAGGGGGCGCGGAGCTATTCCCTCTTTCCCCGCAAAGTACTCGGCGGTTGTCGTATCGGTAACGGTTAAGTTATTGTATCCGGCCAATGAGAAAATTTGTCGAGTAATCTCGGCCCAGCTCGCCAGTGGGCCATCATTAGTAACGTTATAGGTACCATAGGGAGCTTGCGATGAAAGTAAGTGATCAATGGCACGGATAAGTTCACTCGTGAACGTCAGCCGTCCGATTTGATCAGCAACGACGGTTGGTGAAATACCCTTCTCTGCAAGCCCAAGCATGGTTCGGACAAAGTTTTTTCCTTCCCCAATGACCCATGTAGTTCGTAGGAGATAATGTGTGGGGAGAATGCTTACTACGATATCACCAGCGGCTTTTGAGGCGCCATATACGCTCAGAGGACTATATGGTTCATCCTCTTTATGAGGTTCATTCGTACCGTCAAAGACGTAGTCACTAGAAATATGGACAAGTGTTAGATTGTTTTTTTGGGCGACCTGGACGAGGTTAGCGACAGCTGTTGCATTTACTTTCCATGCGCCAACCCTCCCGTCATGGGTCTCTGCACCATCGACATTTGTCCATGCGGCAGCATTGATGACTGTATCGATACCCGACCAGTCAAATGATTCGACTGATTCACGGTTTGTTATATCGAGCTCTTTTTGATCGGCGTATTGTGCGTGTGGGTATTTATCACGAAGGGCGGTGCCCAGCTGACCATTTGCCCCAATGATAAAAATTTTATGATCATCCATACTAAACCTCCATCGGCGTTACGTCAGCAAGCATTGGGTGTGCGAGGTCTTTATCGGAAACTGTTGCCTCGTCCTTTGCGATCGGCCACGGAATATTAAGCTGCGGATCAAACAGGTTGACGAAGGTGTATTTTGCTTCCGGTGACCAATGGTCATTTACTAAGTAGGTGTAGGTAACGTTATCTTCGAGTGTTTGGTAGCCATTGGCAACTCCGCGCGGTACAAAGACGGCAACGCCAGGGTTAATCTCGATTGAAAAAGTTTTTCCGAAGCTGTCACCGGCACGGAGATCACACCAGGCACCAAAAACCGATCCGTTAGCTACAGAGACAAACTTCTCCCATGGTTCGGCATGCAGCCCTCGGGTTGCGCCCCGCTTATCATTAAAACTGATATTGTTTTGAACGATATCAAAGGAGGGCAGACCAAGTGCTTCCATTTTTTCTTTTTGGTAGCTCTCTTTGAACCATCCTCGATTATCGCCATGAACTGGCAAAATGACTATATAAAGGCCAGGAATCGGCGCTTCTTTGACAGTCAAGTCATTGCATGTACTAGGGTCAAAACTCATCCTCACTCCTTTGGTTGATAGGTCTAGTATAGTACTATTCAGCCATGAGTAACAACTAGACAACCCAAGAAGTGGTGATATACATTAAATCATTAATTTTTGTACTGAAGTTGGAGGGTATGCATAGCAGCTCGAACGTCTGGTGCGGTGCATGGTAATGTATTCAGAGCGTGTACGTCACAGGTAACTATCTCGGCGACGTCATCATGGGGGGTTAACAGCGTATTTTGGTCAACAAGAGTTATAGTGTAAAAAACCGTAAGAACGAGTAGAGTTTCATCCTGGTAGGGGTAGTTGCCTATTGCACTGCATAAATACGTAAACTCACTAAATTGGTCAGGTGTCAGCCCTGTTTCTTCTCTAATTTCTCGTGTAGCCGTCTGTTCAAAAGACTCCTCTCCATCAACAAAGCCACCGATCGTATCAAACTCTCCTTGTCTGGGCTCAATGGCGCGTTTTGCTAAGAATACTTGACCGTTACCGTTAAGAATAAAAATACCGACGGTCGGGAGTGGATTACGATATAGGGTGTGGTTATTTTGGCAGGAAAATGAATTTAGGCCGTCGGCATAGAGGGGGTGTCCGCAGCGGCGGCAAAAGTTTATTTCCATACACTACTGCCCTTGTTTGGCATAGGCTGCTTCTACCTCAGATTTTTGTGCTTCCCACCAGTTGCGGTGTGTCGTGTACCAGTCAATTGTCTGGAGAAGACCGTTGCGCATGCCAGTTTGATTGTCGGTGTATTGTGGTTGCCAGCCAAGCTCGCGGCGAAGTTTTGAGGAATCCATAGCGTAACGCATGTCATGGCCTGGGCGGTCATTGACGTGTTCGTACCAGTCTTTACCTTTAGTCATTAGTTCACAGATGAGCTCGATGACCATTTTGTTGTTGACGTGGTCGTTATCGGCGCCAATGATATAGGTTTCGCCGATCTTGCCTTTCTCAAGTATGAGATGAACGGCCGAGTTATGGTCATCAACGTGTATCCAGTCGCGGACTTGCTCACCAGTACCGTAAAGCTTTGGTTTGATGTCTGAGAGGATATTGGTGATTTGCCGAGGGATAAACTTCTCGATATGCTGGTATGGCCCGTAATTGTTTGAGCAGTTAGAGATAGTTGCTTCTATGCCAAAGCTGCGTATCCACGCCCGTACGAGGTGGTCAGAGCCAGCTTTTGTGCTAGAGTACGGACTGGAAGGGTTGTAGGGTGTTGTTTCAGTAAAGCGATTGGGGTCATCGAGTTCAAGGTCACCAAAGACTTCGTCGGTCGAGATATGGTGAAGACGTTTGTTATATTTGCGAACAGCCTCAAGGATGGTATAGGTGCCGATGATATTGGTCTCAACAAATGGCCATGGGTTACGCAGTGAGTTGTCGTTGTGCGATTCGGCGGCAAAGTGAACGACGATATCCGTCTCGCTAACCAGCTGGTCCATTAATTCTTTATTGCAGATGTCGCCTTGGACAAAGGTGATGTGGTCTTTGCTTTCTTCGAGATTGGTAAGGTTGCCGGCATAGGTGAGCTTGTCAACAACAGTGATATCATAATCGGGATGGTGTTTAACAGTGTAATGTACAAAGTTTGCCCCGATAAACCCTGCACCGCCTGTTACGAGAAGTTTGGTCATATGTATAGTATACAATGAATACACAAGGAGTAGATATGAAACGAATAATAGTTAGTGGATATTTTAACCCTTTACATGGTGGTCATCTTGATATGATTGAGGCTGCTGCTACAATGGGGGATTATCTAATAGTTGTGGTCAACAATGACATACAACAAATGTTTAAAAAAGGTAAGATTATTCTAAATGAGCAAAACCGCATGCGATTGATGAATGCGTTAAAGGGTGTGGATGAGGTGGTGTTATCTATCGACGATTATCAACTTGATTCTGGCGAAATACCCCAGATTAATACCCTAGAAATGTTAGCGAAAAAATATCCTGATGACGTGCTTGTATTCGCAAATGGTGGTGACCGTAATTCTACAAAAGTCATACCTGAGACTGATATATGTGAAAAGTATAGTATTGAGATGAGGTTTGATGCAGGCGAAGGAAAGCCGGACTCATCGACTCGTATCAACCAAGCAATGGGTATGGAGAGCTAACTTTTGTTATATCCGTTCGGATTCTGGGATTGCCATCGCCAGGAATCTTTGCATGCGTCATCGATGGTTTTTTCGGCATGCCAGTTGAGTTCTTGATTGGCTTTATCTACCTTCGCGTAGCATGACGCGATATCTCCGGGTCGTCGAGGTCCGATTTTGTATGGTATTTCGTGACCACAGGCTTTGGAAAAAGAATCGATTAGTTCTAATACTGAAGTCCCCTGTCCTGATCCAAGATTATACACAGTGCAGCCAGCATGAGAGTGTTCTAAAGCGGCAATGTGCCCACGAGCGAGATCGACAATATGAATATAGTCGCGTACGCCAGACCCATCGGGAGTATCATAGTCATTGCCAAATACCGTAACATATTCACGTTTACCCACGGCTGTTTGGGCGATGTAAGGTAGAATATTGAGAGGAATTCCACTCGGATCTTCACCTATTTGCCCACTCTCATGTGCACCAATAGGATTGAAGTAGCGTAGGATAGTTGCTTCGAGCATAGTATCCGCAACGCTTGCATCGCGCAGTATCTGCTCATTCATAAATTTGCTCCAACCATACGGGTTGGTAATACCGATGCCGACAGTACTGGTTTCTACGAGCGGCAGTTCAGATGGCGTGCCGTAGACAGTTGCAGATGAACTAAAGACGATCCGTTTTAACTTATGAGTGGCCATTGTCTTGAGTATAACTAGGGTAGATATGAGATTGTCACTATAATATTCAAGCGGTTTTTCGACAGATTCTCCGACAGCTTTGAGGCCAGCAAAATGGATGACGCCATCAATATGGTGTTGCTGAAATATTGGCTCAAGCTCGCTGCGGTTACAGACATCGACAACATGAAGTTTCGGTCGAGTGCCGGTAATTTTCTCTATACGATTAACCGACTCCTCCGAGCTGTTTGAAAAATTATCTGCAATGATTACGGTGTGTCCTGACTCGATTAGTTCAACTGCCGTATGGCTGCCTATGTAGCCTGCTCCACCAGTAAGTAATATAGTCATTGTGACCTCCTAAGAGTTATCGTTGACGATTTTGCGGATTTTTTGGATGAACAGAGTTTTATGAAATCGCTTTGCAATGCGTTGCATGGCGGCTGGTTGAAAGGTTTGTTTTTCAAAAATGTGGAGCGCGGCAATCAAAGAGTTAGGAGTTTGTTGTGTAAATACAATGCCAGCCTCGCCGTTATTAACAATATCTTGAGCCCCACCTTTTCCGTACGCAATCACTGGAGTTCCAGCCGATAACGCCTCTGCCATGACAATGCCGAAATCTTCTTCAGCAGGAAAGATATATCCTTTTGCACTCCCAAAAAGTTCATTTACCCTCGCGTCTGTTGGGAAATGTTCAAAGGTAACGGTTGGGCCAGCGATAGATTTCAGCCGCGCATGATCAGGTCCACCACCACTGACGACAAGGGGAAGATCAAGCGCTGAGCAGGCTTTGACGGCAAGATCAATCCGTTTATAGGGAACTTGTCGACCATGGGCGAGATAGTAGGTACGCCTTTTTAAGGGTTGGCTATGAGCAGTGAAACGGTCAACTTCGATTGGTGGGTGGATGATTGTACTAGGCTTTTTGTAGTATTTCTTGATGCGTTTTTGCACCTCGGAGGAATTAGCGATAAAGACATCCACGGCTTGTGCGGCTGCAAAATCAGCACGCCGAAGCGGTGGTATCATAATGGGCATTGCGAGTCGTATGAGCCAATTTAACGTACCAAAACCAGGATCTTTTTTATATTGTTCATAGCCGTTCCAGTAATACCGTATCGGGGTGTGACAATAACAAATATGGACTTGATCTGGTCGTGATTTGCGAACTTGTTTGCTCTCTGCGCTACTGCTGCTAATGATGATATCGAACTCACTAAGATCAAGATCTCGAAAGGCTTTAACGCGAAGGATAGGAAAAAACTTGTGAAGTTTTCGGAGCGGCCTAGGGAGTTTTTGTAACCAAGTGGTGCGAATATCAAGACCTTTGGTGTGGGTATCGAGGAGCTTGTCATGCTCGTAAACAGAAGTGTAGATCGGTGCATCCGGAAATGCTTCGTGCAGAGCAAAGACCACCCGCTCTGCACCGCCCAAGTTGGTGAGCCAGTCGTGGACAATAGCAATCTTGGGCTGTGCCATTAGCGTGCCCCAGTTTTTCTTAGGACAACAAGAATTGTTTTGAGCAGGATTTTTATGTCAAGCCAGAAACTCCAGTTTTGAACGTAATAGAGCTCAAGTTTAATGCGAGTTTCGGTGTCGATGTCATTGCGGCCTGATACTTGCCAGAGCCCAGTGATACCACCACGGACTTCATGGAGAAGCGCACCACGCTTTTTGCTGAATTTTGCTTCGAGTTCTTTGGCGGGAATCGGCCGAGGGCCAACAAGACTAATATCACCTTTTAGGACATTAATGATCTGCGGTAACTCATCAAGCGACGATTTGCGCAGAAAGTTTCCAAAAGGAGTTATGCGCGGATCGTTCTCGACTTTGAAATCCCGCTCGTATTCTTTGACAAGGTCCTCCCTGCCCATTTCCCGAAATTCGTCAACCGCGTATTTTTTGCCGTATCGAGCATCCATGCTGCGGAATTTGTAGAGTCCAAATTGTCGACTGTGTTTCGTTAAGCGTTGGCTTTTGTAGAAAAGTGGTCCGGGATTAAAAAGAGCTTGCAGAAGAGAAATGAAAAGTAATGCAGATAGCCATAGTGGGGCCGTCAATATGACAATGATAGTATCGAAAACCTGCTTAACGACCTCTCCCCAGCCGATCAGCGGTGTTTGATAAACGTTGATCATTGGATAGCCCAGAAAGACATCTACGCGATTTTTGCCGGAATAGAATTCGGCCTCTCCGGGAATGAAACTGTATTGGATGTGCCGTTCTTGGGCGGCTCCCATAATTTTCATATTGCGCTCAGCATCATCATAGAGATTGGTTTGGATGATGCTGTCGACTTCAAGAAGATCGAGATCATTAAGGGCTGATTCAACTGTTTTATAGACCGTGGCTGAGGTATTTTTTGGAGCCTTACCTGCAATGGCAACGACACGAAAACCGGACCGACTGGTAACGGCAAGACTGCGGGCAATATCAGCTGTCGCGGCATTATTTCCGATAATGAGCACTCGCTGTGTACCAACATTGTAGACATAAAGAAGATCGTGTATTTGTCTAAGAATCTCGCGGAATAGCACGAGCAGTATAAAGACAATCCCAGCCGCGTATAGCGGCACTAAGCGGGCAGGAAAAACAGGCGTATCGACGATAAAAGCGTAGCCGATAACTATTAAGATTCCTACGATAGAGGCAATGAGAAGCTTGCCGTATTCGGTGAGTCGTTTGGTATAGACATGTGGGCTATACAGCCCGAATCCCCAAAATGATATGAGCCAGAATGGTACGAGGGTAATAAAGGTCTGAAAAAAGTCCCAGGCATAGATTTGATTTGCAAGTGGACGTGGGTCGTATTGAACGCGAACGATATAGGCAATGGTAAATGCGGCTAAAAACGCCAACACATCAGCGGCGATAAGCGCGAGAGTATACATGCGGACAGTTTTGACTGGCATAATTAGTACTTTTAATTGTACCATTAGAGGTGATGATACAACAGTACCACCCACGCTTTAGCCGCTCTGTAGTCTTTAGCTTACTTGTTATTATATTGCTTACGCCACTATGGGGATTTATATCAACTTGGGGAGGAACAGCGATTGGGCCGTTATGGCTTTGGAAGTCACTGCTTGATATTGCTATCGGAGTATTGGCTATTGTTGTTGTCGGTTGGTCGCTCATTGATTGGAGTCGTTCTAAAGAAATAGTACGTCGGCCTATTGTTGTAGCTGTGTTGTTATATACATTATTTTCTCTTTTAGCAACGATGATTTTTACGCAAGCAAACACGCAGCAAATAGCTGCTGGTTTAGCATTTGGCTTGCGATATATCGCGGTGTTTTTGATTGGATATGTGACGATTTCTTTGAATCCTCTTTTTTTCTGGCGAGCATGGGCGATAAAATGGCTCGGTGCTATGGCGCTCGGACTGGGCATCATAGGCATCCTACAGGTAGCGGTTATTCCAGCTGATTTTTTGACACAATTTGGTTATAAAAAAGGTGAAACTATTTCGCCAGTTATGGTGATAGACGAGAATCCAGATGCAAAACGCGCCTTTGCGACTACGAGAGGACCAAATGACTATGCAGCGTGGCTGCTTATTCCTCTTGGATTATCGTTAACGCCAATATGGGGAAAACGACTACGCTATAGTATAGAAGCAGTTACACTTCTTGGGATTATACTGTCAGGATCACGCAGCGCATGGATAGCGGCTGCATTGATGATCGGGGTTCATGTGTGGCGTCAGTATAGGGTGCTCATATGGCAAAAGCCTCGCTATCGTTTGATGGCACTTGGAACTATACTTTTGGCTGGGATTGGACTAGTGGCAGCGATGAATGTTCCAGCCGTACGTTTGGCGATTTTTCACTCTAGTCCGACCGATTCTCATCTCACCGAAGGCTCTACAGACCAGCATTATCTAGCGACCGAAGCTGGTATACGTCGGATCGCAGCTAATCCAGTAGGTTGTGGACTTGGTTGTGCCGGACCGGGTTCTATGTATGGTCCAGAGCCCAAGATCAGCGAAAATCATTATGTGCAGATTGCTGAAGAAATAGGTGTTGTGGGGCTTGTTGCCTGGTGTGGTATGTTCGGGGTCATATGGTTGGCGTTATATAAAATCACAAAACGATCGAGACTAGCCTACGGTTTAACGCTCTCCGGGATTGGTCTTGTAGCAATCGGGATGTTACTCCATGTGTGGGCAGATATAGCAGTGAGTGTAACGTACTGGGGCTTAGCAGGATTATTACTTGGGTTTTATGATAGCCGTAGATCAAAAAATACAGTATCATGAAACATAAGCATGAAAAAAAGGCAAAAACAAAAACTCTGGAAACGTTTTATAGAGTTTGTGAAACTGCAAATCGCGGGTAACGTCTTGTTCTTTGGGACAATGGGCGGCACCTATTTTTTTAGCAAGATGGTTCATATACAGGAATTCCATGCATTTGTTGTGGCGAGTCTGATAAGCAATGTCGCGTATTACTTGCTTGACCGACAATGGGTCTTTACTGTAAAAACTCATCAACGAAAAGGCTACCGTGATCTTATACGATTTATAGTATTTACAATCCTAAATTTCTTTATCAACATTGCAATTGTGCATGTATGTGGTAAATTTGGCCTGAATGTATATCAGGCGCAAGTATTGGGTGGTTTATTTTTTACAGTATGGAGTTATGTGGGCCTCAAATTCTGGGTATTTGCGCCGTCACGTCATAATGCAATAACGCTTGAATCACCACGAAAAGGAAGGAGATATGATCATGGACCAATTCGATCGTCCAAGCAAAAAGCAAAGAGAACTCCTTAGCTTTATTGATGGGTTCATCAAAGGCTATGGCTATGGGCCGAGTTATCGAGAAATCATGCGTGCCCTTAATTATAAATCAGTTTCGACAGTATCGACACACGTCGAAGGTTTAATCGCCAAGGGTTTTTTGATAAAAAAAGATAATTCTGCCCGTTCTCTCGTTGTTGTCGATAGTACTAATATGCCGCATACCATAAAGCCAGTTACGAAAACGCAGCAAAAGTGGTTGATTGATCAAATCTCTCGTCGTATTGATGAGTACTCCGATGCACCAACTAAACAGAGCTACCAAGATATCCAGACGCTCATCCAGACACTGCGTATTTTGGGGTTTATCAAAGAAGCGGATTTTGCCTTAGGGCGATATAAGGAACTTGCGCCGCCTGCCTAACTCTTTACACTCTCTAGAAAAAACAGTAAAATGACATTTGTATTTATCGCCACATAGTGCGGTCGCACCTTACATCTTTACAGACCAAACTGCACTACGTTTGGTCTGGTTATTCCGGGGTAGCGCAGCGGTAGCGCAGTTGACTGTTAATCAATTGGTCGCGGGTTCGAATCCCGCCCCCGGAGCCAAGCTGAGCAGGCAAATACCCCGACCGGTTTCTATGACCGACAGGAGGATTTACCTCTTCAGCTAGTCAGAGATGATTAAGATCATCAATAAACACCAAACCGAAAGAACCGTCCGAAAGGGCGGTTTTTTCGTGTTCACCTCTGATATTTAGTCCTAAACCCGACCGGGCTCCCGTATAACTGTTGAGTAGCGCAATACCCGACCGGGTTCCATGACCGGAACGCTTTGACCTCGAGAATAACGCGCTCAGAAGGTGATTTTTATGCTATTATTGAAGGGTCTAGATTTAAACAACAAGCTGGTCCATTTGCGGACTGTTCGTGCTTACAAACGGGCAGCCACAAATAATCAGCCGAGCGCGAGCTTTGTTGTTTAGGTCTAGACAGCCAGTGGCTGTCCTTTTATTTATCGACAGCCATACGGAGAAAAGTATGGCAATAATAGTATCTCAGAACAACCAAAACGCGCGACGTATCGAAGAATCGGGGTTCAACCTTGAGGATAATCTTCAGGAATACGTTATTAATAACCCCGAGGTTATTCCTATATACGATATTGACGCAGATGCGCGACTCTTTGTTGCGGCGCGCGAGTTTGGGACACAGAGTGGCCCTATTGATGCACTTGGCTTTGATGCAAGCGGCAACATCTACATTATTGAAACGAAGCTATTCAAAAACCCAGATAAAAGGACGGTTGTTGCACAAGCGCTCGACTACGGTGCTTCAATGTGGCGACACGCAACCGACTTTGATACATTCATCGCTCAACTTGATGCTCACACACAGAAGCAGTTCGAAGCTACATTCAAAGATAAGTATCAGGCATTCTTTTCACTAGATGACGCATCGGATAATTTGCTTACGATCAAAGACAACCTTGCCGAAGGTAATATCAAATTTGTTGTCCTTATGGATTCGCTTGATGAACGTCTCAAAGATCTTATCCTCTACGTGAATCAGAACAGTAAGTTTGATATTTACGCAGTAGATTTTGAATACTACAAACATGATCAATTCGAGATAGTCATCCCGAAACTATATGGTACAGAAGTGAAGAAGACGGTTGCGAATAAGTCGGCAATACGCAGACAGTGGAATGAAGCGGAGTTCTTCAGGGTCGTTGATACCGACAGGACGCTTGTAAGCGAAGCGCAGAGCGAGGTTGTTCATAAGTTGTGGGATTGGGCGAAAGCGCAGGGCGCACAATTCAGCTGGGGAACAGCATCAATTTACGGCACGTTCAGTCCATCATTTCCGGAGCTTTTCAATCGTTCTTTTGTAACCGTTTCGCTTGATGGCTATATCCGCATTAACTACGGACATCTCGATCAATATCCTGAGGCACGTCGACATTTGCGTGATGTGCTTGCAAAACACCTCGTGGGGCAACCTCTTGATTCAGTAACATCACTATCTGACGAAGAGCTGACGCATAAATTCCCAAGTATTTCTGCCGCGGGGATGCCGCGATATGTTGATATGATCACTGCCGCCTTTGACGAATTTATGGAGTGGGCAAGGAGCAATCGTGGAGATCAATAAAGTTGCGCTACGCGCATTTTACGAAACACATAAAGACAACTACTATACTCGACGTGATTCGAATGACGCCGGGTTATGGGACGAACAGTACAAGTGGGCTATATTGCCATCACTCAACGCACAGCTTGCAGACTTTAGCGACATTAGTCGAGCAAATGTCGCGAATTTTATCTCGATTATTAACAGCAACTCAAACAAAAGTAATTTCACTCACTGGATTGACATGGACGACCTTACGTCACTTGCGGAATTACCTTACGGTAACCAGATACTAGATATTGTCTGGAGCACAAAGCCCAGTGATGTAAGTGAAGCAATTGATACAGCCAACAATATATCGAATTCATTCGCTCCCCACAAGAAGTTCAGCCCATCAACGTGGGGCTATATTCTTGCCGCAAAAGACTGCTCGTCATTTGCCGTTTATCGGGAAGTCATAATGAAGAAACTTGTCGATATTAACCAACCGGCAAAGGCGAAGGGTCTGACTCAGGGCGAAAAGTACGAACTACTTAATGCATCAGCTAGGTTTCTCGGCGAGCTGATGTCTAGCGATAATGGCGATGCATCGTACCAGTATCAGGCGCTTAATGGGCAAGACTTTCTGTGGGTCACCCTTACCTATACGAGCTAGGTGACTTTTAGAATGCCGTTCTTTATGGCAATCTTGTCATGAATGCCGCCCGCGAACGCAGTCTTTTCTGTCTCAGTCCCATCGCGAAGCACGTAGCGCGAGTATTCGACAAGTGGTGAAGCAAGTGTGACCTCGACCCCATGCTGTGTTAGCACGCTGCGAGATATCATGTGATGTTTTTCGATTTTCCCCTGTAGCTTAGCACTAACATGAAGGCTTCGAGGATGTTTGACGATGAAATCCTCAAGCAGTTCACAGACGACGTCTTGGTTGAGGTATCTCTCGGTGCATTTCGGATTTATCTTACGAGTGCAGTTGTAGTATACAAAGCGTTTGTATGCACCTGTTTTCTTGATGAGTTTTATTTTTTCCTGTGCAGTCATTTCCGATCCGCACTGCCCACATTTTAGTAGTCCTCGAAAGGCGAATGTTTTTGTACCCCATTGACCACAATACGTTCCTCGCGATTGTTGCACTTCATCCCACAACTCTTTTGTGACAAGCGGCTTGTGCGCTCCATTGTACCAGGGATTCTCCGGACCTTCTGGGTATTGAAACCTGCCGTAGTAGAAGGGGTTAATGAGCATGGCGAGTATGCTACTGAGCGGTACCGACTTTCCGGTGCGGGTCGTTATATTTTGCGAATCCAACCATACTTTCAATTTCCGCCCGCTCCAGCCCTGTGCCGCTTTATGGAACATCTCTGTGATGATTTCAGCGCGTTCAGGGTCGGGGATGATATCTGTAACTCCCCCGAATGATCTGTTGATATACCCGAGCGGTGCTGTACCCGGTCGCCACCCCATTTCACACTTTGTTCTTATGCCTCGCTTCACGTTTATACTTTTATTATCGTTCTCGAGCTTGGCCTGCGAGCAAAGAATCATCAGCAAAAACTTTTCGTTTGGACTATTCGTGAAGGTTTGTGAGTAAGTGCGGATGTGCAGCAGTTTGTGCTGATCCATGAGATCAACAATTGATCCAAGGTCACCAGCATTGCGGCTTAGTCGATCTGGCGCCCATGTGAGAATTGCATTATATTTCTCACTTGCTATTTCTGCGAGCATCTCATTATATAGTGGCCGCTGTCCGGAGTCTTTCGCCGAGTGGCTTTCATGCTTTTCGCATACTACATTTAGGCCTTCTGCTTCTGCGAGTGCGCGCATTTCGTTAATTTGAGAATCGATTGACATTGCCTGTCGCTCGTCACTCTCTGAGCTTTTTCGAGCGTACAGACAATAGGTGAGTTGTTTGTTCTTTTCCATTGCAAGGTACAAGGTACCGCGTAACAGAGGTAAAGTCTAGCATAACGTGATACAATAGGAGGCATCTATGAGTTTATATGCAGTATCGGGAAATTCAGCCAAACGGGTTAAACCACTTATCGATCGCAATGGTAAAAAGATCGTAGAGCGTGATATTCAGAATATATTTGAGGCCAGTCTCGATGAGATTTTGAACGTTACGTTTCTTGCAAGTGAATATTCAACGAGTTTCGGCGGTCGAATGGACACTATCGGAATCGACAACGAAGGCAATCCGTGCATTATTGAGTACAAAAAGGGTCACAATGAAAGTGTTATTAACCAGGGCCTGTCATATTTACGCTGGTTACTTGATCATAAGGATAGCTTCGAAAAACTCTGTGGTTTAAAAGGCGTAACAAGAGCGATCCAGTGGGATTCTCCCCGGGTAATATGCGTGGCTGAAAGCTATAACAAGTTCGACACTGATACTGCCGACCTGCTCCAATCAACATCGAGCTCTATCGCTATAAGTTGTATGAAAGCGGCTTGCTGACAGTGGATACGGAGAACTATCAAAAGGTCAAGATTCATAACGTTGCGAGGGTTATGAATGGTGACAAAAAGAAGCCTGAGAAGTTGCAGGAAATATATTCACTCGAAAGCCACTTGGCGCTCGCAAACGATACGACGAAGGAACTATTTGAAGAGCTGCGTGAGCGCATTCTTTCAATCGATAAGGACATCTCCGAAGAGCCAAAGAAGCTTTATGTTGCGTACAAAACGACGCGCAACTTTGTCGATATTGTTTTCAAGAAGACAAAGCTTAAGATAGCACTTAATATAAGGTCGGGGACGATAGATGACCCGGAGGGTCTTGCTCGTGACCTTGAGTCACCAGTGCACGTTGGTCACTGGGGCAACGGTGATTACGAAATTGAAGTTGGTTCCATGAGTGACCTAGACTATGCTATGAAACTCATACAGCAGAGTTACGATATCAATCAATAACTCGCTTAGGCGCCGCCGCTATTTGTTCGAGAATGTGCCTGAAGCTGTCAATGTTCTCGCCACCCACATGCCATTCGCGTATCCTGACAACATCTAACCCATCTTTCTCGCAGTATTTTCTGCCATCTTTGTAGTTATAAATTGTGGCAATACCAAACGGCGTTACAACCACCCATTCCGAATCAGTTTTGCGATCGCTGGGGTCATGTATCGGCTTGCCGTATAGCGCAACCAATTGTTCGTATCCGGCCAGTAGGCTACCCAGATAGCTTGTGCCTTCTCGCTTCATCAACATATCTTTTATTGTGCTCATTTCATGTCCTTTCTCCTGTAACGTAACAAGGTACCGCGAGGGGTGGGTAAAGTCTAGTTACCTTGCGCCTCATCTCGATGTACCCTTGTCCGATATTCTTGTTTTTGTTCGGCTATCTTTTCCTTAGCACCTGGAAACGCTCGATAAAATTCTTCTGCGTATACTCTGCCAAAAGCTTCAATATCAATCGGCGCATCCGGATCATACATCCCAGCATCTATTTTCGCCGTCTCAAGCTCTTGGCGGATACGGAGCCTCTCAATCATCATGTCCAGTGCCTGGATGTCCGTACTGAAATACATTGAATCTACGCCGACAGGAAGATGCGTCATACGGCCTACACCACGTCTGTCAAAGTATTCGCTCTCTACCCGGTTCGATGCATACTTCTGACTGTTGTGTCGTAAATAAAATTCAATAGATCTTGGAACGCCGTTGCGAGCGTTCTCTATCAGTTTGGATTCCACATAGTCATTCATCGTATCTTGCCCTATTTCCTGCGCGTCGCGTACGGCATTACGAAAAGTCGTGTCGCTCTCCATCCACCGGTAAAGTGTGCTACGAGCAATGCCGATTGTTTTGCAGGCGCGCAGTATATTCGGATTTTCCTCAAGCAGCTTGAGGAGTTGTTTCTTACTCGCTTTCGATATCCTCATGAGCTGCACCTTGTGATATCAATTGTCGCTTCAGGCCGGTTTCGTTCTCCCAGCGCTTCATGATCACCTCTGCGTAGGTCGGCACCTTTTCCATGATGAAACACCTACGATTCAGTTTGGTAGACGCAATGAGCGTACTACCAGAGCCACCGAACGGCTCAACCACGAGCGCATTGCGTTTCGTCAGTACCTTGATGTAGGGGATGAGTATGTCAATTGGCTTTGTACCAAATATCACACCCTGGCCGGAATGTTTTTCGTCGCTGGCATTGAACTCAATGAAGTCGGTCGGCATGTATCGTTGTCCCTTTTCATAACCCTCCCACTGCGGTTTGCCTGAAATGGCAAACAGGGCTGTTTCGTACAACTCTTGCAGTGGACCTTCCTCTTCATCGGTGTTGTACTTTACGTCACCCGAACCACCAACCATAGCGATATCGTGTTTACTGAAGAACTTGTACTTTGCACTAAATCCCTGATGTCGGTTTGGCAGGTGCCAGACAATCATATTCTTAACCTTCCAGTGCTTTTCCATTTCTTCCCATATGATGCGCAGATTCTTCCAGTTCTCGTAGCAGATGATGGAGAAGTCTGTTTGTGAATGTCTGGCAACATTGTCCATCCATAGTTCGGTGAAATTATCGGGTAGGCTTTCTGTTTCGAGGTATATCCTATCTTGTTTTGACCCGAAGCCCTTGACTGGCTTGCCGCCGCGCTTTGCATGAAGATAATCAAGGATATAAGGAGGATCTGTCATGCACATGTCGGCCTTTTTGTCTCCCATGAGCTTTTGAAAATCCTCCACAACAGTTGAATCTCCGCACATAAGCCGCGAATCACCCAGCTGATAAATATCACCCTTTTGAACAGATACTGTTTTTATATCAAGTTTTTTCAACTCTTTCTTTAGGTCAAAAGAGTTTTTCTCGTCCATATCTTCTATGTCAAAGATTTCGTCGATCTCTTCGGAATCAAATCCGATATCAGCAAGGAGGCTCTCGTCGAACTCTTTTAGCAGGTCATAATCCCAGTCGCCGCCAGTATGATTGAGGCGCACATTTAAGTCACGCTCCTTCGCCTCATCGAGAGATATGTAGACAATTGGCACTTCGTTGAAGCCGAGGTTCTGCATGGCTTGTAGGCGCATATTGCCTCCAATGACAACGTTTTGTCTCGGACTGTAAGCATTGACGATGAGTGGATCCACAACGCCATACTTCTCAATGCTTTCGCAGAGCTTCTGCATCTGCTCGTCGCTCCACTTACGAGGGTTATACTCGCTTGGCTTCAACTCGCTTATTTTGAGTTGCCGAATCTGCAACTTTCCACTAATAGTAGCCATGGGGGCACTATTCCTTTCTTTTGTGCCCAAACAAAAGGCACAACGTTAGATTGATAAAAGTAAATGAATAACGAAAAATCCACACTGTGGTTAGTTAGGATTTTCGCCTCCTTTTTATGCAATCTTGGTTGTGCCTAAGATTTTCAATAATTCATTTAAGGTTCACTTACGATAGGTAAGCAATACCCTTACTCTCTAAAACCCAACGCAACATAACTAATTTCATCTGGTACGCTACAAAC